>NZ_NPDU01000025.1 GCF_002811985.1 Leptospira adleri
GAAAAAACAATTGAATTCATTGATTAGTTCCGTTAAGAAGAAATATTAGCGTCTTTGACGATATAGTTCGGACGGTTTTTTGTTTGAAGGAACATTTTGCCTATGTATTCGCCTAAGATCCCGAGAACTATAAGTTGAACTCCGCCCATAAACAGAACGCTCACCAAAACGGAAGTCCAACCGGATACGACCTTGTCCGAAGTAAAGAATATTACAATTGCATAAATTGCGTATATTCCGGAAAAAAAGGAAAAAATAACTCCGGCGATTGTCGCGAGATGCAGAGGTTTTACGCTGAAAGAAGTGATTCCGTCCAAAGCGAATAAAAACATACGTTTCAGACTGTATTTGCTTTTTCCCCAAACTCTTCTTTCAGGCTGATATTCGATAAAACTTTTTTGAAAACCGATTCCGGTTACCATTCCGCGAATGAAAAGATTTCTTTCCTCGAAGGTCTTTAATACGTTCACAACCTTTCTATCGAGCAAGCGGAAATCCGCTGCCCCTTGATCGATGTTCAATCCTGAAAGTGCGTTCAATAGCGAGTAGAAAATCTTCGCTGTAATCTTTTTAAAAAGACCGACGTTCTCGTTATCCATTCTTTTCGTATAGACGATATCGTTCCCTTCTTCCCATTTTCGAATAAGAATCGGAATTAGCTCCGGAGGATGCTGAAGATCGGCATCCAAAGAAATGACACAATCCGCATCCGAATGATCCAAACCCGCCTTTAAGGCGATCTGATGACCGAAATTCTTTGAGAAGGAAATAAATCCAACATTCGAATTTTTTTCTGCGAGCTTTCGAATTTCCTTCAAGGTTCCGTCCGAACTTCCGTCGTCGACAAAAATAATTCTGTAGTCGTAGTCGGCAGGGATCACGTCCTTCAATCGTTGATAAAGGACCGCGACATTTCCTTCTTCATTGAAAGACGGAATCACGACGTCAATGGTCTTCTTTTCGTATTTTACGGGCTTCTTTTTCAATTTGGTAACGTCTTTGCTGGAATCGGATCTTAACTTTCAGAAGTCTGCTTCTTAAGCATAACATGATCTTCGAATGTTCTCGTATGATATAGTTTCTTTACGGAAGAAAAACGTTTTTCCAAATTTCGCAGGCTTCTTCTTAATCTTTGATGATCAAGTTTTAAATCCTTTCTAATCATTAAGTGGAAATCCTGAGACAGGGAACATACGGAATATCCCGAAATCTCTTCTAATTTCGATAGAGTTTTCAGATTGTAAAAGGATATATGTTGTCCCGCTTCAAAGGAATAATACCACCAATTCATATCGGGGGTTTTTTCTCCGTATAAGAGAGTGGAAAAAATCAATAACTTCGGTTTTTGAATTTCTAAAATTTCTAATATATTTTCCTTAGGTTTGTCGAAGTGTTCGAACAGTTCGAACGCAAGCACGACGTCGTATTCAGTCTTCGGATCAAAACCAAATCCTTCGGAAAAATCGTTCTTAGCGTATTTATCATACCAAAAACAATCAAATCCCACATCGCGCATGAGACGAACGAGAATTCCATGCCCTCCTCCGTAATCGAGTATCTTACCTTGGTATGGAATCGAGTTTCCAACTAGGAATTTCCAAAACGGTAAATCGCCTTTTGCCAATTGAAACTGCGCTTCGGTTAACAATAACGTTAGCCTTTTTACGTTATCATTGTTTCTTAAAAATATCCCGGTATCTAAGATGGAAATCGCCTTATTGTACGCCTCGTCCAACCAAAATGGAGTTTCGGATTGCAGTAGATCGCAACTCTTACATTTATAATAAGAAATAGGATACTGGTTCAGTACTTTTGTCTTAAACTCGAGCTGCGCCGGGGAACCGCAGAGTCTACATTCGATTTGATCCTTATTTGATTCCAAACAGATAGCTCCTCAATCGATTCAGTATGCGTATCGGACTGAATCGATTTTTCCACGGCAGTCGTTCTGATCCAATAAACGTCTTTTTAGAATAGGCGTCGCTTATAAGATCGCGAACGAAGAATTTAGGATGATCTAACGGAAAAGATAAAGGTTCAGTTTTCATATTCGCATAGGGACTCGGATGAACCGTATGCGCCGCACCTTCTCCGAATCCGATATTTTTTACAAGGTTGACAGAAGGCATGATGTTAAGGCGACCGTTTTTGAAATTGTGATAAACCCATTGAAAATCCCAAGTTTCAAATCCTTTAAAAGCGACCTCGTCGAAATTCTCCTTCCAAAATCTAAATTCCTTCTGATCCGGAAACAGATCTTCCAACCAATGTCCCGAAAAAAAATCCGCGTAATCTTTCATATAAACGTCGTAGCCTTTCCAAGCCCTTCTCCAAGAGGCCCATCCCCAAATATGGGAATACAGCGAATAATAGTAGCTATTCCGATTCCTGCGATGCCCGAAACCGAAATTATCTCCGCTGATCATTCCTACGCGTATGTCATTTTTATAATATTCTAATAAATGCTCGCAGTAAATATAAAAACTCGGATCCGGGACGATGTCGTCTTCCAATATTATCCCCATCTCTTCGTTCTCAAAAAACCAAGTTATGGCAGAGCTGACCGAAATTTTAAGTTGTAAATGTTCGTCGCGAAAAAGGGTATGAACTTCACAGTCCCAATCGATTTTCTCCACAATTTTACGGACCTCGGAGCATTTTTGCGCCTCTCCTTCCCTATCTGCGCGAGGAGCGTTGACAGCGAGATAAAATTTACTCGGTTTATACTGTCTGATTGTTTCGAAAACGATGGACGTAAAATCAGGTCGGTTGAATGCGATCAAAAGAACGGGGGATTTCATTGTTATATTCATTTATCCTGAAGAACACTCCGGTAAAATTCCAAAGTTTCCGAAGCCGCCTTGTCCCAAGAGAATTTTTGAATCTGCAAATTTCCTTTCTGAATCTTTTCTTTCCTTTTTTCCGGATCCACAATCGCACCTCTGATGCAGTTACGAATCGACTCTTCCGAATCCGGGTTGAAATAAAAAGCCGCGTCACCCGCAACCTCAGGAAAACTGGAGGTATCGCTGCAGGCGACAGGAGTCTTGCAACTGAATGCTTCCAAGAGCGGAATTCCAAATCCTTCGTACCTGGACGGAAACACGAAGAGCAAAGCGTTCCTATAATATTCGGCTAATTCTTCGTCGTTTGCAATTTGGAATTGTTTTACCTTCTCTTGTAAATTTAACTCTTCAATAAGAGCAATTTCATCCTGCTGAAAACTCCCGCCGCCCACACAGTAAAGCGAAAGTTTCGGAAATTCTTGGAATAAGAATCGAATACTCTTTAGAAAAAAGGAAAAGTTTTTATAATGGGAACGATTTCCCGTAAAAAGAAGATATTCTGGTTTTGATTCCGCAAAGATAGATTCTTGTCTTGCAAATTTCAAAATCATAGAAGAACCGTGGTAAATGACTTTGATTTTCGATTCTTTGATATTATAAAATTTTTGAAGATCCTTTTTAGTGTTTTCTGAGATAACAATAATCGCCGCGGCTTCATTGATCAATATTTTCTTATTATGAATCACTTCTTTTGCATCGTAAAAATATTCAGGATGAAGCTCATATATTAAATCATGAACTGTCAAAACAAACGGCTTGCCCGATTCTTGAAGAGTTCCCAAGAAATACGGGGAATAATAAGTTGGATGAAAAATATCAAAGTTTGAATTCTTTATCTTACCGATAATTTCTTTTTTCATCCGCGCTTCCGGATCGGGAAGAAAGCCCGCACGTTGTATCAGTCTAAAAATTCTATATTTTCCTTTAAACTTTAACTTAGGGAACCAACTTTGATATGTATAAGGTTGCTCTACTCTAAAATCCTTATCATCGACCAGATATTCGTTAGAAGAATAAATCACGGAATGATCGACCTCTATAATTTTACTTTTCTGAAGTCGGGTTAGAATTTCATAAAAATAGCGCGAAATCCCTCCGAATTTCTGCATGGAAAAAATTTGATGATCGTAGAGAACTCTCATAGAAACTAAATAGATCGACGAAGCCGATTCAATTGGCGCAGCAGTGTTAAAAAATTAACGGATCCAACCTGAATAAAAAATATCTCCCTCGTTCTTTTTAAAAAAAGATTAAACAGCGTACTTGCGAAGAACTGAGAAATAACGGTGGCTATCGCCGCTCCTTTTACTCCGTAAATCGGAATCAGGATAAAGTTCAAAACAATATTCGACAAACATCCTGAAATACTTTTGTAAAGCTCCACCTTTTGCAAATTTTCAGTGAGATAATATCGACTGCTCGCGACACCGAGAAACACAAACGTTCCAGCCCAAATGTGAATCGCCAATATCACACCTGCTTCAGAAAAACGCGGACCAAATAAAAATTGGATGATCGGATCGGATAAGAACGTCATAGGGATCGCGATCACTAGCGCGATCAAAAGCATCATCGAATGAAGAAGTTTCAGCCGATTCAAATATAAGTCCTGGCTAAATTCTTTCGCTCTTAATATAGAAGGAAAAAGTGAGGACGCGATTGCGATCGGTATAAAATACCAGACCTCGCTGATTTTTACTGCCGCTGTATAAACTCCTACCGCTTCGTCGCCTAACATCTGACCGATCATAATTTGATCGATTCTCATATAAATGACAATAGCAAGACCGGATAAAAGAAGCATCCAACTATCGCGCAAAAGTTCAACCGCTCTCTTCCAGTTCGCGTGAGCAACGGAAAATCCGCCTTCATGAAACTTATAAATAAAATAATATCCGATCAGATTGATAACGGACTCGAACAACCCGATCCACACGAACGCGAAGACGGAATAACCTTCTATAATTAGAAAAATTCTTACGCAAGAAAATACGATAAAAAGTCCGTTTTCAAGCCAGACAAAATATTTTGACAAAACCTGAGCTTCGTACCAGTATTTTACAACTCCGATCGCTCTTAAACTAAGAGTAAATCCAACCAGACAAACCATCCAAAAAACGTCGGCTTCACCCGGCCTCAAAAAAAGAATAAGACCTAAACTCAAAGCGTAGGCCAAAAGACCCGCAATAAATTGCAAAAGAAATGAAGTCGAAAGAATCTCTTCTTTATAGGTCTTATCCTTGATTAATTCCCTTACCGCGATTCCGTCTAAACCGAGGCTTGTGAAACTTCCGACTAACGCAATGTAGGCGACAACATAGTTGAGTTTTCCGTAAGTGTCCGGACCAAGATAACGGGCGATCCAGACCCCAAGAAACATCCCCATTCCCATTCGGAAAATTTTATCGAAAAAAAGCCATCCTCCGTTGTGGAGAATCTTTTTAAGATTGGGATGACGATCGTAGACTTTGTTTAAGATGGAGGACAATTTTTTTGTAGAATTTTCAAAGCGAAAACGCGTATAAGTTTACGATGATAGATTCAGTTTTCCGAATATTCTTCAATCTACGAATTGCTTCTAAAGGAAATTACACTATGCTAAATTGCCCTCGAAGCACCTCGTTTTTAATTGGATCTCCCTAAAGAAAGGGAAAGAGGGCTAAAAATAAAATAGTTAAAAGGATGGGTCCGCTCAAAACCGGTTGAAATATTCCAAAAATTCCTATAAAAAGCAAAGAAGCCAAAATGGAAAGTCGAAACGGGTTTAAATCAAAAATTGACTCTGAAAATTTAGAGACGAAGAATCCGAACAATGCTCCAAAGATTATCGTAAATAGAATTCCACCGTCCTTGTACAAACTGAACAAGACTGAACCAAAGGCGTTGTATTCTTTCGGTTGACCTTCCGGCGTATAACCTAACAAGCGATTCTTATGAAGATAGTCTCCTACTAAATCGCTCTGAATTTGAAAATAAAAAGGAATTCTAAATAAAGCTAAAAGAAATGAAAAACCTCTTTCCAAACCGCCTAGCGAAGTTCTACCATAGGTTCGCTCGTGTAAGAGCGAATCCTTATTCTTCAATTCATGATCGAACATAACGAAAGATTCCGTATGATAATCGATCACATACATACTAACAAATTCCTTCATACCCGCCATTTTTCGCGGGCCTCGTAACATACCGATTGAAAAAATCAGAACAAGTCCGCATAACACCGCAAATAAGCCCGGAATCGTAAAAAATTTCCGAAAATTCTCCCGATCCTTTATAAACTTCACAATCAGGATAAGCAAGAGAGTTACTAAAATATAATAAAATCCGAATCTTCCAAGCATCATCAAAGTGTCCATCGCAACCAAGGCCGAACCCAGTATAAGCAATCGTTTACGATTTAATTTCAGATAAAAACCCGCCCCCAAAAAAAGAGTAGCCAAGATGAAGGGATTTATCGCCAAAGAATAGTAATATAGGTATTTGTTCTTCCCGAATAAAATAGAATCGCCGTAGATTCCGAAAGCATGCGCTCGAAACATAGAAGGCGGCATCGCGCCGGGTGAAAAATTGATATAAAGGGATTTTAGAAAGAAAAATAAAACGACCGGTAAAACGAAAAGTAAAATAAAAACAAAAAAATAAAACTCCTTTGCTTCATCAGAAATTCTCAATAAAGAGTTCGTTTGATTTTTAGATTTTTCCAATTCGTCCTTTTTCAAGATTGAATAAAATTTATAAATACCGGCGCCGATCGTAACGGAGGACAAAAGCGTTATATAAAGAAAATAAGTAAAATCGGAAGGTATAAAGAGCCCGGTTAAAGACAAGGAGGAAATAAACATCCAGAAAAACCAGTAAAGCTGAATCAGTATTAAAATCCAACTCGTCTTTTTGAGAAAAACATAAGAAAAAACTATATTTAAAATTCCGAATGCAATAATTGCTAAAGACATAGACCTTTAACTGCTTCCTCTAATTCTTCTAAATTCCAAACTCAACGGGATCCAAAGCCGGTGACGATCGTTTTGATCGTCTTAAATGTAATGAGCATATCCAACCAAAATGAAAAATTCTTAATATAATAAAAATCGTATTCCAGTTTGACGTTCATCCCCTCTACCTCCGCTGCATACCCTTGTTCCACCTGCGCCCATCCGGTAATTCCCGGGCGCACGATATGACGGTATGAAAAGAACGGAACTTCCTTTTCATACCACTGAGAAAGCTCGTAGGATTCCGGTCTCGGACCAATAAAACTCATAGAGCCCAAGAATACGTTAAAAAGTTGCGGCAACTCATCGATCCGATATTTCCTGATGAATTTTCCAAATCTTGTGATTCTAGGATCAAAAGGACCTTCCGTAAATTTTTCTCCTCGGACGTCCGAATACATACTTCTGAATTTATACATAGTAAAAATTTTACCTCTATATCCCATTCTTTTCTGGCGAAAGATCGCAGGTCCGGAACTTTCAAGTTTGATGATCAATGCAGTTATCGCCAGAAAAGGAAGAGTTATAGGAATTAAAATCAAACAGGCAAATAGATCGATAGTTCTTTTCAAAAATCCGTAAAACTGAGAAGGAAGAAGAGAGCCGAAATCATTTTCAGAAAGATGACGAATCTTAACCCTTCCAGTAAGAGCTTCTTTGATTTGTTTCGTATGATATACGGGAATCCCGGAAAGTGTACATTTCGCCAAAAAGCGTTCATAATCCGCCGTAAGTTCGTCCGAGGTCAAATCCGCAACCACTGCGTCATATTGCTGATTCTTTAACGAAGGTTCGTCTAACGGAAAGAATTCTGCGCCGTGCGTATTCTCCATCGTTCTAGCGGAACCAAGCGGAATGTAAGCAATTTTCAGAATTCGATAACGATGCCCTACGAAATATCCGGAAAAGCACCATGCCAAAGTGATCAGATATGCGGCCGTAAAAACCTGGCTACTATAGGACTTTCGGTTAAAGAAAAAAAACGTAATAATCAGCGCATATGCAAAAGTAACGATAGGAAGAATATATGCGGAAGACTGTGCAACGGGAAATTTAAAAATTTTACGTAGAGAAATAACGGAAAAAGAAAATGAAAATATCGTAGCAATAGTAGTATTGAAATTATTCTCGTAAAAAAGAATTTCTTTACTCCACCCCACGACAATTCCCAAGGTGATATATATGCCAAAAATCAACAGTAACCATCCGATAAAAAACTGGAAGGATAGACTGAGAAAAAATTGTTCGTAAATTTTAGAATGTCGACGTTCGTAATTCATGATTTCTATAACGGTATAGTTTATTATAAATATATGATATATTATTTAAACTCAAAAGAATTCTCAATTTGATTGATTGCTGCATTTAAGGAAAATTTCTCGTCCATCAATCTTTTTGCATTTCGACCCATGGTTAATCGAGCTTTTGAATCCAAAAGTTTGATCGCGTTATCTTTAAAATCCGCTTCGTCCCCTGCTATACTAACAAAACCTGCGTTAGCGTTTTCAATTATCTCTTTCAAATCGTTTCCAGGATTAACACAACCTAAAATCGGAATCGACTGAATCATATAACCCAAGACCTTGCCGGGAAAGTTATGTGTTTTGTGTTCTCGATTGAGACAGAAAAGACCGACGTCAAACTCAGCCAAAAGAATTCTAAACTCACTCTGCGACACAGGCTCCATTAGAGTTAAGTTGAATAGAGAATCCGTTTTTATAGTTTCTCTGACAAGATCCACTTCATCCCCTGCGCCGATTAAAACGAAATGTGCAACCGGGAATTCCTTGAGATTGTTAGCCAATCTTAAAATATTCCGCATATCTTGTGCATGTCCGATATTCCCGCCGTAAAAAAAAACGATTTTATCTTTGAGGGCTAATTTCTCTCTGTAAGAAGTTACTCCTAATTTTACCGGAGTATTCTCCGCCCAATTAAATAAAATCCGAGTCTGCCTATATTGTGGAAATTCCTTTTCGAACCATTCTTTATTTTTGGGAGATTGAAGGCCTATCTTATCTGCCGCTTCATAATTGATTTTTTCATAGTATCGGAAGAATTTAGTGATAATAGAATTTCTTCCCAAGATTCCGCTGTCAATCGCCCACTGAGGAAACAAATCTCTTAAGATTAAATAACTCGGAGCAACCCATAAACGTTTTAATTTTTTAATCAGCGGACCCCAAAAAATGCTTGGAGAATAGTAAAGGATCAAATCGTTTTTATTCGCTCTAAATTCTTGACGCAAATATTTCCAGGCACGATACGATAGGAGAGTTTCGTTAATTGCTCTTTTGATCTTAGATACGTTTTTGATCCTTCCGGATGGAAATGAATAAACTCGAATATCGTCTATAATTCTTTTTTTAAACGCTCGGCTAAGACCGGGTCCAGGCGTGATAACCGTAACTTCATGACCCTTCTTCTGAAAACCAATAGCAAGTTCATGCATCATCTTCGCAGCCACTTTAGTGCTTTCCGGAAGATAATCATCCACGACGATACAGATTTTCATAAGGAAATTTAACTTTTGCGCCAAACGGTTCGATTGACGTAATCAGTATAACTCTGAACGATGCTAACTATTTTTTTTGAAACCGGACCGACCTGATAATCTTCGACGGGGCGTTTTTTACCGCCTTCGGTTTTCCGTTGGTTTATTACGATCCTAATCGAATCCAGGATTCTATCCTTTAAAAGACCGCTCATAATGAGAGTTCCCACGTCCATCCCTTCCGGACGCTCGTGAGCGTTACGAATTGTGATTGCGGGAAGATCAAGCAAGGAAGCCTCTTCCGTTATAGTTCCGCTATCAGAAAGAATACAAAGGGCGGACATTTGTAAACGAACGTAATCTAAAAAACCAAAAGGTTTTAAGAAAGTTATCAATGGATTCATCTGTAGATTCTTAACGCTTTCCAATCTTTTCCTAGTTCTAGGATGAGTAGATACGATAACAGGTAATTTATATTCCTCGCAGATCGCATTCAAAGATTCTAATAGATTTTGCAAATTTTCGGCCGTATCGACGTTTTCTTCTCTATGCGAACTTACGATAAAATATTTCTGACTTTCTAATTTTAAATCTTTAAGAATGGTGGAACGATCTATTTTACCCCGATAGTAACTTAATACCTCGTCCATGTGCGAGCCGGTTTTGATGATAGTTTCAGGACGAATTCCTTCCGCCAATAAATAACGTCGCGCGTGTTCCGTAAGGACTAAATTGATATCGCTCAAATGATCGACCACTTTACGGTTTAATTCTTCCGGAACCCTTTGATCGAAACAGCGATTTCCTGCTTCCATATGAAACACTGGAATTTTTCTTCTTTTTGCAGAAATAACCGAAAGACAAGTGTTTGTATCACCATACAACAAGAGAGCATCGGGCTTTTCTAATTCGAAAACCTCGTCAGCCTTAATAAGAACCTGAGCGATCGTGGCAGTAGCGGATTCACCCGCTACATTGAGGAAATAATCAGGTTTACGTATTTCCAAATCCTCAAAAAAAACCTGATTCAATTCATAATCATAATTCTGACCGGAATGAACTAAAACGTGTTGAAAATTTCGATCGAGTTCCGCGATCACTCGACTCATCTTGATCAACTCAGGACGAGTACCAACGATGGTCATTACTTTAAGCATTCAGACTCTCTTGGATATAGTCCAACTTCAGTAGTAATTCTTTGATTTCGAGAACATTTAATCTTTTCGTATTATGCGAAGTATAATCGTCAAATTCGGAAACTTTGCGTTCGCCTTCGATAAAATATTTATTATAATTCAAATCCCGATTGTCGGCGGGAATACGAAAATACCTTCCCATATCCTCGGCCTTAGCGATTTCCTCTCTGGAAACTAGGGATTCATAAAGTTTCTCCCCGTGCCTCGTACCAATTACCGCAATTGAATTTTGTTTATTAAATATCTCTAATAATGCTTTCGCTAAATCTTCTACGGTGGATGCCGGCGACTTTTGAATGAAAATATCCCCCTGCTCTCCGTAATTAAAAGCGTGGAGCACCAAGTCCACGGAATCCTCAAGCGACATCAAAAACCTTGTCATATTCGGATCTGTGACGGTGAGGGATATTCCCTTCTTAATTTGCTCGACAAAAAGAGGAATTACGGACCCTCTGGATGCCATCACGTTTCCATAACGAGTTGCACAAAGAATGGTCCCACCTTCCTTTACGGTTCTCGACCTGGCGACTAAAAGTTTTTCCGCCATCGCTTTAGAAATTCCCATTGCATTAATCGGATAAACAGCTTTGTCCGTACTCAATAGGACAACTTTTTTTACCTGATTGGCAATCGCGGCGGAAAGCACATTTTCTGTACCTATAACGTTAGTCTTAATTGCCTCCATCGGATAAAATTCGCAAGATGGCACCTGTTTTAGAGCAGCAGCATGAAAAATATAATCTACTCCGATTGTTGCTTGAGAGACGCTTTCATAATCTCGAACATCGCCAATATAGAATTTTACTTTATCATTGGATAATAAAATCCTCATATCCTCTTGTTTTTTCTCGTCGCGGCTAAAAATGCGAATTTCCCGAACATTGGTTCCTAAAAACCGTTTTAACACGGTATTCCCGAAGGAGCCCGTTCCTCCAGTGATCATCAAAACTTTATTATCAAACATTGCTACTATCCAAATATTTTTCTTTGTATTTTTTCATGGTAAGAATCAGTTCAGGCCATGCCTTCGGTGAATAAGAAGTCGCGTTTCGAAATTTAGTAGAATCCAAGGAACGATTGATTATGACTTCTTCACTTGGATCAATATTAGTTTTTTTGTCGTAAATTTCAGAGATCAGGCTAAGCAGATCGAATTTTGAAATTGGCTCCGCTGAAACGTGGTAAAGCCCGCTAAGCTTTACGTTCGGAATAATATTGTTTTGAATTATTGAGGCAATTTCGCAGGTAGGTAACCCTGAAAAAATCGCCTTTTTAAATCCCTTTACCCGAGCCTGCTGCGATAAAAACCAATTTACTAAAGAATAATTCGAATTAAGTTCATGCCCGATAATGGAAGTTCGAATCGTAAGAACATGATCCTCGTTTAAGACCTCGCCAATCTCCTTCGACTTTCCGTACAGATCTTCGGCATCAGGAATATCGTGCTCAGTATAATTCCCTTTTTTTCCGTTAAAGACACAATCCGTACTGACTAAAATCAGTCTAGAACCGATCAGTTTACATAAATTTGCCAGCCTATGCGGGAGTAACGAATTTATAGGTAAAACGACTAACGGTTCTTTAGCCGATCTCTGTTGTTTAATGATTCCGACACAATTGATTACTAAATCCGGTTTCACTTTTAAAAACAATTCCATGAGATCGTCGTTATTTAGAACGTCGAAGCCGGAAATGATTCGCTCCTTCTCGACCTTTGAAAAAAAACGCAAATTCTCGTTACTTCGATTGCTTCCAACTACGTAAAAGGAAGAATTATCAGAAAGAACTTTATAAACCGCGCTCCCTAACATACCCGAAACGCCTAATACCAATATTTTAAAGGGGGGATTCACTTTATTTATCTTTATTTCTTTTTGCATTGGGGAACATACATTTCATAATAATTTGAGCGAATGAAAAATAAAATTGTAATTCTTTCATTAAAACAAGAATAGCCGAAGTTAAATTTCCGACTTTCATTCTTCATTCATTGAATCAATCAACGCTCGTTTACACGGCTCTATTTAATTCTTGCTAAAATCTATAACTACCTTTTGGAAAAAAGAAAACGTCGTTTCCGCATTCGTCACCCAAGAATAAAACTTAGCCTTTTTGAACGCTTTCGCTGCAAGCTCGACCCTTAAACTTTTTGAAGAAATTAAGGCTTTCAATTGATTCATGATATCTTCCACGGAAAGAGGATTAAAATAAAGACCTGCGTCTTCCAGAACCTCCGGCATCGGTCCGAAATTTGAAGACACAATCGGAAGTCCGCTCGCCATAGCCTCGATAAGAATGTTTGGTAAATTCTCACAAGTGGAAGCGAACAAAAAAAGATCCGCATTTTGATAAAACCGCGAAATTTTTTCATATGAAACATCGGTATATAATGAAACGATCCCATCCAAAGGTTTAAATTCATTCATTTTCAATCGTAATTTCCGAGCGGACGATTTTTCGCTTAGAGCGCCGACTAAGCTTAAATGAATCCGGATTCCTTGCTTATTCAATTTTGCTACGGCTTCAACGACGTTCCATTGATGTTTATAAGCGCCGATAAAGGAAACATAAAGTAACTCGATCGGATTATCATTGCGTCTGTCCATAAATTCAGATTGAATCTTAGGCTTATGAAAGAATTTTTCATTGATTCCGTGCGGAATAATAACGACGTTTCTATTCTCTATATTTAATTTATTTAATATTCTATTCTCTGCATATTTTGTAAGAAAAATAATCCCTTGTGCTTTGCGAAAAGTGGCGCCTTGAAAAAGATATAAAAGAATCAACCTCAACGTAAATATTGAAAACCCGTATCTGCGCAATTCTCCCCATTCAAAAGGAAGAAGATTCTGACTCATCGTAACAAACGGTCTAAAGTTTCCCGAAAATGAACCGCCGGGTACAAAAAGAAGATCGCACTTCTGCTCCCTTGCCAATTCCGATAGTTTAAACTTTTGCCAATACCAGCGTAAAATTCGATTACCGGAAAGCTCGGAGCAATTTGCCTTCGTAAGCCAAGGACGATCTTCGATTTGCGAAAGAGTTTTTGTTACAGACCAGAGGATTACTTTTGTAAATCCGTATTTTGCGGGATTTGCATTTTCTAAAAGCTCCTTAAGATGGGTGACTCCCCCGCCTCCTTTTATATTAGAAGCGTCGATTCCTATGATCATTTTCTTAAACCGCGAACTCGCTTATCGAATAACTTAGAAAGAAGCACAAAAAGAAAAGATTTCAACCGGATCTCGTACTTATCGGGATGTAGATTGGAAAATTCTCTTGCCGAGCTTATGTAGTCTTTGCGGTGAAAGTATATTTTTCCGCGAGTGTATCGAACCCACCACGGCAAATTTTTATCTTTCAAATATTTTCCATAATGTTTTAAAAATGAGTCCAAGATTGCCAAAGTTCTATTTTCATTGGAGACGTTCCCGCCGCCAAGCCAATAATAGCCTAACGTGCGTTCGATTTTTTTGAATATTTTCTTCCTTTCGGCGATTCTCAACCAAAAATCGTAATCCTCCCAAGCTATGAACTCTTTCCCTTCGTTTAACAATCCGACCTCTTGAAGTATGGATCTTCGAAAGACGGCACTCGAATTGACGATTCCATTGCCGTTCTTTAAGAGATCATCGAAGACTGGTTTAGTTAAATTCCTCGTTCTGGCTTTTTTTAGACGGAATCTTTGATTTTGACGTTTAACAACGTATAGATCATGGTAAACTACATCCGCGCCTTTTTTTAGACTTTCGATAGAAAGCTCCAGCTTTAATCTCCGCCACCAATCGTCCGAATCTAAGAAAGCTATGTATTCTCCTTTAGCCTTTTTTAAGCCCAAGTTTCTGGAACGAGCGATTATTCCCTCATTGTTTATTTCGTAAACCTTGATTTTCGGATTTTGGAAGGAACGCAGAATTTGGCTAGTGTTATCTGTCGACGAGTTATCAACTACGATAATCTCCCAGTTTGAATAGGTCTGGTCGATCACAGAAGTGATCGCTCTTTCCAAATCCGCCGCACGATTGTACGTCGGAATAACGACCGATATTAGATCCGAATTCATGATTTGGGAAATTTTTCTTTGCAGAATCGAATTAGGTTATCAATTTCGATCACTTTGTCTTCCGTCGGCGTATAGCCCAAACTAGAAAGTTTGGAAATGTCGTATGTTAAACTACGAGGCTTCTCCGACGGATCGGGATCCATTCTTAAAAGTTCGGGACGTTTCTCCAACAAAAGTTCACATCGACTTTGAATCAATTGGGCAACTTCCCAAACTGTAGGATTCCAGATTCCGCCTAAATTATAAACACCACGAATATCGTTTTTAGAGACAAATTCGACGGCACCGCAAGCGTCCTTAAGCGAGATAAAATTTCGCCTTTGCAAGCCGTTCGTTCTTAAAACAATCTTATTGTCTATAACGGCCTGTCTGCACAAATCGGGTATAAGAAGATTCCAACAATGGGCATTTTCATCGACGGGTGGTCCGTAGGAGTTCGAAAGTCTAAAAACAACACTCTCAAGTTTATTTAGGGAATCATAATACATCGCCAAATCTTCTCCGGCTTTATGGCTCGAGGCATAGGGATGAGTATTCGTTACCGGAGTGGATTCGGAGATAAGATCCATTAAGTTATTTGAATATACATGCGCCGTTGAAATATATACAAATTTTCCGACTTTTTTTCGAGTTGCGGATTTTAGTAGATTGCCCGTATTCACTGCATTCGCTGCAAAAGCGCCGGCAGGATCCGAAGAACAATCTTGAGCGTTCATCCCTGCAGTATGGATTATCAAATCGATCCCATTGCAGGCATAATCAAGCGTATTTTCCTTTTCCCATTCGATGTGAAAAATTTCACATTTTTCCCGATTCCCCCGTTTTGCTTTCGTCGTGCCCAATCGTAATATGGCATCGGGTGAATTTCGTCTAAAGTGATCGACTAGTCGTCCGCCTAAATATCCGAACGCACCTGTAATTAAAATATTCATTTTTGAATATCTTACTTGTGCTGAATATTCCAATCGTAGGGAATACTCTTATCATTTGCCGGTTTCCGGATTATTTCATCCGGGTCGTGCGGAAGCGAAGCGCAATTGGCTACTATGGCGCTTTTAGTTCCAATCCCTTTGAAACCATTCCATATAAGAGGGGGCACTGTTACTAAACAGTAGTTCTCTGGCGAAAGAAAAAATTCCATGATATTTCCTTTCGTAGAACTGTTGGGGCGGTCGTCGTATAACACAAACTTAATTTCTCCGAAAATAACGGCGTAATTCAAGGTCATCCGATTGTGTAAGTGCCAGGCTTTGATTGCCCCAGGATTCGTAGAAGAAAAGTATATTTCGCCAAAAGCCGAGAAAACGGGGGAATCAGATCGAAGCATGTGCATTACCTTACCTCGTTCGTCGAAGAACTGCTTCAATGGTGTTACGATTACGCCTTCAATCATTGCCAAAATACCTTTCAACTTGCTCCTTAGTTTTTTCCAAAACGTTGCCGCCGTCAATATAATGTTTATACCATGACGCGGTTGCTTCAAGCGTTTGATCAACGTTCCATCTTGGATACCAATTTAGGTATTGATGCGCCTTATCGCAGTTAAGCTGCAAAAGATGCGCCTCGTGTACTTTGTCTTGCGATTGGTCCACGATAATTTCTCCTTTCCCTAAGGAATCGATTATGGATTTCGTAACTTCGTAAACGGTACGAACCTTCTGAGTGGAAGGACCAAAATTCCAAGTTGTGCTGAACTTTTTAGGATTTTCCGATAAACATTTTGCGAGAGTAAGATAGCCGGAAAGGGGCTCCAACACATGTTGCCAAGGTCGAGTCGCATTCGGATTTCGTAATATTATCTTTCCGTTTGTCGTGATTGCTCTTATACAATCCGGAATGATTCTATCGGCCGACCAATCACCGCCACCGATTACGTTTCCTGCGCGCGCGGAGGCCGCCCCGAAATCGTTCTTTTTCTGAAAAAAGGACCTCAGATAGGAAGAAAATACCAATTCAGCGCTCGCCTTTGAGGCACTATATGGATCGTGACCTCCGAGCTGATCCGTTTCACGGTATCCCCATACCCATTCGACGTTTTCATAACATTTATCCGAAGTGATATATACAAGAGTCTTAATAGAATCGGAAAGCTCAACCGCATGGAGTAAATTTACCGATCCCATCACATTCGTTTCAAAAGTTGTTCTCGGATCGGCATACGATTCTCTCACTAACGCTTGTGCGGCCAAGTGAAATACGATTTCCGGTTTGAACGATTGAACAAGATCGTTCAGTTTATTAAAATCGCGAATATCCCCTTCGGTATGAAGAATCCCTTTTTTTAATTCGAGTAAATCGAAATGACTGACTTTCGTTATAGGCGGTAGTGCGTAACCGGCGACATTTGCTCCCGCTTGAGTCAGAATAAACGTCAGCCAAGACCCCTTAAAACCGGTATGACCGGTAATTAAAACGCGTTTACCCTTAAAAAAACGAATCAACGAATCCATGGCGCCTTACCTTGGTTATAAAGTTTATTCAATAATTCGAATTCGCGGCTTGTATCCATAGGCTGCCAAAAGCCGTCATGCTCATACATCATTAACTGACCTTCGGAAACCAACTTTCTCATCGGCTCTTGTTCAAATACTAAAGTGGAATCGTCATTTAGATAATCAAATATTCCGTGATTTGCGACGAAAAAGCCGCCCGAAATTCTGCCCGCGGTAGCTTGTGGCTTTTCGTTAAACTCGGTTACCTGGCCGTTATTCCGGCTAACCATTTCTCCAAATCTTCCGGGCGGACGAACTCCGGTCACCGTTAACACCTTACCGTGATTTTTATGGTATTCGATGGATTCATTGATATTAACGTCGCTGACTCCGTCACCATAGGTTAATAAAAAGTCCTCATTCCCGACGTAATTTTTCATTTTTGCGATTCTAGCACCCGTCATAGAATTCAATCCTGTATCAATCAGCGTCACTTTCCAATCCAATTCATCGTGCCTACTGTGATAACTAATTCCCCCGCTTTCGCCGAAGGTGATCGTAAAATCGCGCGTATAGGCCTCATAGTTTAGGAAAAAATCTTTGATAATCTGACCCTTATAACCTAAACATATTAGAAAATCCTTATGTCCAAAATTGGAGTAAATTTTCATTATATGCCACAATATCGGATATGGTCCAATCGGAATCATCGGTTTCGGAATATCGTCCGCAACGTCTCTAATACGAGTCCCAAATCCGCCTGCAAGAATTACTACTTTCAAACATACTCCTATCATTAAAAAAGAAAATACCAAAGATATCTTTTAAGAAAATTTCTTTCCCTGATTCTTACTGTTAACTTTCTAATTTAATTTCTGATTAATATTTTATTGCTACTATGATACGCACTTATTGTCGTGTTTTTATCTTACCCAACAATTGGGAAAGGGATACATCAGCGGTATTTAATAAACTTTCTCTGATCTGATCCAATTTTCTTTTAATTTCCATCTCGGAAGAATTTGCCTTATCAATATTTAGAATTTCAGCGAATGCGTATAAAACGTCATCTTCGATCGAATAAGTTGGATTGACGAGAATAGATTTCAACCAGTCCAGCATCGCAATATCGTAAAATTCCGATACTTGATCTATCATTTGATTACTTTTAAGACCTAATTCCACACTAAGACGATTATCATATTGACCGCCTGCAGCCCAATTGAGGAATGCAGTCAACATAGACGCAATAGGTCTTTTACCGACCTCCCAATTAAAATCTCCTGGAATTATTTGAGACTCGGTCGAAATGAATCCCGGCTCCTGTGAAAAATCCAACTTAAAAACTTGCTTAGTAGTTTTTACCTCAATACTTCGAGTGCGAGAAGCTCCGTTTCTTTCTAAATAAATCTTACATGGAACGTTTCCAACGATGATTTCAAGTTCCAATCTCGCTCCTCCTCGTGAAAAAACTAAACTCTTACAACTTTGTTCTAAATTTGGGAGCAAGTAATCGAAAATCGAAATTATATGCGGTAAGATATCCGCATAGATTGGTAAAAGAGAATCATATTTTTTGAACTCCCCATATCGAATCTCCGATTTAGGATCTATCCAATCAAACTGCAAAGACAATAATTCTCCTTCCTTTGTTACCAACTTTGCAAAATTTTCAATATACCTAGCATATAAAAAAACATGAGAGGCCGCGAAGCGCGTTCCTTGAATTCGAGCTAGATCAATTAATCTCCGAGAAGATTCACTGGAAAGGGTCAAAGGCTTTTCAACCAGGACCGGAATTTCGGAAGATAACGCAAATTCAATTGCTTTTGCGTGGTCACGAGCCGCATTCGCAATAATAACCGCTGAACAACTCTCATTTGTTAGTTCAGGCCAGACTGATTCTACTTTTATCCTTTTTTCTGAATCAAATTTCGAAACCCAAGCGGATAACTCTTTCGCGTTGTGTATCGAATGGATCGTCAGTTCGACTGAAGGGGAAACCTGAGTAATGAGAACTTCCGCTATGATGCGAGCCCACCTTCCTCCTCCAATCAAAGAAACTTTTCTAGGAAAGTAGGAAGATCCAGCGTGGGCGCCCACATCGGTATAACTTACGTTTCCCATAAGATTACTGAAGTTATATAAAATCCTTTTCGTCTAGTATATCGATAATCTCGCCCGTATAGCCGTTCTGCGTTAAGTAAGTGCGTATTTCCGTCGGAATATGCCAAGCCAAGTTTAAAATTGGCAGTGCTTTGTCCGAAAATGAAAATAATTCATCGTCTGAATGAATCGGTATCCGCGTTCCGGGTAAGAAATGACCAATCTTTAGCGAACCCGGCTTTTCATACACGGCTGAGATAATATTCTCATCTAAGCCTAGAAGTTTTACTAGGATCGCAGCGCGTCCAGGAAACGCTTTTGCTCTCAATTTACCATACTTCTTAAACATCGAGTTAATCATTTCTTTCTTTGACTTAAGCCAAAGATTAATTTTCTCTCTAAGTAATTTGAAATTGTTCATAAAATCTCTTTCGCGACTCGCTAACTTCTCGCGATCGAGCGACGAGTCTATTTGATCTGCGTTATAAGAAAATCCGATAAATACTCGAATATTCCCTCCGTATCTAGATGGAAACTCGACGCCTAACAACGACCCGCCCAAAGACTTCGCCATATATGTAAAGGAAGTATAACTGTAAGTCCGAGGATGCTCGTGGTAGAAAGTGTCAAACTGATTCCCATCTAACACAGATCCTAAATAATGATTCTCTATGACGATCACAGTGTTCGACGAGGCTAATTTTTTTAGCGCAGCGATAACTTCCCTGAGATTCTCAATATGGGCAAATACGTTTGTGAATGTGATGAAATCCGGTTTTCCATGAAGCTTAATTATCGTTTCAGCCAACGGCTCCGATAAAAAATCATTGAACGTTGCGTGTCCTTTTTCTTTCGCATCAGCGCAAGCCTCTGTTGGTTCAATTCCGATGGTGGTCGCTCCTTTGTTGCGAAAAAAATCCAACAGACTGCCGTCATTACAACCTATGTCTAAAACGGTTTTTCCGGTTAAACTACCGAATTTTTTCTGACAAGACTCGACAAGACCTTCCATACCTTTTAAGACATCCAAAGTAAAACGAGATCTATAATGATATGACTTCGGAAATAAATCGTGCTTCGGAACCTGAAAACGCTGGTGTGCCGTCAAACAAACCTCGCAGAATAAAATTTCGATCGGATATTCTTTGCACTTTCTGGTATCGCCAACAGGAACCAAATCATCGCACATGGGATGAAGGCCTAGGTCAAGAACGGAAACTAGCTTATCGTTAGAGCAAACTTCACATGAGTGGATTTCGATAACTTCGTTATTCATTTACAAACTTCCTTTTTACAACTACGATTTTTGTTATACGGATTGAGCGACTATCTTGAGCTAAAACGATCGCTTAATTTTCTAATAAAAAAATAAAAAAAAGACAAATAAAAATTCGGAAAAAGACAATTACTTAGAACAACTCCAATCGGATTTATATAATTTATCCCAGATACTTTCCTATGCAAAATCATGAACATCATATCCGGAATAAAAAATTTGAGGGCGAAGTTTCTACATTTTAAATACTTTAATAAAGAAAGACCATTCTTTCTATATTCATTCAATCCTTCGATCAATCTTACGCTTCGAACCAGAGGATACATTGGCACCCATTCCCGTGCGCCGGTCAAACATACGCTCAAAGGGGAAGAATGGAAGTAAGCCAAAGAATGAGAAAATGCCCGAGCAAATATCTTAACATGAACAAAAGTATTATCAAAGAAAGAGAATCTTCTCTCGTCTTCAAGATGGGGAGCGTTTACAATGTGGCAATTTTCCACCCATTTTTCCCGCCTAAATACCGACAAAAACATTCCTCCTAAAAAATCGAAAGAATATTTAGGATCTACTAATTCGATAAACTTCAGTTCGCCATCCTTCTTCCAGGAAGAAAACGATTCCATGTGTTCCGGTAAATGAGCCGTATCGAAGGGTTGTGGATAAGAGAATACAACCTCAGTCGTCAAATGAAACGAGTTTATATAGAAATAATCGACTTTCGAATGATTGGTAATCAAATCTGAGAGGCTTTTAAGCGCATTCGGAAGCAAAAGATCATCGTCTCCAATAAGCCAAACGAATTCTCCTTCCGCCATATCGACCACCTTTAGTACATTCCTGGCCACTCCGACGTTGAATTCATTCTTTCGGTATCGAATCGGAAGTTTTTTTTTGAAATTCTCGACCACACTTTCAGTTTGATCATCCGAATGGTTATCGGATATACAGACTTCAAAATCGATCTCTTCCCTATTTCCGTTAATAAAAATAGAATTTAGGCAATTGGACAAATGACTCGCGCGGTTATAAGTAGGAATACAAACGGAAATCTTCATTGGAAGGAGAATATTATATTTTCCTTAAATAAAAAGTAATATCATCCAGAGGGTATAAATGGCTTAAATAATTTTCATATCGAAATGGATAACGATTAGCGACGAAGACGAACATCCTTTTAATCCAGCCGTCACTAAGCGTTTCGTTAAAAACGATCCTTTCAGTTTTAAATGTCACTTTTGTATAGGCGTATCTTTTAAATATCATATGATCCGGATCAAAATACGTAAAAGAATTGACTCCGAAAAAATGCTTATGAGTCGGATCCGTAAAGGCCCATAACGATCTAAAATAAGGAACTATTACTTTAACAGAGCCACCCGGTTTACAGATTCGATATATTTCTTCCATGACTTTCATTACGTCGTCAAGGTGTTCTAAACAGTTATCGATATAAATCTCAT
Organism: Leptospira adleri; assembly: GCF_002811985.1. Taxonomy (GTDB): domain Bacteria; phylum Spirochaetota; class Leptospiria; order Leptospirales; family Leptospiraceae; genus Leptospira; species Leptospira adleri. The sequence goes on from NZ_NPDU01000025.1 coordinate 21,869, forward strand.
TAAAATAAGAATCTTCAAAAGGATACGGGAAAGAATTCAAATCATGGATAACGTCCGCTTGGGTCCGACTGTTAAAATCGATCCCAATGGCACCGGCTCTTTTTTTATTTCCGCAGCCAACATCCAATATGGCATATTCTTTATTCATACAACACCTTTTTAGACATTTCTTTAAGATAGATTCAAGAACGTTCTCTACTCGGAATGTTAGGAATCATAGATAAAAACAATATTTTTTTCTTAAGGTCTCGTTACCATTCTTTAAATTGAATCCAAACCTTCATTCCTACTTTTTACAAAGGTAAAAACCAGTTGGGTGGAAAAAAGTTTGTTTAAGAGGGAATCGGCTTAGTGGAACGAAAGTCGATCGAGAATTAAAAAACCTTACGTTAAACAAAGATTATCACGGACTCAATTGCAAATTCTCTAACATGTGGAAAATTAAAAAAAATCAAGATTCAAATATTTCCGTCAATAACGCGACCGGGCGCTCGGTCATTAAAGCAAATTGAAGGCAAAATTCACGCCTCGCCCCTTGAACTTTCTCACTCAACCACCAATTCCCCACATCCTGCCATATCGAATTTATATGCCTAGCGCAAGATTCAGGAGAAAGATGCAAAATTCCGACTTCCTCTAACATTCGATAATAGGGGATCGCACTTTCTCTAAGATGGTCAAACTCATTTGCCCAAAAGGCTAATGTGGGAAAATTCAGAGAAAGCGTCTCTAATATTCCAGTCGAATCGTAACTATGAACGGCTAATCTGGACTTACGAAGTAAATTTATATTGTGCGTAATACCGAGATCGATTTTCAGATCGGGATTAAAATCTTTCCATCTTATATCTTCAGACCAATCCCTTTGAATAAATTCTCTATGCAATCGAATGACAAGGTCTTTTTTTATAGAAGGTTTCAACAAAGAAACAAAACGTTTCTGTTCTTCAAAGTATTCGTGGTGTTCCGCGTAAACATCCCAAGTGCGGATCAAGTGCGGTAGTGAAAGTTCGATCAAGAGCAAGTCACCCGAAGGATCATGTTCCATACGTTTTGCCCTTAGACTCTTAAATACAAACCCGGTTCGATGCACAGAATATTCTTTCGCCCAATTTCCCCACGCAATAAATTTGTCTGCAGTATCTTCTTCCACAGTCGGATTATTGAACCGGTAAGTGCCATAGTTGTTACCGTGTTGACCGACGTAATATTTCGAGCCAGTATGAATTTTTTCTGATATCCACCGTTTAAAAATCTCATCCGTATCGAAGCAGTTACTTGTAAAAACAAATCTCGGTTTGGATGGCCATGGCAACAAGTCGGCCTGGCGCGTAACTTCTTTAAACCCTTCCAAAAAACAAATAGGCATCATCTCGAAGAGTAGCGATAAAAAATAAAGCGGAACTCCTTCGAATTCGGTTTTTGCAATTTCATTCGTGAGATTTTTGCGAAGTGCAGAGTCATATTCCGCCTCGATTTTTGTTGAGGAAGTTCTCCAAATTTTCGGAAACTGAAACAGCTTTAATTGAAGTATAAACTCAATGAATACAGGAAAATAGCTGCTAATTAATAGGAAATCACTCTCTCTTACAAATATGCTCGAAAGCCTTTCGTAAATTCCCATTATTGTTTTCCTTATCTTCGCTTTATACGTTTCTTTAACTTCTTCGCCTTTTTTTTCAGGTATCTCAAAAGAACATTCGAGTTCCTTTATATTTTGATCCGAAATGAACGACAATAATTTTCCGAAAAGAACATTATTCCAGACCGGGTCGTTACAAGACCAAATAAAGGAGAGTGAATCTTTTGATGCCAGAAAATATTTGTCGTTTTTAAACAGAGTTGTCGATTCTATTTCGTGGTCGTTTAAGCATTCCCTCAAAGTGTTATATCGATTAATGAGCACGTCCGTATATCGGTTAAGCCAATGACCTAAGATGATTTTCCACGATCGGATATCGTAATTTACATTGTGGATTGAGTTTAACTTTACTTTTAAGACTTCGAGCAATCTATTTTGGATCGTTTTCGAAAACTCATAGTCTAGATACTTTTTCTCACCCAACCCATAGGGCTTTGCGACGATATGGTCCAGCTTCGACCAAGAATGTTGAAGATGGTATGGCTTGCACCATTCCCCCAAAAATACGATGGGCAGACCCGATCTCCAAGTCCTTTGATCGGAAGTTGTTATTAGATGAAATCCCAATTTTGCGACTGCTTGCTCAATTCAAGTTATTAGAAGAATCGCGTAGCGCTTCGAGTGAACGGATATAGTTTTGAAGATTTTGCGTCGGGTTGAAATTATTAGGAAATGGAATCTCAAATGGATCCAAAAATAAATTCGAAATCATTTCTTCAATTTCCTCTAAAAGGTTCGATGAATCCCAAGACAATTTCGATCGCAAGAAACCTATTTCGTAATAATATTCTTGATTTAAAATTTGGTCGTGGTCTATACAGATCCCAATCGTATTCTTTTGTAAGTTATAAAGTTCATTCAACGATTGTCCGCAACCTGAAATCACAATCCGTGCGGAAGAAATTTCCGACACCATTCTTGCTTCATTTAAATGTCCGAGAAGACGGACGTTTGGAAAACGAACCGTCAAGTCGGTTAACAAATCTGATTCCGGACAAACTATGGTGACGTCTTCGAATTTGAGCGAAAGACTAGCAAGTTTAGGCAACAATCTTCTATAATCTGAGCCGCCGATTGAAATTAGAATTTTTTTCTCCTTCGTCTTTTCTATCTTCTTACGGTCTCTAAAAGATTCTCGAAGAATCACAAAGTCGCTTCCTCCTATCGTTTTGCACTTTTGATTTTGATAATCAATCTTTGAAAAAAAAACATTCGGGTTTATCAGCAAATCGGCGCTGTATTCTATTCTGTTAAAATCATCGATTACGACTAATTTATTCGAATGATCATTGATGCGTTTTATCAATTCGGAACCTGCCAGATATGAATCCATGATAATGAAATCATATCTTTGAAGTTCGGTGTACCACCGCGATTCATTGAGCCAGTCGAAAATCTTATGTTGATCAGAAGCAAAATTCGGACTCCCCTTTAAAGAGAGCAAAATATCAACCGGATTTTCCTGACTTTTAAAGTAAGAACTTAGGGCGGTCATCCTTGTTATATGCCCGAGTCCGATTCCAGATCCGGCCTCGGTTAAGATAAGCACTTTCATCAAAGAGCAAATAGATTTATTGAATTATTGTACATGACGTTTTCTATTTGTGTTTGGGAAAACTTATACTTTTCAAAAAATGCAAGATGGACCTCCAGAGCTTCATCGAAAAGGCAATAGGGATTATCGCTCCCGAAAACAATTCTATCACAACCAATCTTCTTATAAGCAAAGGCAAAATCCAACTCAACGGAAGATCCGATGTAATAAGGAAGCGAGAATGATGTATCTAGCCAAACATTCGGATTGGATAATGCCAGAAGAGCGGCTTCCAAGATTCTTTTGCCGCCACTATGAACGAGTACGATCGGCGTTTTGCGAATTTTATCCGCCACAAAGCAAGCCAACTTCAAATTATCGAAATCAAACATCTTAGCGGTTCCGTAACTGCCATCCAGGCAAACAACAAGATTATTTTTCTGAGCAATCTGACATACCTTAAGCACGGAGCTAAAGTCAGACTCTGAAATTTCTTGCAGGTAAGAATTAAACATGATCGCCCTACTACCGGAAGCGATCAGTTTTTCCAAATAATTCTCGATATCGGGTCTTCTAAAATCGACGAGAGAGGTTAGAGCATATTTCGGACAAACGCTTTGAATTTCTTTTTTAAAACCAGCTATGTCCTCCAAGTGAAGGTTGGGATTAAAGAGCAGAACGTTAATTCCTTCCGTTTTTTGGATCGTTTCATTATATTTTTTTAGGCCGATGCTCAAGTCTTTCGAGGAAAGATTGAGATCTTGTTTGATAACGACGTTAACATCAGAGTCTTCTATAAAAGGAAGATGAATATTGAAATCAAATATCTTCATTTGTAAATGAAAACCATAAATTCCTTTTGAGGAATCGGCGCATAATTGTGTTTCAGAACTACGTTAGGCGATATCTTCAATACAAAATCCAGAACTTTCGAAGGATCATGATAAAAAACAACATCTTCTTTCGGATACTCTGGAGTCAGTTTCGAACTTAAAAAATCTACAATTAACACTTCTGTCGTAATCTCATAAGCGTTTTTAATGAGATCAAAAGAATACTCGTAGTTTTTCTCTCCGTTTCCTAATTTAAAATTTAACAATCCTAACATCAGCGATATTTGATGATTTTCATTTAATTGCTGCGTTATTTCTAGTTCCGTTAAATTTGCGATGTCTCGACTTGCAAAATGAACGATATCGCTTTCCAACGATCTATTCTCGTTTAGAAATTTTTCGTTTACGTCCCATCCGATGTATCTTGCGAGACCGGATTTTTTTTCGTTGGCGTACGTCAAAAAATCGGAGAAACCGCATCCTATATCTAAAACGTTCTTATTTAGAAAATCAGCCGCCGTCAGCACTTGCTCAAATCGATATTTCTGCTGTTCGACGCTCCCCCAACCTAGTGACTTCACGTCTTTTCCTAATTTATCGTAGCGATTGTTGTATCGCACAATAGCGTTTTTAGTTACTTCGGACCAATTGCTCATTCACTTACCTTTTATAAATCAAACTCAGCGAGCTTTGCCCTCAAAACGTCAGGGAGAACATTCGGAGCTTTCAGATAAGCTTTTTCACAAATCGTCTTATAAGTCGACCATTTGAGCGTATCTATACAATAATACCATATATCTTCTTGTAGTTCTATAAATTCTAATTTTTTGATAGTGATTTCGTTTATTTCATCTTTTTCAATAATTGCAACTCCGGAATCATCGGCGATTAAAAGACTTTGATTCAATTGTTTCGCTCTTTTTTCTGCCGCACTTAGAACGGCAGCGTCAGCTTTCACATCTTTGTTATCACATCCAAGCGGAGTCGTTCCTAGAGACCATATCGGATAATTCTCCTTTAACAAAGTGTGTGCATCCCGAACCAGTCCATTCGCAATGATGGCTTTGGAAGATTTATATAGGCTTATATATTTTGCCACTATATCTCCAAACAATGCCTTTTCTCCACAATCAAAGGCGTCAACAAAAACGACTTTGCATTCTTCGATAGTTTCAACTTGCTTATGCAACGGCCAATTTGATTCGTGATAAGTAAAAACATAAGCGACTTCGCCGACGATATGCCGTCCTTTGGTTAAGGGTTTGAATCCTGGTAAAACTCCTCTCTTACCAAGGGCATCCGAAACTTCGACAGTTGATATTTTGTTTTTCTCTATTAAAGAAATTATTTTCTTTTTGATGTCGTCCAATTTCCACCTCTTTAAGACAGATAAGTTAAATTTATTCTTTTTACAACGGCCTCGGCCTTAGCGCTCAAATCTTCTTTTGCGGTCAAAATCACAAATCCATGACGATTAGCGTCGGAAGTAATATCAGTAATCGTTTTTTCCTGAGAGACGAGAATTTTCAATTTTAGAATCGAGTCCTCAGCTAAAACCGAATCCGGCACGTCGACTTTAGAGAGTTTTCCCGGTGGAAAGGAAAAAAATTTAAGGATAGTCGGATTTCTTTCTATTGTCGGTTTAAAATTCTTATCCAAATCAAATCCCATTGTGTCATTAATATATAAACTTATCAAATCGATACCGGAAACATTCGGAACGATTAACTCAGACGTATAAACTCCGCCGCCTCGATTTGCCGCTTCCACTAAGAATATATTCTCATTCGAATCAACTATATATTCCGCGTGCGTCATTCCGAAAGTATAACCTAAGGCTTTGATGGTCGCTTCGTTATTTTTCATCGCTTTGATGTAGAGCTGTTCGTTTATTTTTCCGGGGTATTCTATCTCCATTGCTACTCGAACCTCATCGCTTAAATGAGTCTTCTTTGCCAATGCAACTGAGGTAGGAATTCCATTTATACAATAACCGTCGATTGTGATCTCAAAGCCTTCGATAAATTGCTCCACAATGACGACTCTTGAATGACTTTCACCTAGGCTATTGTAGAAAGCATCCCTTAAAGTCGAAATGTCCGCGACCTTATTTACTCCGATTGAACCTCTATTATCAACGGGCTTAATAATTAAGGGAAAACCAATCTCGGAAACAACCGCTTCGATTTCCTCGTAAGTCGATGCGCTTGCAAATTTAGGTATTCTTACTCCGCTAGATTTTGCTTGAGTGCGCTGAGTTAGTTTGTTTGAAGAAATCTGAGCCTGCCTGAGGGTTGGCCCCGGAAGTCCAAGCGCCTCCGATACGATCGCTTGCGCAAAATGGGAATAATCACACTCATCGGAAATTACAGCGTCAGGTTTTACCGACTTCGCGAATTTTAAGATTCGATTGATGTCGCGAAAATCGCAAATCTCCATGTCTTTGATAAAAGGATAATCCATTTTTTCGGAATGAACCGCATAAATTTCAAAATCCAATTTCTGAAGCCTTTCCAGTAGAGGCTCCTGCTCCCATCCGATATTAATTACGAGTATTTTTTTTCTCATTTAACGTCACCAATCATCAGGGCCTTTTTTAATCTGGATAATCCCTCAATCAAAATTTTTCTATCGATACAAAAAGACAATCGCACATAGGAATCAAAACCAGAACCGTAACTGGATCCGGGAATTAAAACTAATCCAAAATTATCTAAAACATCCGAACAGAATTTATCAGAATCGTTTATTCCCCATTTACTCAAATCTAAAAAATAATAAAAGCCGCCATTCGGCAAATCGGCTTCAATCAACTTCAATTCAGTGGCTACCAGATCGCGGTTTTCGCGGTAGTATTTGAAATAATAAAGAATAGAATCACTGCACTGATCGAAATTCAGGAGCGCATATTGAGAAAGTGTGGAAGTGCAGGTCGCAAGATTCTGCTGCGATAATTCGGCAAGTCTAAGCATATCCGTATCGGCGCTCAAAATGTAACCCACTCGATAACCTGTCACAGCGTAGCTTTTTGAGAATCCGTTCAAAATGAAAATCTTTGAATCCTTTCTCTTTGCAAATCTTGAAAAACCAATAGAGGTCGTATATGAAAAATGTAAATAGATCTCGTCTACGATCAACGAGGCTTTTTTCAACTCTGCAATACGGATCAATTTCAGAATTTCCTCTTCCGAGAAAATTCTACCGTCCGGATTATTAGGAGAACAAAGAATCAAACAATCGAAATTCTCCTTCTCAAGATTTTCTATCCAATCGCTTTTATGCAGATTCACCGCGAAAAAAGGAACTTTCAAATAATCGGCTAAGCCGGCGTAACCAAGCCAAGCTGGTTCCAGGATACAAAGTTTCTTCGGCTTCAATATTGATAACAAATAGTATAAGCCCTGCTTAACTCCAGGGGTTATTAAAATATTATCCTTAGTAAAACCATCATAACTTGCTGCAATCTTGGTTCTCAACGTTTCAAGACCGAAAGAATCCGAATAGTGGGAATGCTGTTCAGGCAAATGATGCAGAGATTCTAAAATCGGTTTTGGAGGCGGGAAATGAGGATCGCCGATACCTAAGGAAATTATATCCTTACCTGATTTACGGAGTAGTTTTGCTTTTTTATCAAGTTCAATCGATACGGATGGTTTCATATAAGATCTTTGTTATGAAGAGTATTTTTGTTCTCTACTGGAAAATTTCGCCATCTTTGAAATCTCGTTCCAAAATGATAGGTAAAGTTTCCGTAAATAATTGATTTGCGTCCATTTTGCCGGAAGGCGTTCTTTTGAATTCGAAATCCTTAAACCCGACTGACGTCCCCTTGCTTTTCGCGGCTTTTAAAAAGGGTTTGTAGAGGATCCGATTCTTGAATTTTTGTTCATCTTCCTCTAAAGCAAGTCTCGGTGAGAACTTCAAAGATTCTTCCACCTCGCGAATTGATTTCACTAAATCGGAGAATTCATGAGGCTCGATCGCAAGAGGTGCGTCTGGGCTAGGCAAATCTCTTTTTAAAGTTATATGCTTTTCGATAACCTTAGCCCCCAGAGCGACTGCGGCAACGCAGATATGATTTCCTAAAGTATGATCTGAGAATCCGGAGATACAATCGAACATTTCGGAATAAACGTTCATAAGCCTTAAGTTGACTTTATCATAAGGCGCAGGATACAAACTGTTACAATGAAGAATAATATATTTTTCATTTCCTACATTCTTAAAAATTTGCACGACCTTTTGGATTTGTCCGTAATCGACTAAGCCGGTCGAGAGAATCACCGGTTTTCCAGTCTTGGCAACTCTTTCGATAATTTGCGGGAACGTACCGACTTGCGCGGAAGCTAGCTTATACAAAGAAACTTCGATTTCTTCCATAAGATCCACAACGGATAAATAGGTTGGAGAGGAGAAAAATAGGATTCCTTTTTTTTCACAGTACTGTTTTAAAATCAGATGCCATTCTTCCGGAAAATCGATTTTTTTATGTAAATCAACGATTTCTTGAGACGGGTTCGAATAAAGCTGATCTACGTTTAACGATTGAAATTTAACCGCATCCGCACCCGCCAAGACCGAGGCATCGATAGTTTCAAATGCAAGATTAATATCCTGACAGTGATTCGAACCGACTTCGGCGATAATGAAAGTTTTATCGCCGCCAATCTTACGATCTCCAATTGTAATCTCTTTCATTGTTTTCCTTATTTATGAAACGAAAATTCTTCCAACCGAAAATGCCTCGGCGGCGTTATGACCTACGGACGCTCCTCTCCAAGTTGCAAGCGCTTTAACGGCTTCAAGAGATCTTGAATGCGGAAAGGCTCTCATTTCGGAGTCGTAGATTTTTAGAGCGTCCATTTTTTTTTGTAGATATTTGTCCTCGATAGCCACGAAATAATTTGGTAAGAATAAGTCCGAACTACTTCCGATTTGCCATTCCGTGCTTGAAGGAACTTCGAAAAAATATATTTCCTTCACTGTTTGATCCGGTAAGGGTCTGCAAGCGGTAATCACTGAATCGCAGACAACTCTATGATCGATGTTCAGATCATTTTTATTATGGGTAAAAATGACCCGAGGTTTGATTTCATCGATTTTCTTCTCGATCACTTTTATAATATCCAATCGATCGATCGAGTCCATTCGATTATCCGGAAAATCAAGAACTTCAACCGTTTTGGCTCCTACTTCTTTACCGGCTAAAACGGCGGTTTGAGCAAGCTCACTCAGTTCCTTGAGGTTCGATTTTCTATCGCGAGTATCCTGTCGACTAGTAAGTCCTTCCGCCAAAATAAGGATGTGAACTTCACAACCTTCCGCGGCCAATCGCGCCATAGTCGCGCCGCACCCTAAGATCTCATCGTCGGGATGAGCGGCAATTGTTAGAATTGTTTTTTTCATAAGTCATTCGTTACTAAGAGAAATACAGAATTTTGTCCTTAAGAGATTTACACTCCGTCTTTTACAAAAACGATGTGCCCGGTTGATTTCGAAATTTGTCGAAAACCACATTTTATAAAACATCGAATAGAAGATTGATTACTTTCTTTGACTAAGGCTTTGTAATTTTTTCCTTCTATATTCTTCTTACGATGTAATTCCATTCCTTCGCTTAGGATAAAGTTCCCGTAACCTTTTCCCCGAGAATCCTGATCGATTGAATAGTCTATATAAAAGTATTGATCTTCTTCATTAAAATCAAAACGAATTTGTCCCACAGGAGTATCGAAGTCTTCCAATATGTATATACTACTCTTGAGATCATTTAACTTAGAATTAAACCAATTCTTATGATCTTCTACCGATATTTCTGTCGAATTGAAAGCCATCTGCCTGACGGAGGGATCATTTGCCCATCGTAAAAGCAAACTTTCATCCTTAGAGGTAACCGTACGCAATCGAGTCGTCGAGTTTTTATGATTTGATATTTTCTCTCGCATTCGTAGTTTCGCGGAAGAAGGGTGTAATTCAATTTCGAATTTTGCAGACTACGTATTTCACCGATTCTTTTCCAAGAACCGTCGCATAATTATCCATGTTCCGATCGATTTCAAAAACAAATTCCGGACATTGTTTTTTAATCGTCTCTTTCAACTCGCTCGACATCGATGCAGCCTTGGCGATCGATTCGAAAAAATTCCAGTTGGATGGCATTCCGTGAACATAAAGAATTTCGAAACCGACTCTTGAAAGCAACGTTCTAAGCCCGGAGAGAGTAAATAAATTGATATGATACGGAGGCATTACCCAAAAATAATTCTTTCCGTAAAGTTCCATCATTAAGCTATCAGCGGCTGGAAATTCGAGCAGCAGATAACCGGAGCCGAGTCGACTTTTGATAAACGACAGCGTCTTTTCCGGATCAAGCAAATGTTCTACGACGGTCCACAAGGTAATTAAATCATAATTATCTTCCGGAATGGCATCGTAATCTCCAGAGAATATATCGGAGCCGTCCAAACCCAAAAGAGACTTTCCTACTTTTAAAGATACGTTAGATAAATCACAGCCTCGAGCGGAATATCCCTCGTCTTTCATAGCTCGAACAAAAGCCCCGACGCCACATCCAACATCGAATATCTTCGCCTTAGGTGTTAAAAACTTTTTAAGAGGATTGATTCTATTTTTTAAAAAGTATGATCTTTTATCCTCATTCAATATCCGCTCTGCAGAATTCCTAGCAATTTCGGCTTCTACGGTCTCTTCCATTTCAGTCGATTTGTAGAAGGTCGCCAAAGACTCTTCCGTTGGTCGCGGATTCATAAAAACCGAATTGCAGAGATTACATCGGGAATGATTGAATCCCGGGAGGCTTAAAAATCCCTCCGTCGAAACAAAATAACTGAATTGAATGTCAGAACTCAAACAGGCCGGACAATTTTTTGATTCTTTTTCTAATTTCATAACGAGATTGCTTCCAAGTTAGTTTATTCTTGCAAAGCTACTAACTGCCGGCTTTCCAATTAAATTTTCTCGAACAGTATTTTGTTCAATTAGATATGCAAGGTCTTTCAGCACTCCGTCCGCAGCGGCCAAATAAGCCTTCACGTGATCGTCCGTGTGAGCATACATCGAATAAAATCCTGTGGTAGCCAAAAAACCTTTTGAGATCATTTCTTGAATGTAATAAGCCTTCCATACGAGGGCGTCCGGATGGTCAAAAGTAAGATATCCGATTGGGGTTAATCCTCCCGCCCCACCGGGGATATTATGTTTTTTTAATAGTTCTTTCCATCCATTCTGAACGCTATCTCCGATGTGTTTCAAATGTAACCCGACGTTCCGGCTTCTGTGCTTATTGATCATCGAAATCGCTGCGGTTGGTCCGATTCTTTCAGTCCAAAAAGTACTGGAAATAAATGTTGTCTGCGCGGATTCCATAATATCACCTTTGCCGATAATGGCAGCAATAGGATATCCATTGCCCAATGATTTCGAAAACACGGCGATATCCGGATTGATCCCTAATACAAGATGAGCTCCTCCGGAATTTATCCGAAATCCGGAGGAAATTTCATCGATAATCAAAACAGCTCCCGTTTTCTTCGAAATCTCGTGAATCCCATCAATGAATTCTTTTGTCGGAGGAGTTCCTCTGATAGGTTCCATTACGATTGCCGCAAGATCTTTTCCTTCTTTAGCGACTATCGCTTCTAAATCGGAAAGTTGGTTGTATCTAAAGGGAAAAGAAGTTCCCTTTAAGGATCGAGGAACTCCATTCGGCAGAAGCCCGGATATCAAATGCTCTCCTAACGCGTTTTCAGTACCGAGGTTTGCAGCCAAATACCAATCATGCCATCCATGATAACCGCAAAAAGCGATCTTGTCTTTTTTTGTATAAGCTCTTGCGATTCGAACGGCGATCGCCATCGACTCGCCTCCTGATTTTCCAAATCTAACTTTTTCAGCCCATGGATGGATCTCACACAGAAGATCCGCTAATAGTAATTCTTCCTCGCAGTTGAGAGAGGAGCTACTTCCTTTCTGAATTGCTTCCAAGACCGCCGCGTCAACGTCAGGATCCGCATATCCTAATACATTCGCACCGATCCCACCGATGCTCATATCAATGTATCGGTTATCGTCTAAATCCCAAATTTCGACTCCCTTCGCCCTTTTGTAATATCCGGGCCAAACACCGTAGGAATATAAATCCGGCCTTTTAGAAAGAAGCTGAACCATTCCCGGAATTCTTTTGCGCGCTAACTCCTGAGTTTCCAAAGACTTTTTTATTTTATTGCGAAAGTTCTGTCTTTTATCTTCCATTAAAGATTTCCTATATCCTTCATTCCGTTCATGCTTCAAGTTATGCGTTTTCCATTTGGGATTCGATTCTAAATAATCAAGAATATCTTTTGTCGCAAATTCCGGATTTTGCGGATAGAGTTGATTGTAAAGATTCTCAACCAATTCAAAATCTTCCGGTTCGTCTACGGTCCATCGCAAATTCGATAAATTAGTTTCACAACGATAGTGTCCGATCTTAAATTTATCCGATTGCCTGTTGATAAACGGCGTTACGTGTTCCCTTTGGGAAGGTAATGTCGCGTTCTTCCAGGCGTCCTCTAAAGCCGAAAATTTAAAAACTTCTACGTCAAGTCCATCCGGAAAGGTCGGCTCAAGAGCGTTTGTTCCGTAATCGAAACCACTTGATATTGTGAATTCAATAATCTTATCTAAGAGATCGGGATCGACTAACGGGCAGTCTCCGGTCAATCTAACAATCCAATCCGGCTTAAAATCCTTTGCTGCATTGTAAAATCGATCTAAAACATCGTTCAAGCTACCGCGAAAGCATGGAACATTCAGCTTTAAGCAAAGAGATGCCAGTTCGTCGTCGGAGGGATCTTCACTGGTGGCGACGATCAGTTTTTCGATCTTTTTGCTCCGAGCTTCCCTCTCTAACTGTAGCTCGAGCATCGGTTTGCCCAAAATTTTCTTAAGCACCTTATTCGGAAGACGCGTGGAAGAAGTTCGCGCTTGTAAAACGCCCAAAATTCGAATCTTATTCATATAAATTTTAGAGAAAGGTATATTATAAATTTATGATTTCCAATTGTAAGGAAGAATCAAATTGGGATCCTCGGAGGAAATTTCATCCGGAATTTCTAATAATCGATTTCTTACCGAATTCTCGATAATCTCGCTTAAATGAGCACGCGAATCGACTCCTACAATGATCTTATCGATTCCTGAAACCGAGCCGACAAAGCCTAAACTTGCCTCTAAGCGCGTTATTTGATTTTGAAGAATCCAATCGTCCCATTTTGATAAAAGGGTCGCCCATTGATTAAAATACGGAGGGCGAAACTTAGATTCCATCAGCAAGAGTCCTTGAAGAAATACAGATCTGACATGAATTTCAATTCCCATTGCAGTGAATTGATCAATGCGTCCGGAACGAATCAAACGTCTGTCGAACACGTTTAACGGTAATTGAACGATATCGAGTTCGTATTTCGCCAAATAGGAATCTATGTCTTTTACGTCGTAGATTGAAATTCCTATTTTTTTAACTATTCCTTGCCGCTTAAGACGCGCCAAGGCTGCGTAAAGCTCTTCACCTTTCTCTTCCAATAGGTTCGCTGAGTTGTGCAGAAGCAAGCCGGCTAGATTATTTACTTTCAGTCTTGAAAGCGAACTTGCTATCGTACTGTCGACCCATTCGTGAACGAGACTAACGTCGGTTGGTAGCGGCGGAAGTTTGGAAACGACGCTCCAGTCGTTTACACCGATTTGGCCTAATACCTGTTCGCTTTCGCCGTAGGCGACGGCCGTGTCCAAAGTTCTTACGCCGTTTTCCCAGGCTTCTTGCAATATATTCGAGGCTTCTCCTAAAGAAATTTGCCCGACTTGGTTCGCAATACCATACTGCAAACCGAATTGAACCGTTCCGAGCGTTAATGAAGAGATCATAAACGATATCTTTTAAAAGATTAGAATAACGTTTGATGACCGATCGGTTTGATCAAACGCTCTACGACTTCTATCTGTTCCTCTTTCTTCAATCCCGGAAACATAGGAATGCTAATCGCTTCCTTGTAATATGCTTCCGCTTCCGGAAATTCATTAATGTCGTATCCGAATTTGGCATAGTACGGTTGTCGATAGATCGGAATATAATGGAGATTGACCAAAATTCCAGCGCTTCTGAAGCGCTCAAATATCTGAGCATGACTCTCTTTCATTTCGTTTAATTTTAAACGGATTACGTATAGATGCAACCCGGAATAACCGTCAGGATGCTGCCACGGTATTTGAACAGGTTTATCGGATAAAAGTTGATTGTAATTCTTCATCAATTCGTGACGTTTACTTACAAACTCGTTTAAACGAGACAGTTGACTCACACCCAACGCAGCTTGTATGTCGGTCATCCGATAATTATAACCAAGATCCAGTTGTTGATAATACCACGGACCATCCGGAGTCTGAGTCATTTCAGCCGCATCCCGAGTGATTCCGTGACTTCTCAAACGATACATCTTATTGTAAAGTTCGATATCATTTGTAAGAGCCATTCCGCCTTCACCGGTCGTAATAATTTTTACCGGATGAAAGCTAAACACAGTGATCGCGCTATATTTACAATTCCCGATCGGTTCGTTTAAATAACGGCCGCCAATCGCATGCGATGCGTCTTCAATGATTTTGAAGCCGTATTTTATGGAAAGTGCATGGATTTGCTTCATATCACAAGGTTGACCTGCAAAATGAACGGGAATCACGACTTTCGGAAGTTTGCCCGTTTTTTCAGCCTGGACCAATTTTTCTTCCAACCTTGTTGCGCTTAGATTGTAAGTTTTTGAATCGATATCAACGAAGTCGACTGTGGCGCCACAATAGAGCGCGCAGTTTGCGCTTGCGACGAAGGAAATCGGACTCGTCCATACGATATCACCAGGTCCGACTCCCAATGATAGGCAAGCGATATGCAAGGCCGATGTTGCGCTATTTACGGCAACCGAATATTTAACTCGGCATTGTTCGGCGATTAACTTTTCAAATTTCGGGACCGTAGGCCCCTGAGTCAAAAAATCAGAACGTAAAACGCTCGCGACTGCGTCAATGTCTTCTTGAGAAATTTCTTGTTTTCCGTATGGGATCATATAAGTATCTTCAGTTCCATTAAGTAATAGTATTCAGAACACACTCAATATCTTTGCGAATTAGGCGGTGCGTGTACGAATCCAGAGGAACATTCATGGTGTATTTCTGAAAATCGTACGTTATTTTATTAAATTCACTTTTACTCATATTCAAGTTTTCTGTTACAACTTTTTTAAAAATTTCGTATTTTTCTTCCGAGGAAAACCATGGCCCGATCATCGAAGGACTAAATTGAGGAACCCGTGAGTAATTCAAAAAAACGATCTTTTGTTTCATCCCCAACGCCTCAAAACCTACCGTCGAAAAAAAAGTTAGACTAAGACGGCTTTGAAGAATTGCATAGTAGGTAGAAAACTTATTTTGTCTTCGATCGGTAAATTGGACGGAATCGCCAAAGTATTTTATATAGAAATCCTTTTCTAAAGAATCATTCCCTCTCAGAGCGACTATCGTCTTTAACCGATTCTCTTTCTGATATTTGGATAAATAGCCAGCTAACTTTATATTGGCTCGCGCCATGCTCCGCGTATCCTTATCGCCCAATTCATGGACGTAATTAGAGATTAGGCAGATATCGTATATCTCTTTAATCCGCTCGGATCGGGCTTGCTCCAAAAACTGTCCTAAAAAAATGGAACCAACAGCTCTAAATTCTTTTACATCGTGCAAATTTCTGGCATAGAGATGTTTTTCAAACTCTCCAAAACAATAAAACCTCTGAAGAAAAATTTTCTCATGTTTCGGATAATTGGGAAGCCATCTGGTGACATCCAACTCGCACCTGAAACCGTTTTGAATCGCCCAAAAATGAATTTTAGGTAATTCCTTCGAACAAAGTTGAAAAAAAAAGCTATTATCGATATAAGTAAGTACAACTTTAGGATCAATCAAGAATATTACAGATTTAAAATATTGTAAGAACAGACCGCGAACCAATAGTTTCGGGGATTTTAACGATTTAAAATTAAGAATAATATTCTTTAAAATAAACTGAAGAGACAATCCTATAAAAACGACTAAAACGCGCCAATTTACGTAAACTTCTTCCCTCCTGCTAGGAAGGATTTCATACTCAATTTTTTCAAGCAAGGCGGCGGCGAGGTCGCTACTTCTTTCCTTGTCAAAGACAAGGACAGGGACTTTTTTCAACCTTCTAAAATTTAACTTCATCGGGATAAGATATCATAACGTTCTCTCATTCATAATCTACGCGGTAGAATGACTCTAAAGAGCGCCCTACTAGAGAAAGAATTTCGACCGTTCAAAGATTCAAAAAATTTTTAAGTATTTCAAGACCTATCTTTCCGCTCTTCTCGGGATGAAACTGACAACCATACACGTTTCCTTTTCTAATAACGGAAGAAAGTCTTCTTCCGTTATAGAAACAGTCCGCTAACCTATACTCTTCTTCGTCCGGAAAGAATGTATAGGAATGGATATGATAGACGGACGATCTTTCCGGTATCGAGCTAAGAATTGAATAATCCCAGCTTCTTTTTTCGTTAGGTTTTACTAGATCCTCCCAAGCGATATGGGGAATTTTATGAGATTTGCCTTCTGAGGTAGTATTTTCAATCGGGATCACTTTCCCCGGAACAAGATCAAGCCCTTGGTGCAATCCGAATTCCTGACTCGTTGTAGCCAACATCTGCATTCCAAGGCAGATACCAAGAAGCGGTTTTCCGGTTTTGGCATACTGCACGATGACGGAATCTAATCCGCGGTTTTTTAGTCCGTTCATTCCATCTAAGAATGCGCCGACCCCTGGTAAAACCAAATGATCCGCCGACTGAATCCGATCGATTTCGTTCGTCAAAACTACGTTCGCATCGCAGAATTCGAAAGAACGTTTAACGCTGAATAGATTACCGATTCCGTAATCGATGATGACAACTTCCTTTCTCACTTAATTTCTCTTACCTCGATACCTGATTCCATGGCCGCTTTTCGAAGTTCGGATAAACTAAACCTATCGTAGTGTAGCACATCTGCGATAGCCACAGCGTCGGCATGTCCTTTTTTTACGACTTCTACTAAATGATCCGGATTTCCCATTCCACCACTTGCAATGACCGGAACGGAGACCGACTCACTCACCGCTTTTACTAAATCACAATCGAATCCCTTTCGAGTTCCCTCGCGATCGACCGAAGTTAGCAAAACTTCACCTGCACCAAGATTAACACCTCTTTGGGCCCACTCCACAACATCGAGACCGGTTCTCTCCCTTCCATTATCAGTGAAAGCCTCCCATCTACCGTTCCCAATAGACTTAGCCTCTATGGACAAGACCATACACTGCGATCCAAAGGTTTGGGCGATTTCACTTATTAATTCCGGTCTCTTCACCGCCGCGGTATTAATCGCGACTTTATCGGCTCCTGCTCGCAGTATGTCTCTGACGTCTTCGACTGACCTGATTCCGCCGCCTACGGTCATCGGTACAAACACGTGATGCGCTGCATTCCGAATCAGATCATGAAGGCTATTTCTTCCATATAGGCTTGCGACGATGTCCATATATATTAACTCATCCACATCTTGATCGTAGTATTTTTTAGCAAACTCCTGCGGATCTCCCACAATCCTTAAGCCTTCTAAATGAATACCTTTGATTAAGTTCGGACCTTTAATATCTAATCTTGCAATGAATCTAACTCTTGACATATAGATCTGTTTTTAGTGCCAGACTTGATTTCTCAATTTCCATTCCCCGTCTTCAAATTTCCATAAGTGGGGAGATCGAAAACAATCGGAAAGATGCATAAAATATTCGTAATCCATAATGGGTTGTTCGAACATTTTAGACGCTTCCGGAAATTCAGTCTTCGGAATACTTAAGTATTTGAAAATTTCTTCCGCAAATCTTTCGGGAAATTCTCCATCAAACCGTTTGACCAGGGCAATTCCCTCTTCTCTCAAAATATCGCCAGATCTGATTTCTTGGGCAGAATCGTACGTAGCGCGACCGATACCAAACTTAATGAACGTAGTATAATAATGGAAATCGTCGATACGATCGTCTATACTATTGTATTTACTATAAGTTCCTGGAGTTCTTTCAGGAGAGGCCTGAAAGCCTCCGTTTTCAACCGAATAATAGTAACAACCTTGCGGATGCCATTTTAGATAATATCCTAAGTAGTGAACTTCTACTTTCTGTTTTTCGATATTTTGCGGATCCGCAGGCAGGTAAGGCTGCAAGTCGTGGTCATCAACTCCAAAATACTTATTTAGATCGAAAACGGAAGTGCCTCCTAAATAAACTTTGGATTTATCCTCCGAGGTAAAGTAAGACCAATCTCGCTTTGCAGAGGTTGTGTCTTCAATTGGATTTCCGTATTCAGCCTCGTTTTCACCGTAGAATACTAACGGAATCTTGTGCAAAAGGGCCATTTTCGGCGCCAAAGATTTTTGACCGAAGACAAAAGGTTGAAATGGATGAAATAAATTTTCCACCGCTAAACGTGTCAGCAATCTATGCGCTCGTCCGTTCGGAGTGCATAGAAAATTGTCGAAACCTGCGTGTATCCAACTTTGAAAATTCTTCCATCCCCATTCGGTGTAAATATGAGGCGCCCAAGTAACGGTCAAAGGGTGCATTCCATATTTATATTTGAGCATATGCGCTGCATAAAAACTATCTTTTCCGCCGGATCCGGGAACGATACAATCGTAAGAACCGTCTTTACTACGGTGCTTATCGCATAACTCTTTTAACTGTCTTTCCCGCTCTTCCCAGTCTATTTTTTGTTTCTGTTCGGAAACACGACAAGCATCACAAATTCCTTCTTCATCAAAATGGATGGTTTTCTTTTTACTTTCTTTAGTATGAGAATATTCAGGCGTAGAGTTAGGTCGCTGATTAGAAATGACACAACGCTTACAAAATCCGATTTCTTGCGGTAGTCCATAGTAAGCCTTTAGCTCAGCATCTTTCAGAGTGTAGGCTTCAATTTGAAAGGGCCTTCTTCTTGGGTAAGGGTTCATTATTTTTTCTCTCTTATTAAATATTCTAAAAAGTCGAAATCGATTTCGTTATCGATATCCACGGAACGATTTTTCGGCATTATATAGGAAACCGAATCACTTCGAAGAAAAGATTTTCTCTCGAGTAAAGATTTTACTTGAGAAATATAAACGGCGCCGTTCAAAGAATATATCTCGGGTAAATCCTGTCTTCTCGAAGCCGAGGATGGCTCCAGTATCGGAGTTAACCTGGAATTTTCAATACGGTACATCCAAAAAGGACTTTCTTCCACTTCCGTTACCGAAACGCACGAATCCGCTCCGAACGAAAGGCAAGTTTCCATTGCAGCGTCGATATCTTCAGTCGTTCGTAACGGAGAAGTTGGCTGTAAAAGAATTACCCAGTCGAAACCTGGACATCTTTCGAGTGCATCAATAACGACGTCTATACTTGTCGCCGTATCAGTTGCAAGACCTGCCTCTCTTACAAATGGGACTTCACAACCATATCTTTGTGCGACTTGAATGATTTCTTGATCGTCGGAAGATAGGATTAACCGATCAATGTATTTTGATTTCTGAGCGACCTCAATCGTCCATGCGATCAGAGGTTTTCCGCCGAGATGCCGAATATTCTTTTTAGGAACTCCTTTGGAGCCGCCTCTAGCGGTAATGATCGCTAAAACTTTCTGTCCGTTTATCAAAATGCCTGGTTTCCCCATTCGCGCTGAGCTCGTTCAAATTCTTCCATCCTTCCGATATCTAACCAATACTCTTTCAGTTGATACGCCGAAGTTTTTTTGTTCATCGCAATTAAATTTTCGAACAAAGTCGGCATATCGAAAAAGGTATCTTTAGGAATCAATTCGATCACTTCCGGAGAAAGTACATATATGCCGGCGTTTACAAAAAATTTATGGATAGGTTTTTCTTCTATATTTTTAATTTGGTGATTTTCTACGTTCACAACGCCGTATGGAACTTGAAAATCATACTCCCGAACGGACATAGTAGCGGAAGAACCTTCGCTTTGATGGAACTTCAGAAGAGTCGAGAAATTCGCTCTCGTCAGCAGATCCCCGTTCATTACTATCAGTGGGTATTTATGTTTTTCATTTATCGTAGATAGCGCGCCTGCGGTTCCAAGACTTTTACTTTCGTCCAAGTATTCGATGCGGACTTTCCATTTTTCTCCGTCTCCGAAAAAATCTCGAATCATCTCAGCCTTATAATTTACGGATATGTAGAATTTTCTAAATCCTTGTTCCATAAACCCGAGTAAGATATTTTCAAGAATCGGTTTACCGCTGATGTTCAACATCGGTTTGGGGATTTGATCCGTAAGCGGTCTCAGTCGTTTCCCTAAACCTCCTGCCATAAGAACGACCCAATTCGGTCGTTCGATTGCCCCGATTAATTCGTCTAACGTAATAATTTCTACTATCTTACCTTCTCTATCGATGACCGGAAGATGATGGAGCGTATATCTCCTCATTATAGAAAGCATTTCGTCTTGCGGAGTTCCGACCTGCACCGTCAACGGCTTTCGGTTCATCACCTCACCGATCTTGATATCAAGACTGCTTCCTTTTAGTATCGCTCTTCGAATGTCCCCATCCGTTAAAATTCCTTCGAGAATATTATCTTTTGAAGACACCAAAATCAACTGAATCCCCGAAGAATCCATAGCTCGTATGGCCTGCATCAGAGTTTGTTCTGGATTTAACTTGCTATTGTCCCAATGCTCCATCGTTTATTTTATCCCTTCAATGCTCGGATCGGATTCCCGACAACTACAGTTCCAATCTCAACGTCCTTATTCACTAAGGAACCAGCGCCGATGACGGAATTTCTTCCGATTCTTACACCTGGAAGAACGATTGCACCCGCGCCGATAAAAGCGGATTCATCGACAAAAACTCCTCCGCAAAGAACGACTCCAGGTGAAATGAACGTATGGTTTCCAATTACACAATCGTGATCAATGCTCGCACTCGTATTGATTACCGTATTTTCGCCGATCGTGATTCTATTTTGTAAAACAACGCCGGCGAGTATCTGACTCGATTTTGCAATATCGCATTCGCCGCCGCAAATTACGGATCTATGTTTAATTCCCGCGACTTGAAAACCAGAATCGACCCAATTCTC
This sequence comes from Leptospira adleri, assembly GCF_002811985.1. Taxonomy (GTDB): domain Bacteria; phylum Spirochaetota; class Leptospiria; order Leptospirales; family Leptospiraceae; genus Leptospira; species Leptospira adleri. The sequence goes on from NZ_NPDU01000025.1 coordinate 43,113, forward strand.
ATATTTGGTTTTTCTGAACGAAATAGAACTTATATATCCAAATCCATTTATCAACTGAGTGGATTTCGGATCGAGGTGCTTTAAGAAGTCGTCGCCTCCGACCACCGGAACGCCAAAAACAAAAGAGTTGATTTCTAAATTCTTATCCACAATGCCGTCGACTGAATTCCCTAAGTTCAAAAACGAATCGAGTAGGACTCGACCGTGTCCACCGCAAGCGACGAGAATTGTTTTTGTTTTAGTCATAGTTTATAAAGGATCAAGAATATCGTCTCGAATGTAATCACGATTGGACTTTTTACCGATGTATTCCCAGTAATGAATCGGCGAAATTCCGTTGCCGGGTCGTTTACAAATCAGATTATGAGAGGCAAATAAATCACCGTTCGAAATATCTTCGGACGCATGAAGACTCTTTCTCGCGATTTTCATATTCTTAATTTCGGATTTGGATGGTATTTTGAATCCGTCCCCAAAGGCCGATTCGATTTCGCGAATCGATCGAACCATTTTTATCAATTCGTCCGGTTCTAGGGATGCTTTGTGGTCGGGTCCCGGAAGATTCTTATCGAGGGTAAAATGTTTTTCGATTACGCTCGCGCCCATAGCGATCGCGGCGATCGGAATATGAATTCCTTCCGTATGATCAGAATAACCTACGGGCAGACTAAAGGATTTTTTCAGCGTATTCATTGCGCTTAAATTCACTTCGTCGAATGGAGCCGGATATTCAGTAGTCGCATGAAGTAATACGACTCTCTTTTTAAGAGCCTGCCTGCCCTCAAACGAGGAATAAGCGTTCGTGAACTTAGAAAGTGATGGGGAAAGATCGTTGGGAAATAAAAAACCAAAAGCAATGACGCTTAACGCAGCTTCTATTTCGGATAAATTACTCATCCCGGTGGAAAGAATGATTTTTTCCGCTCTTTTAGATATCTCCAGAAGAAAAGGAGCGTTTGTGATCTCGCCGGACGGGATTTTAATTTTAGAAATACCGAATTTCCCGGTAAGCAGTTCGAGACTTTCTCTGTCAAAAGGAGTGGATAAGAATTCGATCGACTTGGATTTCGAGTATTCGATAAGAATTCGGTGCTGATCCTCGGAAAGCTCTAATCTCTTGAGCATCTGATACTGAGATTCGGAATTTTGCGTATTGTGCTTTTGATATTCAGCTCTCGGTGCGGTCTTACTGACCAAAAGTTCCGCTTTGAAAGTTTGAAATTTGACAGCGTCACATTGTGCACGGACGGCTACGTCGATCAACTCGATCGCCATATCCGTGGAACCGTTGTGATTGACACCCGCCTCCGCGATAATATAGGCTGCTTTATCTAACATTTGAATTCTATATCGTTAAATTTTTTCGAAACAAGATTCGAAAGTTCCAAAGCCTCAAGAATTCTTACGATTTTCTCGCTAGCGCCGCCGTTTCCGTAAGGGTTGGAGACGGTCATTAAACTTTTCGAGAACTCTGGATCGTATAACAAAAGAATTGAATTTAAAATAGAATTCTTATCCGGAGCGGAATCAATTACACTGGTAGCCTTTAATCTACCTTTTTGTCGATCGCCTATATTTACTGTCCCTTTCTTAAAATGGGGAACTTCTATTAAACCGCTTGATGAATTCCCGACGACACCGTCAATAAATTGCAAGCAAGAAAAGTATTTCAATGAACCTAAGGAAGTAAAGGCTTTGGAATTCGGATGTTTCGAAACAAATTCGTGAATCATCTCGATGATATTTCGACTTCCGGTATCTGAGTTCGGCAAGGTAAAGATCAGATGAGTGTCTTTTAATTCTTCCAACGCTTCTAATAAATTATAAAAATGCTTCTCACTCGTCTTCTCGTTCAAAGTGGCCGGATGATAAGTAATCAGCAGATTTTTTTGGCCAAATCGAAAATTCATCGCTTGTTCAAGCTCTAACTTATCAAGCAATTGGGTTTTCTGAATGGAATCGATTCCCAATCCACCCACATTAAAGACGTATTTAGGATCTTCTCCAAGTTGAATCACTCTCTTTCGATACACCTCGGCGGCGACAAAATGGACATGGGACATCTTCGTAACGGAATGTCGAATCGATTCGTCAAAAGCGCCTTCGGTAATTTCACCCCCGTGGAGATGAACGATCGGTATTAAAGATATAAGCGCTGCGGTTGCTGCAGCTAATATCTCGAAGCGATCTCCGAGCAAAAGAATAAGATCCGGTTTCAAATCGGTTATAGCATCGGCAAAGCCTATTATTCCCAGTCCAATCGACTTAGTGATAGAAGTGCTCGTATCTGCGCTTAATAACATCTCCACTCTTTTATGGATAAAAAAACCGTCATTTTCTATTTCTCTAAATGTTAACCCAAATTCGGGAGAAAGATGCATACCCGTAACGATCAGTTGTAATTCAAGGAGATCGCTTTTTGCAATTTCATCCATTACAAAACGCAAGAGACCATATTCGGCCCTGGTTCCTGTTATTACGCACACTTTTTTCTTTTTCATTCTTCGTGTATAAAATTCTTTTTCGAAAAGAATCGCTCTTCAACCTGATAATTTAATCATATTGAAGCTCTATTTAAATCCAAAAAAACGAATTAAAATTTCTTTGGTAAGTTTGCGCTGCTCGGAATGTTTATTAAACTTTTTTCAAGTGTTTCCGCTACGGGCAATTCCATCCTAGGAGACTCTTGAAATGGCTTCAACCTATGCAGCAAAGTCCAAACTGGTCGCGTCATCAAACCGCTTTCATTCGTATTTTTTAATATATTTTCTCTTTCTTCGAATCTGCGTTGGGAAAGGCACACTGTTTGTAACCAATAGTTGCTCTTACAACCGCGAGGCTCCTCAAAGATTCTAATTCCGTCTAACTTTGAAAAGGATTCCTTATATTGTTGAAACAGTCTTCTCTTTGCGGACAAGAACTCCGGAAGCATTTCCAGCTGGGCGCATCCTAAAGCAGCGTTTAAGTTTGGAAGACGATAATTGTAACCGATCTCGTCGTGAGTATACTGCCAAGGATGAGGGAGTTTAGCGGTGGTAGTCAAATGTTTGGCCCGTTTGGCTAAGGCCTCATCTTGAGTAAGAATGGCTCCCCCTCCGCCCGTTGTAATTGTCTTATTTCCATTAAAACTCAAGGTTGCGAATCGGCCGAAGGTTCCGGTATGCCGCCCCTGATAATAACTTCCTAAAGATTCCGCTGCATCCTCGACTAGTTCTAAACCGAAGTCGGCTGCGAGTAAAAGGAGATTATCTAAGTCGACCGGATGGCCGAATGTGTGCATAGGAACGATCGCTTTGATTCTTCGCTTCGTAATTCGATTCCATAAAAAGCCGTCTTTCATTTCACCGATTGAATTAAGATAAGACCGAATCGCAAAAGGATCCATGCCTAAAGTTTTTTCATCCGATTCGACAAAATGCGGAACAGCACCTAAATAAGTAACCGCGTTTGCCGTAGCAACAAAGGTAAGAGAGGGAATAAGAACTTCGTCGCCTCTTGCAACCTCTGCCAAAAGCAGAGCGATATGCAGCGCGGCCGTTCCGTTGACGACCGCAACAGCGTATTTCGAACCTGTAAAATCCGCTATATCCTTTTCGAATCTATCTACAAACTTACCGACCGAAGACACAAATGAAGAATCCAAACATTCCTTTAAGTATTTCCATTCATTGCCGGCAAAAATTGGCTCATGTAAAGGAACCGGCGAACTCCCGACCACATTACGAATAGCGGAAACAACGTCTTTAACGAAAAGATCTGAAGACATATAACTTAAATTTAATATTTAAAAAATTACAAATTATAAATATTCGCTTTATATAAAGCGAGATTCGCAGGATTAGTAAACCATTCAACCGTCTCGACCAAACCTCTCCTAAAACCTTCGACCCCCGCGAAGGACGCCTCCCAGTCGAGCAACGATTTCGCTTTCTCATTCGAAGCCCATAGGCGTTCTACTTCACTTTTTTCCGGTCTAAGTCTCTGGTCCTCCGTTTCAATTTCGACATCGACGTTCATTACTTTTGCGATTTCTTTGACGGTATCTCCGATTGAAATTTCATAGTTACTACCTAAGTTGATAACTTGTCCGATCGATTTTTCGGATTTTAAAGCCGAGATAAAACCACTCACCGTATCTTTCACAAAGTTAAAGTCTCGCGTTGGATGGATGGAACCTAATTTTATTTTTTTATTTCCGTTCGCAATTTGGGTGATAATCGTAGGAATCACGGCACGCGCGGATTGGCGAGGGCCGTATGTATTGAATGGACGAACGATGGAGACTGGCGTATTGAAGGAATTGAAGAATGACATGGCGATTTGATCCGCTCCGATTTTACTCGCCGAATAAGGTGATTGACCTTGCAGTGGGTGATCTTCGGTAATTGGAACGAACTTTGCGGTTCCATATACCTCGCTCGTGGAAGTATGGATAACCTTTGTAACGCCGACATCTCTAGCCGCTTGAACCACATTCAGAGTACCTTTGATGTTTGTATCGATATACGTATCCGGAGAATGATAGGAATACGGAATCGCGATCAACGCAGCCAAATGCAAAACAGCTTCACAATCTTTCAGCGCGGCCCGGACGCCGTACGGATCCCGAATATCACCCGCAAAAACTTCGAATTTACCTTTGACATCCTCCGAACATTGGTCCAACCAACCCCAGGAATTAAAAGAATTATAAAAAACGAATGCTTTAACGTCAAAACCGCGACGAACAAGCGATTCTGTTAGATGAGAACCGATAAAACCATCAGCACCTGTTACTAATATTTTTTTCATGAGGACTACGCCATCTTAGTTTTTATTTTTTTGAGGGTTCGATAGAAAATCTGTAACGGCTTAAAAAATAGCTCAAGGAAGAAAATGAGAACGTAAAGATGCATTACCGCTAAATTAACGGCCGAACTCTGCTCGATCCGTACCGCAAAAGGCACTTCTTTTCTGCCACTTTTAGGAAGAACTTTCACCCTTCCGTCAGGCAGATGATCGACTCCATTCTTAACGGAAAGTAAATCCCGCAATTCGTTTTGCTTTATCCTCTGAAGAGCCTCTTGCATTTTTACGTCCGGCTTAAAAACTCCACCTTCCGGAAAAAAGGAACAGAGTATGATTAGCTTACTTTCCTCGCGATTTGGAAATCTCGCATGCCAAGTTTTGTTAAAGAAGAATCCGAATTCTCCTCGATTCCCCTCAAACGGTTTGAGAAAGAATTTCGAAATCCCGATTTGAGCCCAGGAGATATTCTTTGCCCATCGAGGAATTAAATGAGAACAGGGTAAGAATGCGGTGTTTCCTTCCTTCCCTTTTTGAGATTTCAGTAAAAAGACGAAATTGGTTTCTCCGTAACTATCCTGATGAAGATAAAGCCCCGGATCGCCGCAAATCGATTTTCTAACGTTAACCTGCCAAACTTTGAGATTATCTCCAAGAATCGCAGAAAGGATTTGTTTAACCTCTTTAGAACAAAGAAGTTTATGGAACAACTCGTCGATTCGATCGTCACGACCGATCAAACTCAATAAGGTTGGAGCATCGGCCGAGAAATTGCTTTCATGGCTATTTTCATTAAAACATTTTTCAATCAACGATTCTAATTCATCAATCTCGGATTGAGTTAAAAGAGGATACGAACCTTTAGCAAACCCATTTCTTTTTAAATTTTCTACAATTGCCCGAGTCTCTTCAAAAAGATTATTCATACTTTTTTCCAAATTATAGATTTCTAATTTAGCGTCTTAAGAAACTTTTTCCATTCCTTAGCCCAACGCTTTGAAGTAAGTGCGAATTGAGCGCTAAATTCGGAACAGGCTTTCTTTCGCCGTGAATTTTCCGACCACGCAGAAGTATTTCTTTTAAATTCGACGATTTCGTTAACTAAAGATTCAGACGTTCTATGAATTACGCCAACTTCTTCTAATTTTTTAAAACTATCTTCGGTCCAACTCTCTTCTTCGCAATAAAGTCGATCCCACAAGATCATCGTTGGAATTTCAGAAGAAAGACATTCCAAAAAACCGGTTCCAGGTTGATCCCAAAGAACTATCTTACATCTTTCAATGAGATTTTTAGTTAATCCTTTATCAAAAGTTTCGGAACAAGTATAGTATTCCCCCCCAATTTCTTTCAGTCGAGAATAGGTGTGATTTAGGAGAGCGACCGTAAGCGGATTATATGGTTTTGCATAGACTTTGATTTTATTTTCCGTCGTCTTCTGAATAAAATCGATCATATATTTTGAAAATTCGTGAATGACATCCTTTCGAATACTAGATCCGCCTTGAGGCGCTCCCGTAAAACGTTTCATCATCTGCGGCATCCAGAGCACGTCATATTCTCCCGTCCTACCGGCCTTGACGTCCTTCCAATATTTTTTTCGTTCCGAAAGCCAAGGTGAAGGTAAGGGAATCGTCTTGATATGTTCAAGCTGTTTACCTTCATGCATTTTCGTCCAACCCCAAGTTAGAAAAATATCGGCTGAGGGAAGTTCGGATTCGATCACGGGAGAAATATCCCGCAAATAACCGTAGTGACCTCCATGCTGCGCCTTGATGATCTTATGACCTATCGATTTCGCAGCCGCGATAACGAACGTCGAACGTGCATCTCCGTCACCAGAGGAAATGAGGTATTTTTTATAACCTCCTTCGATTTTGGATTTCGCTTTTTTGAAATTAATTTCCATTCCTTCCAATAATTGAATCGGAAAACATTCCCGGAGAAAAAAACAAAATTGACCCCAAGAAGTTGTGACCTCGTCCGAGGAAAAGCCAATTCGAAAAAGAAAACTTTCGAATCTTTCACTTTTGACTTTGCCGCTATTAAAAAGTTGATTTCGTGTTTCGGACAATTTATCCAGAGGCTCAAAAACCCATTCGGCCTCAACTCGATCAAAATGTGTCAAATAAAAACCTTATATCTTAATGCCGCTTCTGCATTTGCAAATGTCAGGACGGAAAATTTTTCGAATTGAAATAAGCGTTTGAAAATTCTTTCTAAAATTCCTATTACTTTGTTTATGACTCTTTTATTTTTTCCAATAAAAAAGATCTCATTTTTTACCGTCATGACGGATTGATTTTTTTTTTCCTGATTGGAGACCCCGTTTGTTTTCGCCTGATTCAATTTCCAAATGGGAGCTAAAACACTTAGCAAATATTCGTTAAATTTGGATTCAGAAATTTTTTCATTCAACTCTTCTGTAATTTGAAAAATAAAATTAGGAAACGTTTCATCTTCCGTGACGACTAAATTAGAATTGAATCGTAATGCTTTTTGAGTGCGCAGAGCCCTTTCCCAAAAACAGTGACAGAGCGGAACGACCGCGTTACGAAGAAGAATCTTCAAAGACTCTTTCGTTATTAGATTTCTATTTTTAAGCGAGAGCTCGTCGGCGAAAGTATCAATGAGATGAATATAGAGATCAGAAAGCTCCGAAGAAAATTCGTATATTTCAGTTTTTGATAATTTAACGCCATTCTTACCCTCAGACAAAAACAACGCTACGTCATCGGATCCGGATGATTCCAATCTGATGGTTTTCATGCTTGCAAAAAATTTGGTAAGAAAGTTCCGTCTCAGTAGAAAGAGAGAAAACATCGTCTAAGGCTTTTAACCCTCGACTTGTTGATTTTTGAAATTATCTCTAAAAAAGATCTGGAATATTGGTATACCGTTGAAACTGAAATACGAAAATCAAATTTAATTAAAGTCAATCGACATAAATCAAGGCTCGGCTATTGCCATCAAGGTGTCAGTCTTATCTAAAGACGCCAATTTGTTTTCATAAGCGATATTCAATTCATTCGAGCTTAGAAAATTCCAATGATGATGTCCGCCCGGCGCTCCATTTTTTAACCAGTAAAGGTGGTTTGCAAGCGGATACCGTTGAACGCCAATAATTTCGACTTTTGAAAAACCGGCTTCTTTTAAAAATAAGCGGAGACTCTCGCGAGTATGAAGTATGAGATGCTCGCTCCAAAAGGTAAATTTTTTAAAACTTTCACAATCTAAAAAATCAAAAAGAAAATCTCTTGCATGAGGAACTTCTACGATTATTTTCCCGTTCGTATTTAATCTTTCTTTAATTAACTTAAGTGTATCAATCGGATTTACCAAATGCTCGAAAACATGAAACAAGGAAACAACGTCATAATTGCCATCCTCGACCTCTTCAATTGTTGAATAGGCTCGATAACCGGCGCTTATCAGCTCCTTTCGAATATTATCCTGCAATTCCACTGCAACAATCTCCTTAGCCATAGGTCGCAGTAGATCTAAAACGGCTCCGACACCCGATCCGACATCAAGCCATTTTTTATTTAACAGCAAATTACCTAAAGAATCGGCCCTCCGCCGAGCGTCCTCCTGTCCCACTCGAATCGCTACCTTTCGATCTAATTCGTGTCCTATTCTGAAACTCACTTTGTTTTCATAATAGGATAGATTAATATGATCCGTTTTAGATAAAAAGATAACCCCGGAATTTTTACAACGCAGAACGGATATATCGTTTCGATCCCGCACGGATGGAAAATATTCTTCCAAAGAATTTTCGGAAATAATTCCAAGGTCGAGCAACTGTTGTTCAATTAAATTCTTATTCATGATTCGATTTCCGTGAATTCTATTTTGACTCTTCTCTGGTCAGGATCCATTCTGCGTATCTAAAATCTTCCTCGGTGTCGATATTTACCGAGCGTTCGCTTGGCATAACCCAGGCCCTACAATCGTTCCCTTTGAATGAATTTCTGATAATCGTTTCCTTTCTGCTTAAATAAATTGCGCCATTTCTTATGAACATCGGCTTCAACTCTTGACGTCTTTGATTTTCGTATTCCTCACAAAAAGGAGGATCAATCAATTTACCGTTTTCAAGATATTTCATTCTCGCAGGATGGTTCGCGCCGACGCTAATTACGCTTATGACACTATCCGCGCCCGAGCTTTCCAACAAGTCGATACTTCCGTCGATATCTATTTCAGATCGAAACGGAGTTGTGGGTTGCAACATTAGAAATCCGTCAAATTCTTCCCCTATATTTTCAAAGTAATTTTTAGCGTGTAATATCGCCAAAATCGGACTAGCCTTGTCATCCGAAATATCACTCGGTCTTAGAAACGGCACCTCTGCTCCAAGCGTAAGGGAAAAGTCTCGAATTTCTTCTCCATCCGTTGAAACAATAAACTTTGTTAGTCGTTTAGATCTTTTAGCACTTTCTATAGAATATTGTATGAGAGGTTTACCCGCGAGATTTTTTAAATTTTTACCCGGTATTCCCTTAGAGCCGCTTCTTGCGACGATGATGCCTAAAATTCTCAAGTTAATATCCCCTATTCAGATCAACTATATTCTTCAACTCTTGATTTTTAATGAAAAGTTTCAAATTTTCAGAAAACAGAGAAAATTCCTTGTCCCAATAAGAGCGAGACATTGCCCCTATATGCGGAGTGATGACGACGTTGCTTAGCGTATGCAACGGCGAAGAACTATCCAGAGGTTCATTTTGAAAGACATCCAAACCGGCCCCAGCAATCTTCTTCTCAACCAACGCTTGCACTAAATCGTTTTCGACTACGGTTTCGCCTCTTCCCACATTTATAAAAAAGCTGTTGGTTTTCATCCGGGAAAACTTAGAAGAATCGAATATCCCTTTTGTAAGATCGGTCAAGGGAAGAATATTCACGACTGCGTCGTAATGGCCAACGATTCCGTCCAAATCTTTTAACTCGTAGGAAGAATTGTAACCGCCCTCTCTCTTTCTTTCTTTATCCGCGACCACGACGTCATAACGAATCCCTAAACAAGTCAAATAAGAACCAAAGATTCTTCCTATCTCGCCATACCCTAAAATTAGTATATTATAAAATTCTGAAAAATCAGATACTCGACCAAAGTAATCATCGAAATCCTCTCTTGAAAATTTCGATCGGGCGGATAATTCGGAAGATTTTTTTAAACCTCTTGTCAAACTTAATAAAAAGCCTAAGGCGGTCAAAGCCACCGCCTTTTCCGAAGTTCCCTTGCTATTGGTTATAAGAATTTGTCGTTCTTTCGCTTCAGAACTTCGGATATCGCTGATTCCTATGGACCCGAAATGAATCCATTTAAGCTTTGGATACCCGGCCAACATATCCGCTCTGAGACGATTTCCCCAGAAAATCTCCGCGCCCTCGACCGTACGCGGAAACCCCGGACAGTTAACGGGTACGATTTCAAATTCCGGAAATTCATTCTTGAATGCCGTTAATAACTCAGTTGGAATTCGATATAGATTAAGATGCGTAAAAAGGTCACACGCGATAATTCTTTTCATCTATTTTGCACGTGCAGGAAATTTAAAACCGCTCCCCGGAATGTAAGGATATTTTTTTAGAATTTCTTTTCGATCAGGAAAAGGTAAACCAAATTCCTCGGTTGCAATCAATTCTCCTTCTACGATGGTTTTAGAAAAACTGAACTCTTTCGAAATATCCAAGCTAACCGTCGGTTCTTCCAACCAGTGAACATTATCAAAAGCTAATGCGACTTCTTTATTAGCGGCAAAGGCAAGTGAACTTCCCCACACATGCATAGAAATCTTCATTCCATACTTTTTTGCCAGTTTACAAATTCGTATTGCCGCAGTGATTCCTCCACAATGCGTAACGTCCGGTTGCAAATAATCTACGCTCTGATTAGAAATATAACTTTCAAAATCGAGCTTAGAAGATAAAGCCTCACCTCCGGCAATTGGAATTGAAATGTGCGTTTTTAATTCCTTATAGTCGAGTAAATTATCCGGCGCAAGGGGCTCTTCGATCCAAGTTAAATTGAACTTTTCGACCTGCTTTAATTGTTTTTTTGCGATCTCGATAGTCCACGGCGGGTTGATAGTCCCCATAATTGCGTCGACCATTAGTTCTTTCGAATTTCCTAAAATATTCTTAGCTTTTTCGATTCTCTCTAAATCATTCTCCCAAGATTGAAAACCTACCCTCATCTTGTAGCTATTATGACCCAACGAAATTTGCGTATTTACATCTTCTTCTATCTCTTTTGGCGTGAACGCAGCCGATCCGCCTGAAGCATAAACTTTAATCTTTTTTTTTGATTGATCGATAGTTATTAGCCCGGCAATGGTTTTCTTTTCATACTTGGATTTAATGTCCCAAAGAGCTATGTCAATAGCGCTGTATGCAGACCGAAAGAAACCGCTTCTGGTTACGAATGGAATATGAATTCTATCGTATAAAAACTCAGGATTAAGAGCATCCTCGCCAACTAATTCATCGGAGAATATCTTGATTACTTCTATAAAACTTTCCGGCGCGTAAATGGCACAATACGCTTCTCCGTAACCGAGCACACCTTCCGAAGTTTCGATCTCAACGAAACCGAGCGTCTTCGCACCCAAGGGTTGACCCAAAACTTTTCCCGAGCCATAATTGGAAGACGACAAGAACGGTGTAACTTTAACAATTTTCATATTCGAGCATCCAATCACTGAACTTCTTTAAATCTAAACGAGGTTTTAAAATCGTGAACGGAAAGAATTCCGATTTTTCCTCCAACCATTTTACCGGAACGAATTACCCAGGAGGAAGTAAGACATCCAAGGCCATACATTGCCTTATATTGAGGGACCCTATCCTTTCTCGATTTCAGAGATGAATCGGTTTCCTTATAACCATCGTCGGCAGTTTGAACCCAATAATGGCCAAAATCGACTAGCCCCGGAAAAATCGTGTCACATCCTTTGTATTGCGCATCCACGACCAGCTCGTTAAAAATTGTGTCGGGTCTATTTAAGTAATCATAATTAATATAAAGAATAGAATCAGGATAAATATCGGTGGACTCAAGTCGAGTAAGAACGTTTTGGAGAAGTTCATCCAAACTAGACTCTTTTTCCTTATCTATTTTATCTCTATCAATCCAACCCACGCGAAGATCGTTTGCAATTTTTGCATTATTTGATACGATAAATATGTTCTTTATATATGAACATTGACTAGCCTGCTGAACGGCGTTTTCTACCAATCTGATCTCTTCTTTCTTTAACTCTGAATCCGTTAAAATCGGAATTATTGCGGTAACATAAATATTCTCCGGTTTTAAGAATTCAGGTAATTCCGCAAAAATTTCACCGTCTACCTTCTCTATGATCGAAACGACCCCCTTTGCGCGAGAAGGAGAATTCCCCTGATGGAGACCATGGTAATGATAGACTGAAGCCTCCGGATCATAAACGATCTGATATCCGGCCTCGGTTATCGTTTTACCCCATACCCGATCTTCGATATTCGTGACTTCTTCGTCGAAGGGATATTTTTCCCAGATATCCCTTCTAAACATGCTATTGGCGTTGTGAAAAAAATAATCCTTAATCTGAACCCTACGATCCTGTCCGAAGACGATTAAAAGATCTCTTTTATCGACCGGATCCGTAAAACTCAAAGGCAATTGCCTTCCATACACCGCGGCATATTTTTCGTTTTCATCGAAATTTTTTCGAAGGGTGGAAAGCCAATTCGTATTTTTAGGAATACAATGCGCCGACAAACATACTATATATTTTCCCGTAGAAGCTCGAATCCCCTCGTTGATCGCCAGGCCGGGTTTAAATTTGGAAATATTAACAAGTTTCGTAATTGGAAATCGTTTCGCAACTTGTACGGTATGATCCGTACTTTCATTATCGACTAAAATGATTTCAAAGTCTTTAAAGTCTTGATTGTAGAGAGTACGAAGACAATGACCGATCCACCTCTCTTCGTTTTTTGTCCTAACTATGATGGAAATTTCTGCCATAGTCTATCAGCCTATCATTTCAGGAAGAATCAAGATATCTTCCTGAATATCGGTTGTCGCAACTTTTCCGAGAAGTTTAGGTAAATCATAACTTGCATATCCAGTTCCCGGACCCTTATAAGACAACATAGATTCTTCTATCTTGGTTCCTTTCTTAATGGCCATCTTAGAAGCAATGGATATTCTTTGTTGATCTCTTTTGATCTTTTCTTCGGGAAGAAGTCTTTTGACTCCATCCCCCATCATCTTGTCGATATTTCTTACGGAATTGACTAAAGACTTCAGATCGGCAGGATTGAGTGAAATTTTATGATCAAATCCCATCATATTGTTATCTAGTGTTATATGTCGCTCGATGATACAAGCTCCCCTAGCGACGGCTGCTAGAGTTGCCTGACTACTAACGGAAAATTCTTCATGTCCGGAATATCCCACCGGTACTCCGTATCTTTCCTTTAAAAAATCGATCAGTTTCAGATTTACCAATTCAAGCGGAGTCGGATAAGCGGAGACACAATGAAGTAAGGCGAAAGGACATTGGGCGTCTTTAACGATAGAAACAGTATGATCCAATTCTTCTAAGGTCGACATCCCCGTAGAAATGATCAGCGGTTTTTGTCTCCTTGCTAAATATCGAATCAAAGGAATGAAGGTCAAATTGTGGCTGGCGCTTTTAACGACCTCTAAATCCAACTTCTCGACTGTTTTAGCCGATTCCAGATCGAAAGGAGTCAGAAAGAAATTAATCTTTTTTTGCGCGGAATATTTTTTGAGTTCCAAAAGTTCATCGTCTGAAAATTCAACGAACTCCCTAACCTCACGATAGGTCTTTCCAAATTCAGGAAAACGATTGTCCGGTGCGTCCAGGAAGGAATTGATCGCGAGATTCTTTACATCCCTTTTTTGAAACTTCACTGCGTCGCAACCGCTTTCGACGGCTACATCGATCAACTTTTTGGCGATATCTAAGGAGCCGTTGTGATTCAAACCGATTTCAGCGATAATAAACGTTGGCTTCCCTTCTCCGACTTCTTGATCAAATAACTTTAAATACATTCGTTTACACTCATTTATGAATTTTTTAATATGAAAGAAAAGTCCGCTTTAAGATCTATAAAACCTATTGTACCACTCTACAAATTTTGCAATGCCCTCTTTCACAGGCGTGTTGGGTTTATAACCGAATACAACTTCCAAATCCGTCGTATCCGCCCAGGTTGATACAACATCTCCTTTTTGCATCGGAAGAAAATTAAGGACCGCCTTCTTCCCTATTGCATCTTCTATGGCTTGAATAAACTCTAGGAGTTGAACCGGCGACGAATTTCCAATATTGTAAATCTTATACGGGGCAACGGAAGAGGAAGGATTCGGGGAATCTGAATTCCAATTGAGATCTTGGGTCGCCGGACGCTCGATAACTTTAACAACGCCATCTACGACGTCGTCAATATAAGTAAAATCCCTTTTCATTTTACCTTCGTTGTAAACATCCAACGGAGCGCCTTCAATGACGGCTTTTGTAAAAAGAAAAATCGCCATATCGGGACGGCCCCAAGGTCCGTAAACCGTGAAAAAACGTAAACCAGTAGTTGGAAGTTTATACAAATGACTATAGACATGCGCCATGAGTTCATTGGATTTTTTACTAGCCGCATATAAACTTACCGGATGATCCGTATTCTGATCGGTTTGAAAAGGCATTCGAGTATTCAGACCATAAATGGAGGAACTGGACGCATATACAAGGTGAGAAACTCCGAACTTTCTACAGGATTCAAGTATATTCAAAGTTCCTAATATGTTGGAATTTAAATAAGCGTGCGGATTAGTTAAGCTATATCTGACTCCGGCTTGAGCCGCCAGATGACAAACCTTTTCGAAATTCTCGGATTGAAACAACGATTCTATCCCTGTAGTGTCCGCCAAATCCATTAATACGAATTTATATCTTGGACTTGTTCTACTTATCAGAATTTTGCCCGGTTGTATGGAAGCAGTATCAATTCCGGATTCCTCCAATCTTGCCTTTTTGAGAGAAACGTCGTAATAATTGTTTAGGTTGTCCAATCCGACAATCTCGTGGCCTTCGCGAATCAATTTTTGCACGGTATGAAACCCGATGAATCCAGCTGATCCTGTGACAAGAATTTTCATATCGTATCTACTTATCCGCGTCTGGAAAACAATTCGTCGTATTTTCCAATTCTTTCAATTCGTCCCGAATTCAATTCAACTATCTTGTCGCAATTTTGAACCGTCGATAATCGGTGTGCGATCATCAGAATCGTTAAATCTTTACCCAAGCCTTCGATCGAATCCATAACCGTTTTTTCGGTTTCCGTATCCAACGCGCTAGTTGCTTCATCGAAAACGATGACGGAAGCGTCCTTATATAAGGCTCTTGCTATTCCGATTCGCTGTTTTTGCCCTCCGGAAAGACGGACCCCTCTTTCACCCACTTGCGTATCATATCCGTCTTTCAGACTTTCTATATGTTCTGCGATCTTTGCCTGTTCAGCGACTCGTTTTACTTTTTCAAGATCAATCTTATCGGAAGAAACGCCTAACGCTATATTTTCCGTAATGGAACTATCGGATAAAAAAATAGATTGAGGAACATTGGCGATACAGGATTGCCAAGCTCGAATATTTTCCTCAATTAAAGGAACTCCGTCGATGAATACGTTTCCTTGACTCGGCTTCAGAAGTCCCATTATAATATCGAGGAGCGTGCTCTTCCCGCTACCGGTTTGTCCGATAAAACCAATCCGAGCTCCTTTCGAAATTCTAAGATCTAAATCGCGTAAAATCCAAGGGCCGTCTTCCTGATATCGGAAAGATACGTTATTTAACGAAAGTTCGGATTGAAATATCATCGGCGCGGGAGGAGGTAAAAGAGCGTAAGAAGGTAGAGGTTGATTCAGTAAATCCAAAACGTCTTCCAAAGTCGCCTTAGAACCTTTGATCATTGCCCAGCCTTGATAAGCCTGTTGAAGAATTGGAAGAAGTCTTTGCGCGCTCAGAGCCAGTGCGCCTAAAAGTGGAAGAGACGATTGAAGGTCGCCTTCCCTCATTGCGGTCGTATATGCAAGACCGGCAATCAAAACCATTCCTAACGTTTCGATTACAAATTTAGGGCTGGCGGCGGTAAACGAGGATAGAGCCGATGCCTTTCTTAATTTTTGATCCGATTCTTTGAAAATTTCCGTATAAAAATTTTGATTGCCCGTCAGGATGACGTCCCTGATGCCTCCAAGTCCATCCTGAAGAAGACGCATAACGTGCGAATGCTCCTTCGACTCTACGTAACTATTTTTTGTAAGTTGCTTACGGACGAAGAACGCGAAAAGAACGTAGATTGCGCCGAAGGAAAGCATGATGCTGCTCAAAAGAATCGGATCCAACTGGATCAAAAATCCCAAAACGGAAAAAACTATAAAAATAGAACTGATGATTTGAACGATAGGAAGAACTATGGAACCGATCATTCTTTTTGACTTGGTTAAAATTCCGGTTACAACTTCACTACTGTTTCTGTCGATATGTACTCGATACGGCTGAAACAAAGTCTTTCTATAAATATCGATGCTAAGATCGGTTCCGACCGCAAAAGACAACCTATTACTTACCCAGAGAAGCAAAAGCCTCATACCGCCGGCAAGTATGGAAGCGAAAATAAAAATGGCCGTCATGGGGAAAAGCAGCTGATTAGGATTCGAAATATTCAAAAACTTGAATAGAGGAAACAGATATTCCAATTCGAATACTTTCTTGGGCATCGTCAATGCGCTCAAAAAAGGAAGAACCGCACCGATACTAAACGCCTCGGTAAAGGAAGTGCCAATGATCAAAACGATCAATAGAATAAATTGTCTTTTTCGGCGCGGAGAAAAGTGTCTCCAAAGGGTTTTCAAAGATTTTAATAGTGGTTTAGAAGACATTTTATTAATACGATTCACAAATCGGTGATTGAGCGCTGATTTGATTCCTTAAATACTTAGAAAAATATGCCATGAGAGCGTTTCCATACGTTGCATCCGAAATCACTTTCGCTCTCAAATATGAGAACAAAAGAAACACCCGAACGAACGCAAAAGCGAAGAAAGTAAAAATTCGACTATTGCAATAGACCCTAGGTTTATGCTAAACCGGTTGCTCGCTCGACATCGGCGGAGCGGCGGGTTTAGGAGGATTTTCCAATTGAATATTTAAGAAAACCGCTTTAAGAGAGAGCGCATAAATCGAAAAGAAAATGAACACATTTGAAGTCCTTAAAACGGTTGCGTAATGCCAGAGAGAGACAAAACCCACAAAAATAGCGGCCACAAAGGGGACGGAAAAAGCATTCTTCCTATTAAAAAATACAAACCCGATGACAGGATATAATAATAAGAAGGCAAAGAGAGTGAAATAAAACAATCCATACTCCATAAAGATATTCAAAAGATCGATTTCGGAATGGGGAACTTTACAACGGCCGACAATCGCGCAAAAATCGAATACCATATCCAATAAATCCAGAAAAGGATTTCCGGAATCCCCGATTCTTGTCATCCCCTTCCAACCTGCGTGATTCGACGAAAAACGATTCAGCATATTAGAAAAAAAGAATAGAGCTTTATTCAGAATTCGATCCGAAAAAACGAAAAAAAATACGATAAAACCGGAAACGAAACCCAATATACGATTTCTTTGTAGAAAAAAATTCCGATAAAAAAAGACAAGAAAAAGACCTCCGACGACGGCGGCGCCAATATTACTTGCTGATTGGCTCAAAAACAATCCTACGGCGGATAAAAAAGCCACTAAGAACTCGGTCGAGACCAGCTTATTTTTTCTGATGGCTAAACCGCAAAAAAGGATTAGAATCATTGCAAGTAGGCTTCCCGATTCATGCGGACGAATCCCCAACAGTCCGCCGCTTCTAAAAATCCCTTTGGTACTGCCAAAGAAGTCTAACGTATCGGGACGAATTACGAGTTGTCTATTATAAGCTTTAAAATAGCCCATAGGATAAGGCAATAGATTCATTTCGTAACTGTCCCATGCTATGGAAAAGCTGATTATTATCGCAATCAAACCCAATATACGAATGATCCGCTTCTCTTCTAAGTCCAAAAACGCAAAGATAGAACAAGGAAATAGACCGGAATAAACAAACTTTACTGCCAGAGATCTATCTTCGGAAAAAAGCTCAGGGAGTATCCAAAAAAAGGAAATCACCAAGTTAATGATTAAGATTTTTGCAATGAAATAAAAAGGTTCGTTTTTTCGAGTTAGGCAGGCTTTTATTAATCCCCAAAGGGAAAGAAAAACTCCCATAAAAAAAGTTAAGTATATGGAAGGATACGCAAAACTACCGTCGTTCAAAATCAAAGGAACCAGAGCCCTTAAACTGCATAGCAGAAGGACAAGACTCCCAAACAAAATCACGAAATTATTATTTTGAAAAAACTTCATTTATACTTGGAATTTCCAAGAAAAAAAGAGCAGGACCAATCTTTAATCTTTAGGTTTTTAAACGTTCGCTTGCGATTAAATTTCGCACTTCACTTATCAAATCCAAAAGGAAAATTCCGAAAATAGCAAAAACTAATGATAAAGAAAAGCTCACTGACAAAATCAGCGACGGCTTCCATTTACTAACGGAGACTACATTTTGTTTTTTTAAAGCGATTTCCACGACCTGATTCGGAAAGTAATTGTTCCTCAAACCGCTTTCAAGGACAGGACCCGAATTCGTTTTTTTCGAATCCTCGGCCAAAAAGGGAGAAATAACTTCCTTATGATAGGATAGGATTTTTTCCCTATCCTCTTCGTTCGTTTTAGTAACGATTCGAATCAAATTTCCGCTCGATTCATATTCGTATTCGACTTCTATCGGGAAAAGATTGCCCGCTCTAAAAGCATAAACCTCGCGAATTATTGTGGCCGCCTCCCCTAGAGGCGGTGCGCCGGCTGACGTAAGATATGGCATTGCAAGAAAGGTTGTATAAGACCATCTTTTTATTTCTTCAACCGGTGGACGCGTTTTAATAAAAAGAACTGCGCTAGACAACAAAAATAAAAAGAGAAAAATAGAGAGAAACGACCACTTTCTATCAAATATTTTTTTAATTAAATTTACAACTGCCGTGTTTTCCAAATTTTCGGAAAAATCCATATTATTTTTATATAAAGTATTCATTCAGCGTATAACCTCCAAAATTATAAACGATCTTCAAAACATATCAAGTGAGCAAATATCTTTGCTTTTCTTCCGATTCTTCCATTGCGGCAAATAATGAGGCGGATGAAATTCCAGTCTCCGCCTTATTCTTATTAGCTTCCAATTTCGAGTTTTTTACGCGGATGACGGAAGCCATCTTGAATTATTTCCGTGATTCCCTATCGATTCCCTTTTTTATGGAACTTCTGCCGGTTAGAATAACCTGACAAAAGTTAGGCGCAAACAATTTCAAACAACGTTCTTGACGAAGTCCGCATAAGCCAACTCGATCCCTTCTCTCAATTCCACCTGATGTTTCCAACCCATCTTGTGGAGCTTGGAAACGTCCAAAAGTTTGCGGGGAGTTCCGTCGGGCTTTGTCAAATCAAAGGTAAGTAAACCTTGATAGCCGACGACGTCTTTGACGGTCTCCGCGAGTTCGCGGATGCTGACTTCGATCCCGCTGCCTACGTTGACGTGTTCTCCGCCCTTCGGATCTCCGTTGACGTCGTAATTTTTCATAAGAAAAACGCAGGCGCGGGCCATATCGTCGGAATATAAAAATTCTCTCAGAGGTTTTCCGGTGCCCCAGACGACGACCTCGGGAAGATTTTTGATCTTTGCCTCATGAAATCTCCGAATGAGAGCCGGCAACACGTGAGAATTTTCAGGATGATAGTTGTCTCCGGGCCCGTAAAGATTAGTCGGCATAACGGAAATATAATTCGTTCCGTATTGGCGATTATAACTCTGACACATTACGATTCCCGCAATTTTTGCAACCGCATAAGGCTCGTTAGTCGGTTCGAGCTTCCCGTCCAAAAGCTGACCTTCGTCCATCGGTTGCTGCGCGAATTTCGGATAGATGCAGGAAGAACCCAAAAACACAAGTTTCTTAACATGAAAACGATAACAAGCGTCTATGATATTGTTTTGAATCTGAAGATTAGAAAAAATGAATTCCGCCGGATATGTGTTGTTCGCATAGATTCCTCCGACTTTTGCCGCGGCGAGAAAGACGTAGTCCGGCTTTTCCCTCTTAAAAAAATCAAGGACGTCCTTTTGTTCGGTAAGATCCAACTCCGAGTGAGAACGGCCGATGATATTCTCAAAACCTTCTTTACGAAGAACCCGTTCGATCGCGGAACCGACAAGACCCTTATGACCGGCGATATAAATCTTTGCCGTCTTCTCCATCACTGTTCCTCGACTTCCTTTTTCAGTTCTTCGATCTCTTTTTGAATCTGTTCGTATTCCTGCATCTTCACTTTGAGATAACGAACCGTGATCCTTGCCTTCTCTTCGAGACCCATCGGAGTCAGAAAATACGCGTAAGCCAACTTGTTCTTGCTGTTCTTAAAATTTCGAGCCTTGACCCAACCCTTATCCATAAGGGCTTTCAGACAATAGTTCACCTTTCCTAGACTGATGCCCAGGATTTCGGAGATTTCTCTCTGGTTTACTTCCGGATTTTCTTCTAAGATTCTTAGAAGTTTGTGTCTGAGCGCGTCATCCATGGGAATTACCAAAAAAGAAGGGAAAATTCGACAAAATGAAGAATGGGACGGGATCTTTAAACACAGCTTCGCCGGGTCAATCCCATATTTGGAAAATCTTCACTCATAAAAAGGGCGTATTTGCCTCCTGTCAAGAAAATTTGTTCAACTCTTGAACAGACGAATTTCCAATTTGATAGCAGGAAAGAGAGAAATTCCGAGGTGAAAACGAAAGGACCGGATTCTCACCTCAGACTGGATCGGCAAAAGTAAGAATTCTTCGAAAAGAGCGTTAGCCTTTGTCTCAAAACCTAACGTCCGCAAGTCGATCTCAAAAAAAGAAGAATTCGAAATATGATAAAATGACAAGATCCTAGGTGAGACCGAATTCTTAAAAAAGAAAAAAGAGAAACTTTAAGAACTCTGAATCTATAAAAGACTAAGTTAAAATATCAAAATATACGGTTCTTCCTTTTTCTTCTCCTCGAAACAAAGATGCCGCCTTGGAACTTCTCTTCCGATCCAATGTTTATGACATTCTATTCATTCATTCTATTCATTCATTCTTTCTAAAGAAGATTTTTCTTCACGAGATAAAAGCGAACGTAAGAAGATCATTTTCATCGACAGTTCAGTTTTTTCTTGCATTATGAATTCTTCGAACAAAGTATATCCAATTTCTGCCCCATAGATTTCAGGAGATTCTAACATTATGGCCGACTCTACTATTGTCCGTAGACTGGACCTCAGACTTATCGAAGATGGTATCTTAGATGGTTCTTTCCTAGACGACTACTCGCTCGTTCACCAAAAACTCAACGAAGAGTTTCACAAGACCGGAAGGTCCGCTCAACCGGAAGCGAACTTTGAACTCGGTGAAAAGATTCTCAGAGAATGGCTGCATGGACTTGCCCGCCAAGGCGCCTCTCAAGACAAACTCACGAGTTATCTTCGAAGCGGTCTTGCCCATCTTTCTTACGATTTCATCGAATCTTCGAACGAAGGCTTGGAAACAAGCGACGTGGAGGAACTGATCGGACGAGCCCTCGTTTCTTTTAAGAATCGCGACTTTGAAAAAACATTCTTCCGTGCGAACGTGGAAGACAAGACCGTCGTCAAGAAGGCCGCGGCAAAGAAAGCTGCCACGAAAAAAGCCGCGAAGAAAAAAGCGGCCAAGAAGAAGGTTGCTAAAAAGAAAACCGCGGCAAAGAAGAAAAAGACCGCAAAGAAAAAGGCTTCTCCCAAAAAGAAAGCAGTAAAGAAGAAAGTAGCTCGCAAATCCGCACCAAAGAAAAAGGCCGCGAAAAAGAAATCGGCTAGGAAAAAATCGAAAAAAAGATAATCGTTCTCGATTCTTCCTTTCGTTTTAAAAAAACCTTGAAGTCGCTTTTTTGATAGAACGCGGCTTCAAGGGACCCGATCAAAACTACATTTCAATCCTCGTCCGATTCAATTCTTCCCGAGCCTCGGGTTGACTCTTATAACGTTCGATCGCTTCCGCGAGCACCGGCGATGACATTCCGTAATTGGAAGTCAGAATCATAAAATGTGATCCGATCCATCCTTCGCTCGAAAGGATTTCTTGGATCGCTTTTTGATAGAATTCTTCCGGTTCCGTTCGAATTCGATCGTACGATCGGAGAAAGAGAAAGACCGCCGCGTTGCTGTTGAATTCTCCCGCGCGAACCTCGGCGATTTCGTCCCAAGGAAGAAGGATCGTCCACTTGCGCCTTCCGATTCGAAAACCGTCCGGATCAAATCGAAGGAATCCGACCGGTATTGTTCCGAACAGGATCATGGCGACCAAGAGAATTCCAAAACCGGCGATGACATAGGCAAGAATTCCCAAAAGAAAAGGATAACTGTCTCCGAAAACTGCGAGAATGGTTCCGAGTGAAATCAACAAAAAAGCCATCAGCCAAACTCGCAAACGGGAAGGTTTGATATCAACGCCACCGCTGACTCCGACGGAAATACTTTGAAACTTGCTTTCCCGTAATTTTCGAAAGATCGTCGTTAAAAAGGTTCCCGCGCAAACTCCGAAAAACGCGATCGTGACAATCCCTACGTCTCGGTTTTTAGGAAGAAGGAAGAATCCCATTGCAACGAACGTTAGGGAAATCAACGCCAAAACCCAATCCTTTCGTTTTGGTTTTAAGTCTTGGTAGAGAGATTTCGTTTTTTTCATCGGTTTTTATTCCTTGGTAGAATCTTTTGTAAGAGTTCCTACGTTGTTTTACGGTGCAAATGAAATCTTTTGTAAGAGTTCCCACGTTGTTTTACAGTGCGAATGAAATCTTTTGTAAGAGTTCCCACGTTGTTTTACGGTGCAAATGAAATCTTTTGTAAGAGTTCCCACATTGTTTTACAGTGCGAATGAAATCTTTTGTAAGAGTTCCCACATTGTTTTACGGTGCGAATGAAATCTTTTGTAAGAGTTCCTACGTTGTTTTACGGTGCAAATGAAATCTTTTGTAAGAGTTCCCACGCTTCCTCCGCGCGGCGCGGCCGCTCCAGGCCGCGCCTTTGACAATCGAACAGGGACGACAAACGAGCGAAGACCATATTCTTCCCAATTTCGTTCCGTTTCCGCACCTGGCACTCACAAAAAAAGAGTGCCAATTTTTACAAAAAATTCTTGAACTTTTTTCTATAATTAGCACTCTAATATGCAGATTGCTAAAAAGAGGAAACGCAAGATGATCCACGAATTCAGAATGATAGAAGACCTACATAAACTCCAAAATCAGTTTTCAAGTCTCTGGGATCCCTTCCTGGCCGCGGGGGGCAGCACCTACCCTTCACTCAACGTCCACAAAGGAAGCGATTCGGTGACAATCACCGCGCTCATACCTGGGATCACCCCTGAATCTTTGGATATAACCGTGAGCGGAAACCAACTTCGTCTGAGCGGAGAAGCGCCTTCGTATGCGCCAAAGACAAATTTCGGAGCAAAGCGAGTGGAACGATTCGAAGGAAAGTTTCAGAGAACGCTCGAACTCCCGACCGAAGTCGATCCGGAAAAAACCACGGCAGAGTTTAAGAATGGAATTCTCGTCCTAACTCTTCCGATCCGGGAAAGCGTTAAACCGCGCAAAATCCAGATTCAGACAAACTAAATCAAAGCAAAAGGAGAAACAAAGATGACTAACGCAGTTCTTAACAAGCAAACCACAGAGCAGGAACATTTCACTTCTCAAGAAGTGAAAAAGGAAAAAACCAGAGTTTTGACTCCAAGAGTGGATGTCTACTCGGACGAAGAAAACATCTATCTCCTCGCGGATCTTCCCGGCGTGGAAGAAAAGGACGTTCAGGTTCAGATAGAAAAGGATCAACTGAGCATCTCCGGAAAAACGATCG
>NZ_NPDU01000026.1 GCF_002811985.1 Leptospira adleri
TCCATCGTAAGAAAAATCGCCTTGGCGCACGGCGGGGAAGTATTGTTGGATTCTTCTCCGGGAAAAGGCAGCAGGTTTACGATCCTGCTGCCTTGTTGACGAAAATTCAACCTTGTCTCTTATCAAAAACAAAAGACGAGAATATTATAAATCCATAAACTATTCGCAGATAGATACGGATCCCGTGTTTTCAGCGGTGCTCGGGTTTCCAAAACCGAAATCAATCTTAGTTCCCCACCCTTTCGAATCGTAAGTGTACGTGAATGCTCCGTCAGCCGAAGTACTCGGTATCTTAGCTCCCGCCGCATAAGTATACGTTAAAGTTTGTCCGGAAGAATTCGATTTCGGAAAACCGTTTGCGTCGTAGTTGGAATAAGTAACGACCGCGGGAGAAGCAACCGCCGTAAGCTGGTTAGAACTGTTATAGGTGAAGGTGTTAGTCGTTCCTCCTTCGACTCGACTCGTTAGACCTCTTTGCACATGAAGATTGGAGAATGGAGGAGGATCGACCACTCCGAGCTTACCTGCGGTTGCCGAAGAATAGGTTCTTACAACGGAGTTCCCCCCTCCCACCGGAACGCAAGTGTAAACCTTTCCCACCGCCGCGCAATTGTACGTTGTCGTCTGGGCCGAGTTCCCATCCTTTACGACCACTTGTTGCGGCAAGGTAAAACAATTCCCGCCTGCGAGCGCGATCAGTCCAGCCATAAGAGCGGTATCGTCTGATTCGTCTTTTTTACAATCGACTATAAAAAAAAGAAACAAGGCAAGATTCATACTGATTAAAATTTTTTTCATCTTTGTGACTCCGAATACGTTTAAGAATCAAATGAAGATTCCGGAAAAAACGTTAACACGCGAGATGTATTGACGGAACTTCGGAAATTACTTAGAAAAATAGGATCTATCAGTAGTTTTTAGGAGATTGGAAACAAAAAATTAAATTTTATATAAAAGAGAACGTTGGCGAAAAATCAAAACGCTAAATTAAACCCGAAGATTTCAATTGAATGAGAATTTTTCCAAGTTCGATAATATTCTCCGTTTCCAATTTTTTAAATATCGACGCTCGATGTGTTTCAACCGTTCGAACGCTCAACTGTAATTCGTCCGCGATTTCGCGGTTCATCTTTCCTTCCGCAAGAAGATTCAGGATTTCTCGTTCCCGTTTTGTAAGTCGTTTAACAATATTCGCAAGCTCTTCCTTAATTTCAGTTTCAGGTCTGAAGTTTTTAATTTCATCCGGAAAAACCTTTCCTCCAGCCAAAACGGTTTTTAGAGCGTCTACGATGGATTGGGTGGATTCACTTTTTAGAAGATATCCGTCCGCTCCTAAGGCGAAAGCCTTCTGAAGATAAGCCCAATCCCTATGCATCGTCAAAAAAACGATCTTGAGTTCCGGAAATTTCGCCTTAATATTTTCGATCTCTTGAATTCCGTTCTCCTCCTGCAACGAAACGTCGCTTATCAAAAGATCCGTTCTTGAAAAGCTCATCTTACGAATCCCGTCCTTGAGACTGCTCGCGGAGCCGGCGAAAACAAGATCCGGATCGGACTCGATCTCGGACTGTAATCCGGAACGAACGATAGGATGATCGTCTATGAGAAAGACGGTATATTTTCTATTTTGAGCCATTCTACCTAATATTATACCGACTTGATTCTATGTAAAATAATTTCTAACAAAATCTTTGTTAGGTTATTGAATGCAGAATGATGCGTAAAAGTTTAAGGCTTCATACTGGTGATTTTAGATTGATAAAATATAAAAGCATAGTATTCCCTATAAAATGAAAATGCGTCGATATTCGGCTATAACCGTTTCAAGAATTTTTATTTTGCTTTTGTACGGTTGTAAAATTTCGTACGGATTCTTAACGGCCGGCTTACCAAAACCGGATCGTCACGATAGAACCAGAACCTTTGCGGGCTACGAGTTCTTTCTTTGGAACTGCGTCGAGGGAAAAAGAATCATCGTCTATCGCTGGGAACCGGAAATGCCGTTTTTAGATTTCGACCCTTATCACAAAGATGAGGCTCGATGTCAAGAACTGACGGAATTCGAAAGCAAGAACGGGATTCTCAAAATTCGGCTTTAGAGACAACTCATAATTAACCGTATCTTACCGAATAACGTTCTTTCAGTTTATTATAAAATTTGAATATCCCTCCGAACATTTACGAAACCGGGAGCCATACCGACCGGAGGGATATAGAGAGGAATCCGCTCGTTTAAGGATTCTTATTCAATTCTTCTTTTAAGAATTCGGAAGCGGTCGATATCTTTGCGAAAATATAACCGAGAGCGGATAAGAAGGATCCATGCACTTGATTTGCCGGTATCAATTCCGATTCAAACTTTAGGGAACGCGTCGCCGAAGCATCCGAAATTACGAGGATATCCTTGAAACCGAGATCGAACGCGGAACGAACCGTGGAATCGACTACCATGTGAGTCATCATTCCAAAAACGACAAGACGCGTAACGTTCTTTGACCTCAAATCCTGGAGAAGACTCGTGTTGAGAAAGGGATTCACGGTATGTTTTACGATTACAGTTTCTCCCGAAATCGGAGTGTGGCTGGAATGAAACTCTACTCCCGGAGTTCCCGGAAAAAAGAAAGTCGCTCCCTTTCGCGTCGATACGTGTTGGATATGGAACACCGGAAGATTCTTTTCCCGAAAGTATTTAAGAACGCTTTCCCCTTTGGCAGCGGCCTTGGTCGCTCCTTCTAATTCAAATTTTCCACCTGGAAAAAAATCCATCTGAACGTCTAAAATCAACAAAGCAGTCGTACCGGGTGCGGACGAATTTGCGACTCTCAGATTCATCTGCGGAGAACAGTTCCAAACAATCACAAGAATCAAGGCGAATAGCGTTTTTTCGTAAGTTTTCATAAATTCCTCTTAAAAATTCTTAGACAAATTTTTAAGCAGGTTCAGATTCTACACTTATAATATCATTTCTAATTATGATATTTTATGATGAGTAAAATCACTTTTTTTGATATATATTTAACTATCGTTCATACTTTAATCGGGAGACGGAAATGGACATTCCTTCGTTGAAAATTTTTAGGGAAGTAACAAGAGAGGGAAGTTTTACGCGGGCAGCGGAAAAATTGCATTTCGTACAATCGAACGTCACGGCGCGCATTCAAGTTTTGGAAAAGGAATTTAAAACGAAGCTATTTCTGAGATCGAAGAACGGAGTCACCTTAACGGCAAAGGGAAAAATTCTATTCGATTACTGTGAAAAAATTTTGGCTCTTACCGAGGAAGCCGAAAGAGCTCTCTTCGATTCCGGAATTCCGGAAGGTCCTTTGGAAATCGGCTCAGGGCAAACGACGGCGTCCGTGAGACTTCCTTCGATTCTTTCCAAGTATCATATTAAATTTCCCAAGGTGCAGCTTTTTTTAAGACAAGGCAACACGGACGAACTAATCAGGGCCGTTTTAGAAAAAAAATTGGACGGAGCTTTTGTCTATGAAGGTTTTTCCCATTCTCAATTCTTAGAGACTCCTGCGTTTAGTGAAAATCTTGTGATCGTCGCACCAAACGCGATGAAAAGTAGTGAAATCATTTCGTCTTGGAAAGAATTATCGATTCTTACGTTCAAAGCGGGATGTACATTTCGAAACAAACTGGACCAGTGGATCCAAGAGCAATCTCTTCCGCCGGGGAAAAGAATCGAGTTTGATTCTTTGGATTCGATTCTTTCCTGTGTGATTTCGGGAATGGGAATTTCACTTTTGCCTGAATCTTATCTGAACGAAAAGAAGCAAAAAAAATTTCTGACCATTCTTCCCCTATCTTCTAAGCTGAGAAGAATCAAAACCGTCTTTATTAGAAATAGGGAATTAGAATCTAGAAATTCGTTAAACGAATTCGTGAAGATGTTTGAAAAGTAGGAAATTGTTTTGCTAAACCGAAATCCCTTTTTTCTTTAGAATGTCAAGGGCCGTCTGACGTAAGATCGGATGAATCTGAAACTCGGAGGCGGCCGGAAAACTGGAAGAATTTTCACTCTGAGTTGGATCGCTCGGAGCTGTCTTAAATTTGTCAGCGCCGATCCATTGACTGAGCGCCCACATCATTCTTTGGAAAATCTCATCGATTCGTTTTTGATAGCCGGCTTTTTTATAATAACCGTAGGCGAGAAGAGGCATCTTTTTCTCGTACATAAAATGATCGCCGAGACGAACCAATCCGTCCTTATAATCTGCTTTTATAAATAGATCTCTGGCTTTTCGAATATCGCCGTCGTTGAAAGCTCGATTTCCTTCTCGAATCGTCTCTGCTCTTTCTCTCGAATCCATATTCTAAGAATCGGGCTTTTTTTTATTTTTCGCAAGTGAAAAACGTAAAATTAAGATCCCGTAAGAGGTTTACTCGATTCTTGCCGAGAGAAAGTCGGAATTTTTGAAACCTTTTTTTAAGAATCGGTTTGTTGGAACTCCAACGAGAAGTCCTCAAATACGAGTCAGGATTGAAAAATAACGAGCAATCGGACCAAAGAGAATTCTTCTGCGTTTAGGCGAACTTCGTGTAATCGCACCGAACGCGCCGGAACAGAAAGATTCTTCCTGCGTTTAGGCGAACTACGCGTAAACCCGCCTCCTCCGAATCTTAGCTTCGCAAAGTTTCTCACTTTTTGGTCGAAGTTCCGTCCATTTTTTGTTTCAGAAATTCATTCTTTTTTTAGAACTCTCGAAAAAGACTGACATCTAAAAGAGAAAGAATTTTTAAATCCAATACAAAGAGGCATTTTATGACGGAACTCAAAGTTGGTTCGAAGGCTCCCAGTTTTACAGGACTCAACGAAAAAGGCGAAAAAGTAAAACTTTCCGATCTAGCGGGCGCAAAAGGAACGGTCCTCTATTTTTATCCCAAGGATCAGACTCCGGGTTGTACGACGGAAGCATGCGATTTCAGGGACAATTTTTCAAGGATCAAAAGGACAGGATTCAACGTGGTCGGAGTTTCAAAAGATACCGTAAAATCGCATCAGAAATTCATTGAAAAGCAGGAGCTAAACTTCACTCTGATCTCGGACGAGGATGGAAAGATCTGCGAAGCCTTTGACGTCTGGCATCTTAAAAAATTTATGGGAAGAGAATCGATGGGAATCGTTCGCACTACCTTCCTCATCGGAGCCGACGGAAAAATTCTTAAAGTATATCCGAAGGTCAGCGTAAAAGGACACGTGGACGAAATCCTCTCCGATATCAAAGCTCTGGAGAAAAAATGAAACTGGATAAGAATAAGATCCAAATCTCGATCGGCAAAAACACTTCCAAGTCTTTCTATAAATTACAGGTTCTTTTCAAAGATCATTTTCCGGAGAATCTGAAAACGAAATTCTCTCTTCAGACCTCTTCCGGAATTTTCACCGGAGATTACGGACAGACCTTTTCCGATGAGGCCGACAAAATTCTCTACCTCGGACTCGGAGATTCTTCCAAAGTAAAGACGAGAAGCGTCGCACAACTTTTCTTTTCTTTCGGAGAAAAACTCAGAAAATGGGACGGGGTGGGATTGGAAATTCATCTTCCGAAAATTCTTACCACCGCGCTTCCGGCGGATATCCTCGTTTATCAAATCGTAAATTCTCTTGAACAAGGCGCATTTGCGATCAACGTCCTCTCCAAAGAGTTTCGTGAGAATTCGAAAAAGACGGGAGCGGTTTCCTTTATTCTTCAAGACGCGGCAAAAACAAAAGAAGCCGAAAAAGGTTTGAAAAGAGGCAAGGTCGTCAGCCGTTATATCAACGGAGCGCGTTACGTCGCTCACCTCCCTGCAAATCATTTTACTCCGGAAGAATTCGTATCTCGTTCCAAAGAAATCGCGAAAGACAACGGACTCAAAATCACCGTCTTTGACGAACCTCAACTCAAAAAGGAAAAGATGGGCGGGATTCTCGCGGTCTGCGAAGGCTCCGATAAAAAGGCGAAGATGATCGTTTTGGAATATACTCCCGCAAAACCGAGCACTAAGAAAAAACTCGCGATCATCGGCAAAGGCCTCACGTTTGATTCCGGCGGAATCAGCATCAAACCCGCGCAAGACATGCACGAAATGAAATACGATATGTGCGGAGCCGCGGCGGCAATTCACGCAATCGGCGCAATCGCAGAACTCGGATTAGGCGTTCCGGTCGTCGCCGCGATCGGAGTCGCAGAAAATATGCCCGATGCGGCGGCTCTTAAACCTGGAGACGTTTACACCGCCCACAACGGAATCACGGTGGAAGTTCAAAACACGGATGCGGAGGGCCGTCTCGTTTTAGGCGACGTTCTTTCTTACGTTGGAAAAAAATACAAACCGGATTATATGCTCGATCTCGCAACTCTGACGGGAGCGATCATCATCTCCCTCGGACACGAAGCCGCGGGCGTGATGAGCAACTCCGAACCTCTTACCGCTCTTCTCAAAGAAGCGTCTCAAACTTCGGATGAAAGAATCTGGGAAATGCCTCTTTGGGACGAATACGCGGACGAACTCAAGAGCGACATCGCCGACGTGCGTAACATCGCAAGCAGAGCGGGAGGCTCTCTCTCCGCCGCGAAATTTTTGGAAAAGTTTGTGGAGTCCGGAATCGCTTGGGCGCATATCGATATCGCCGGAGCCGCTTGGAGAAAAAAAGGTTCCGGGACTCAGATAGGAAACGGACCCACCGGGTACGGAGTGCGATTGCTCGTCGATCTCGCGGAAAAAATAGGAAAGAAAAAATAAAAAGAAGAATTCGGGAATTTGAAAACTTCTCGAATGGATTCAGCAAACCGGCAACGTAATCGCGGCGAGTACGACCGTTTCCGGTTTGTTTGAAATCGTATGATCGGTAACATTTTTGATTCCGAAACTTCCTCCGTGTTTTCTCGCGACGATATCCACAAGCGTAAGTCCCAATCCGGAAAATACGCCCTCCGTTTTTACGCTTTCATCTAAGAATTTAGCCAAACGATAAAAAGGTTGCTTGACTAACGATTCCTGATCCGCGGAAATTCCGGATAGATAGTTGGAATCGAAATTATTCTTAACATAGAGATTGAATAGCCCCGACTTGGAAGAAAAGTAAACGTCCACTTCTCCCCCTTTGTCCGAATACTTCAACGCGTTTACCAATAGTTCGTAGAAAATCATCAGGAAAGAATCCAAATCGACCATTACAAAATCCTGATAATGATTGTGATTTACATTCGGCATGCGAAAGTTGAGGCCTTTTGTTTCCAGATATTCCTTTTCGTTCAAAGAAAATTTTTGAAAATGTTCGGTGAGACGTTCGATCAACTTGGAAACGGAAATTCTTTTAAGATGGGGCGCGACTTCCCTGTGCAAAAGAGTAAGACTTTCCTCAAGGCGATTTATATTTTTTTCGATGTAATCGCTGCTTTCCAAAAGCATATCGATAAGGTCCGCGGATATTACATAATTGGAATCTACTTTTTTTGAGGAGGACCTGATCATTTTGACTAAGCTGATGAGAGTTCCGATCCCTCCCCCGCTCAAAAGCGCGTATTTTATATTATTTAAAGTTGTCCTAGAAAGTTCGATCATGGAATCCAAATCGGTGACCCTCGAACGTTTATAAGAAACCCATCCTAATTGTTCCTTTAGGCGATTTGTGGATTCTTCTTCAAAAAGCTGAATCACCCTTCTTCTTTTGAGTTCTTCCGAAACTTCCTTTAACAGATTTTTATAATGTGTTGCGTCGATCGGTTTTAGAATATAATCAAAGACGCCCAAATTCATCGTTTCGATGATCGTATGGGGTTCGGCGTGGGCGGTCATCACCACGAACAAAGAATCGGGAGAATTCTCCTTCATCTTTGAAATAAATTCTTTCCCGTCCATTACCGGCATTTCCAGATCCACAAAAAAAACGTCGGGTTTAAATTCTTCCACTTTGGAAAGGGCTTGTTTCCCGTCTTTAGCCTCGCAATATTCCAGACCTATTTTTTTGGACATGTGAATCATCGTATCTCGAAGGAGGTCGTCGTCCTCAAGAATCATAACTCTGGGAAAAGTATCGATTGACGCTTCTTTATTCAACTTCAGGCTCCTTCGGACAATATAAAACTATTATACTTTTAGAATGTAGAACGTTCTATCACGGTTTATTCATAAAGACGAATCAAATCCGAGAGATGCGAGATGGAAAATGCGGAAATATGCGTTTTTTTTCGAACAATTTATCGACATCAAAACCGATTTCACCCGATCGATTTCAATTTTCTCTCTCTGAAACGAATACTTGAGAGATGCAGCATCCGAAAAAAAAGACGCAAAATTCAAGGCGTACAAAAAGAAATACGGATTAAGAATCACGATTTTCCGTAATGAATCGTAAAACAAAAGACAAGTTCGATTTTCTCCCCTGTCGCAAGAGCTTGCGATCCCCGATCTGAAACCGTAAATCGATCAGTTCCTCGATTTCGATTTTTGGATGCGGAGGATCGTTTTAAAATTTGAAACGCTCCTCCTTTGGAAAAGAATTTAGATTTTATTCTTATGAATGGAAAACGAAGATCTAAACGATCTCTCAAATATCGAAAACGCGGGAACTCTTGCGTGTTTCGAATGATTGAAAACCGTTTCCAGACATCGCAATATTACTATGAGACGTAATTCGTAGGAACTCACACATTGAGTAGAATTCTAAAGATTAGATTTCTTTCCTCCTTCAAGGATCCGAGCGATTTCGAATTTTTAGAGATAACAACAATTTCGATAAAATAAGTTAAGCGAAGAAGAAGCTTTCACAAAGGCGGATCCAAATTCTAAATTGGAATCTACCCCTTGTTTTCGAAATCATTTCGAGAACAAGGAGTAAATTCTAAAATTCTTATATAGTTGCGAGAGCTTTGTTTGCGAGCTCGTATCCGCCTGTTTGCGCGGGATGAAAGCCCGGTTTTAGATAAAGAAAAAAAGCCTTTGTAGTTTCCATAAAAAGGATTCTTCCGAAAGGACGAGACGCGTCGAGATCTTGAAAGTATTTTTTTAAACCGACATTCGGATCGGAAATGATAAACCAGTGTTGAAAGAAAGCTACATATCCCCAGAAGATCCAAGACGCTAAGAAGAATCCGAAAATTCTTAAAAGATAACTTTTCGATACGGTTTGAAGAACGTCATACGCAACGGACTTGTGTTCGATCTCTTCACAAGCGTGCCAGAGAAGCAGATCTCTCATATCCCCATAGGCGTGTTCGTGAAATCCGTGACGAAGAGTGATCTCTCCCATCGTCGCCGTATAGTGTTCCATGCCTGCGGTTACGGAAAGTTTTAGTTTTTTTCCGAAGAAAAATTCAAAGAAAGGAAGCATCACTTGAAACGCACTCCATTCAAAAAAACGAACAAAACGACTCACGGGTTTTCCCTGCTTCGCGAGGACTTCCAAGACTTTTTCGTGTTCCTTCCCGTGTTGCACTTCCTGCCCGATAAAGGCCTTGATGGAAGTTTGTAGTTTTGGATCATTCACCTGATCTGCAAAAGCCTTTACGCTCTTTATAAAAAACCTTTCACCTTCGGGAAAGAGAATATGATAAGAATTGATGATATGCGTGATAAAAGAATTCCCCGAAAAATAGTGATCGGGAAGATCTCCCATTTTTTCAAAGTCCATTTTTCGAACCGTGGGCTGATTGGCATCGATCGGTTTTAGATTTCTTTTTTTCGATTTTGTTTCTACGCTCATTTTTCACTCCTAGAAGAAGATTCAATTTCTGTAGCGATCACTATAGAATATTCGAAAACAAAGCTCACGCCGATCTTTGAAAAACTCCGACCGATTTCGAAATCGATAGAGAAAAATAAGGATCTTTTTGTGAATTTTGGACGGAACTCCGCCCCATTTTTGATTTCAAAGAAGAATCCGGACTTTTGAAGCTCTGAATTCTATTTTGAAAAGTAGGAACTCATACTTTTAAGAATCCTTCTGCGAACCGAGAACCAAGGCCCGAATCCCGGATTCTAAGGTTTGAAAAAAATCGATCTGAAAAACGGCGAAATCGGAGGAGGAATTCAAAACCTTGGAAACGATCGGCGCCGGTTCGGCGTGGTGCCAAAGCCCGACAATGAGCGCGTGAAGATGCGTAAGAAAAATCAAAGCCTCTTCGGATTTTTTCCATTTTAGAACTCTACAGAGTTCGGGAACGATTTCCAGGACGTGTTTTCGAACGGACGCTTTTAACGAAAGGGCGCTTTCAAACGCGATGTTCTTTTCCAGAAGAGCGGAAGCGATCGCCATCAAACGAACTACTCTTTGATTTTCTCTCAAAGATTCGGTGATCCAGGAAGCAAGGTCGCCAGCGCTCAATCCCGGCTTTTTGGATCTTAGAAACGTCTGAAAAGAATCGAACCAGATTTCGTAGTCCAGTCGATGAATCTCCAAAAACAATTCTTCTTTGGTTTTGAAATAAAGATACAAGGTTCCTTTCGCGACTCCCGCCTTTTTGGCGATCTGATCCATGGAAATTTTTTCAAAAGAGGATTTGTTAAAGAGGGAGATTGCCGCCCGAATCAAAAGATCCTTTTTGACTTTTTTGTCGTCGTCTTTTACGGCTCGGCTTTTCATTTTATTCTTTCGTCTCAAAGAAGAATTTTGCAATCTTTCCGATTCTTCTCATTCCATCTATCAAAACCGCATTTACAAAAACAATCTACTTTTTAATTTTTATCCTTACTTTTACGAATTGACAATGACTTGCAGTCAACTAAATATGACTTTAGGTCATTTTAGAGTGACCCAAAGTCATTAAAAAGGAGTTATCAAAGAATGAAACGCAAAACCGTATTGATCACCGGAAGTTCTTCCGGAATCGGAAAAGCGGCCGCAAAACACTTCCAGTCGAAAGGATGGAACGTGATCGCAACTATGAGAAATCCGGAAAAGGAAAAAGAACTTCAAAATCTTCCGAACCTAGTTTGCCTTCCTTTGGACGTTACCAAGCCGGAAACGATCCAAAAAGCGATTCAGGACGGAATCAAACAGTTTGGAGAAATCGACGTTCTCGTAAACAACGCCGGCTACGGACTCGTGGGCCCGTTCGAAGGCGCAAACAAAGAACAAATCCGAAGACAGTTCGATACGAATGTTTTCGGCGCGATGGACGTGATTCAAAATATTCTTCCGCACTTTCGTAAAAATAAAAAAGGAAACATCATCAACGTCGCGTCGATGGGAGGTAGAATCACCTTCCCTCTTTACAGCCTCTACCACGCGACCAAATGGGCCTTGGAAGGTTTTACCGAATCTCTTCAATACGAGTTGATTCCATTTCGAATCCGAGTGAAACTCGTCGAGCCCGGAGCGATCGCGACTGATTTTATAGGACGTTCTTCCGATTCCACTTCGGAAAATGCTCCAGCCGAATACAAACAGTTTGCGGACGCGGTCTTTGCGAATATGGAGAAAGCGATGATGACCAGTTCTTCTGAGGCGGTAGCAAAAGTGATCTACAAAGCCGCGAACGATTCTTGCGGACGTCTTCGATATGTGGTCGGAATGGACGCGAAATCGCTTTTGGGATTGCGTAAATTTCTTTCCGACGGAATTTTATTCGGAATCATGAAATTGATGCTGCTTAGATCGGTAAAGAAAGTCGCTTAATAGAATCGCCCGAGGTGTTCTTATGTTTGGAAACCGTATTCAAAAAATTTCTTTGGTATCGTTGATTCTTCTTTTAGGATTAACGTCTTTGGTTCTTTTACAGACGGCGTGTTTGAGTTCTTTCGGAGGAACTCCCGAAGGCAAAAGAATGGAAAGGATGCAGACTTCCAAGATGTATAAAGACGGCACGTTTGAAAACGAGCCGGTGGTTCCCATGATCGTCTCGGGTTCTTATTCCGAAATGATTTGGAGACAACTTTTCGGAAGCGAACAAAGAGTTCCCCCTTCTCCGATCCCGGTGGTTTATCCGGACGCGAAAAGTTTTTCCGAAGTTCCGGCTCCCGGACTCAGAGCGATATGGTTCGGCCACGCGTCCGTTCTCGTTGAGATAGACGGGATCAGAATCTTTACCGATCCGGTTTTTGCCGATAAGGTTTCCCCTTTCACGAGCGTCGGCCCGGAACGATTCTTCCCTTCTCCGATTCCTCTGGAACAACTTCCTAAGATCGACGCGGTCGTGATTTCCCACGATCACTACGATCATCTGGACATGCTCACGGCGAAGTTTCTCGCATCCAAAGGTACGAAGTATTTTGTTCCTCTCGGAGTCGGCGCTCACTTAGAACGTTGGGGTGTTCCGGAAAATCAAATTGTAGAATTGGATTGGTGGGAAAAAGGAAAAGTCGGAGACGTGGAAATCGTATGCACGCCCGCGGTTCATTATTCCGGAAGGGGACTTTTTAACAGAAAGTCGACTCTCTGGTCGTCTTGGAGCCTGGTCGGTCCTACGAACCGTTTTTTTCACAGCGGAGATACGGGTTATTCTTCCCACTTTTCGGAAATCGGGAAACGTCTGGGGCCTTTTGATCTGAGCTCGATCAAGGTCGGAGCTTACGACATCACTTGGGAAGGAATTCACATGAATCCGGAAAAAGCGGTTCAGGCTCACGTTGATCTCAAATCCAAAAGAATGCTTCCAGTTCATTGGGGAACTTTCAATTTGGCGATCCATGACTGGGACGAACCGATCCGGAGAACTCGAGAAGCGGTGAAGCTCCTCAAGGTCGAGCTCGTAACTCCGAAACCCGGGGAGATCGTGGACGGAAGAACGTCCTTTCCTTCCGAATCCTGGTGGGAAAAGGTAAAATAAAGCTTTCTTCAAAGATAGACCGGGAGATTCGATTCTGCAAACGCGATTCTTCCGTTGGTTTTCTGTCTTGAAGGGGCTTTTGGCGAATTTCTTAAAAAGTAGGAACTCATACTTTTAATAAAAAACGGCAATTCTTCTCTCGGAAAGGAGGAACCAAAGGGACTTTGGAAGAATTTCCGGCCCTTTCTCGTTCAATCTTTCCGCGCTGGAAGACTAAAAAACTCTTTCTAAATCCAGGATTTGGACGGAACTCCGCACAAATTCACTTTTCGGGGGAAATTCTCCCTGAAAAGATCCGGAGAAAAGTAGGAACACCCACTTTCCCATTCTTCCAAAGTCAAATCTGCCTCCTAAACATTGGCTCCAAGAGAGGAAAGAATGCCTTGACTCATAGTGCATCGCCAAAAAACTGGTCATAGATTGTGCATCGCACAAATTTGAATCTACGGAGGCATCCAGTGAATTTTCGCAAGATGACCCGATTTCGTTTTCGATATCTCCTTTGGTTGCTCTTACCTCTGAGCTTCCAACTGCTCCTCGCACCGCTCGCGGGAGCCTTAGGCCAAAAAGCGGCCCTCCTCGACGAAGAAACCGTCGAAATCAAAACGATCCAAGCCTATATTCAGGAAGTCCGACCTTCCCTTTCTCAGGAACCTCTCCAAAAACTTTCTCAGGTGATTCTTCAAGAATCCAGAAGATTAGAACTGGAGTCCTGCACCTTCCGCTGCTCCGATACGGACAAAGTGAGCCTTCTGATCGGACTCATTCACCTTGAATCCGAGTTCAAATCGACGGCACGTTCTCCGAAAGGGGCTCGCGGATTTATGCAGATCATGCCGAGTACTGCGACTTGGCTTTCCAAAAAGGAAGGCTGGAAAACGTCCGCGGAAGATCTTCATAAACCGGAAGTAAACATCCATTTGGGAGTTTCTTATTTGAACGATCTCTTAGAACTCAGAAAAGGGGACACTGAAAAAGCGCTCCTCTCCTACAACGCGGGACCGGGTGCGGTCGATCGTTGGGGCGGAGTTCCCGAATACAACGAGATCATTCTGACCAACCAATCCCGCTATTTGGAATTAAGAGAAAAGGTCGCAAACTCACTTCGTTAAAACCTCGGACCTTGGGAGAGATTGTAAAAATTCTCTCAAGGAACCCAATCCGATCTATTGAAATACTTGTCTTCCAAATCCCTCAAAGCGCCCGAACGAGAAAGCTCGGAAATAAAAAAATCGAAATTGCGGACAAAGACCGGATCGGCAAGAGGAAAAGCCGCGCTGATGTCTTCTCTTTGAACCTGCTCGAGAAGAGGACGAAAATTGGAAGCGACGGATTTATCTTTGAGCAAAATTCCCTTGATATAAAAAGAATCGGCGACGAGACAATTCGCGGTGCCGTTTTTGACCGCTTCCCAAGCCGAAGGTGTGTCTCCGTACGTAAAGATCCGATTGTTCTTAAAATTTTTGAGAAGGTATTCGTGACGATTGGAGAAAGAACGAACCGCGAAAGTCACTCCGCTTAAGTCTTGTAAGTCGAGAATGCTCCTAAAACTCTGCGTAGTGATGATACTACCCTCGGGAGGAGGAGGAAGAGCCGTCTTTCGGATCAAGGCCGCCGGAGTGGAGATGAGATACGCCGAACTAAAACGGACCTTTTTGGATCTTTCCAAGTTGCTCGAGATTCCGGATAAGGCGATATCCGCGTCTTTTTTTTTGATCGCTTCCGCGTATTCCGAAAACTCGGGATAAGAAATAAATTTGAATTTGACTCCGAGAAAATCCGCATACAACTTTCCCAATTCGTAATCAAACCCCGGAAATCCCTCTTTTGCGTTTTGGACATAGAAAGGCTCGTCCGCTTGATTTCCAGCGACTCTTAATTCTCCCCTTTCCAATATTTCCTTCAAGCGGGAAGAATTATAAAACTTGAATGTTTCTTCCTCCGCATCCAAAGAAGCGAATCCGCTCTGATTCCAAAAAGAAAACGAAAGAAGGAGAATCGAAAATAAAACGCTCTTTTTTAGAATTTTTCGAAACATTTAAACTCCCCTCCTCTTCAAAAAGAAACCCACGTTGCGTTCTTTCCGATCTTTCTTTGTAGGAATTCCTACAAAGAAGTTTACGCTCAAAATCCCATCTTTGAACCAAGACGAAGTCGCGCAGAAGACAAATCGAAGATTTATTTTCCACCTCGTCACAAAATGGGGTATTTTTTTTCAAAAACGTTTCCCGATTTCAGTCTTGTCGGAATTTCGACCGCGATCCGTTTTCTAATAAAATCTTGAAAACGGACTTCAAGTCCGAATCTTTTGCAATTTTCGGAGAATTCTTTCTTAAATCTTCCTAAAAATATACTCCGTTAAGATTCTCGGATTGAATCGGTCGAAAAGTTTTCCTTCGGTCTAAG
Organism: Leptospira adleri; assembly: GCF_002811985.1. Lineage (GTDB taxonomy): Bacteria > Spirochaetota > Leptospiria > Leptospirales > Leptospiraceae > Leptospira > Leptospira adleri. The sequence goes on from NZ_NPDU01000026.1 coordinate 15,168, forward strand.
TTTTTTAGTCCTCGTTCAACTCTTTTATATTTTTATAATATTCTAAAGATTCCGGATTACTCAAGGCTTCTTTGTTGGTAACCGGCTCTCCTTGTACGGTCCTTTTTACGGCGATTTCCACTTTTTTCATGTTGATCGTATAAGGAATATCTAAAACGGAAACGATCTTGGATGGAACGTGTCTCGGAGAAACCTTGTCTCGGATCTCCTTTTTGAGAGTTCGGACGAGGGAGTCTTCCAAAGTTTTCCCACCGACCATCTTGAGGAACAGAACGATTCTTACGTCCTCTTTCCAATCCTGACCGATGACGACCGAATCCGCGATTTCCGGAAACGTCTCGATCAGACTGTAGAGATCGGCGGTTCCGATTCTTACCCCGCCCGGATTGAGAGTCGCGTCCGAACGTCCGTAGACGACAAGACCTCCGTTCTTCTTGAGTTCCGCAAAGTCTCCGTGACACCAAACTCCGGGGAATGTTTCGAAATAAGCGGACTTATATTTTTTTCCTTCCGGATCCTTCCAAAAAGAAAGTGGCATCGAAGGAAACGGTTGTTTGCATACGAGCTCCCCCTTGTCTTCGGTTACGGACTTTCCTGATTCGTTCCAGATCTCCACGTCCATCCCGAGACCTCTGCACTGAATCTCGCCCGCGTGCACGGGAAGAATCGGATTTCCCAACGCAAAACATCCGTTGAGATCGGTTCCCCCCGAAATCGAGGAAAGTTGAAGATCCGACTTCCAATTTTGATACACGTATTGAAATCCGGAAGAAGTCAAAGGGGAACCGGTGGAAAGAACGGCCCTCATAGGAGAAAGGTCAAATCCCTTCGGTTGAAATCCCGACTTTTCCAAAGTAAGAATGTATTTCGCTCCGACCCCGAAAACATTGATCTTTTCTTCCGAAGCGATTTGAAATAGAATTTCCGGACCCGGATGAAACGGATTTCCGTCAAACAAAACGACGGTCGCTCCGACGGACAAAGAACTCACAAGCCAGTTCCACATCATCCAACCGCAGGTCGTATAATAAAAAATTCTTTCGTTTTCCTTAAGATCGGTATGAAGAACGAGTTCCTTCCAGTGATTGAGAAGAACTCCGGCGCCTTGGACCATACATTTCGGAAGACCCGTAGTTCCGGAAGAATACATGATATAAACTGGATGATCCATTCCTGCCTGAAAAAACTCGGGTTCGGTTCCGAAATTCTCCCGAAGAATACTTTCTAAAAATTGAATATTCTTTTTCGGAAAATTCTCCGGCAGGGACGTGCTTGTTTGATTCTTAAAATGTAGAAATCCGTTTTTATAATCGGAAACGATCACGGCTTCCAGAGAAGGAATCGAAGAAAGAATCTGGGTCAGATTCTCCGCCAAAGAAAGATCCTTTCCCTTAAAAGAATATCGATCCGTGGTAAAAAGGATCTTGGGTTCGATCTGTCCAAAACGATCAAGCACACCTTTCGCTCCGAAATCGGGGGAACAAGAACTCCAGATCGCTCCGATCGAAGCGGCGGCGAGCATCGCGATCACGGTCTCGGGAACGTTAGGCATCAATCCCACGACTCGATCTCCGGGAACGACTCCCCTCTTTTTGAGATCCTTTGCAAGAGCTCCCACGTAACTCCGCAATTCCGCGTAACTGATCTCTCTTCTCGACCCGTCTTCGCCTCTGTAGATCAAGGCCGGAAAAGAGTCCTTTCTTCGAAGAAGATTTTCAGCAAAGTTGAGTTTGGCTCCGGGAAAAAAACGGGATTCCGTAAAATTCTCAGCTTTTTGAAAAGCGGTCTCGTAGGGTTTGGAATAAACAAAACCGGAAAAGTTCCAGATACTTTCCCAAAAAGCTCCTATGTCCTTTACGGACCAGGAGCGCAGTTCTTCGAAGTTCGCAAACTGAAGTCCTTTCGTTTCCTTTAAGAATTTTTGATAGCGGGTTAAATTGGAGGATTCGATTTGTTGAGAGGAAGGCGCCCAAAGCTCTTGATACATGAAAAAATCTCTATTCTTTATTTTTAGGACTCTATTACATTTTTTTCGAAAGGTCGGGTCAACATGAATTTTGATTGAGGAACGAGGACGCCTGCGTATGTTTAGGAAAAAATAAATCCGAGAACACTCCATTGAACTCATTCGAACATATCCACACGGCCGAAATCATTCTCATTCTCTCCGGAACTCTTTATACGCTTCACGGCCTGATTCATCAGTTGATCGTGGGAGCCGCGGTCGGATTCTTCCAGTTTCCGGATGAAAGACAATCCCGTTTGATTCTTATGATGTGGATCACGACGGGGGCCTTTATGAGTTTCTTAGGCTTTCTTCCTTCGATTCTAATTTTATTTTACGGCCCGCAACCTGCGGTGGTCGCCACCTTGATCGCGGAAACCGTCGCGATAGGTTTTCTCACGTTGCATATTTTTTTGTCCGGCTACAAAACCCATACGAAACCGGTGAAGATCGGATTCTTCTTTAGTCTTGGATTTACACTCATCCTCGCGGGTTATCTTCTTTCTTTGAAATTCTAATCCAAAGAAACGAACGGAAGAACCTTTCCTTACGAGGAAAACCTAATCTGCAAAGCTCTCATCTTTTGGAAAATTTGTCGTAACAACGAAGTCCTTTCGTGAAAGCATGCGGCCCCACCCTGATTGGGTGGAGGAGGAGAGGTGGCGGGAAAAAATCGGCAGATTTTGCTCTATCAGAAAAACCTCATCCTTGCAAGTAAAAAGTCTCTCTTGCAGATGTCGGAATTCCGACAAAGATTTTCCGAATTTGCCAGAAGCGAACGGAAGTGCTCGAATCGTGCGATTCATCCGCGGATCGCTCGGGAAATCACTCAAGCCGGCTCGAAATACGCTAGGTTTTCCGGACCTTCGTGGATCACGATTCGATCGACTTTGCCGCCGGCAGAGCGAACACTTTCTTTGAGATAGTGGTAAAACCAGCGCGCGATGTTTTCGGATGTGGGATTTATTTTTTTAAATTCTTCCAAATCGTTGATGAGAATGTGATCCAGTTTCCCGACCAATTCCTTGAGTTTTTGTTTGGAAGTGAGAAAATCGAAACTAATCCCGTCTTCACCGATGTTCTTCGTTCCCGAAAGAAAAAGTTCCACCTTCCAGGAATGGCCGTGAATCGGCTCGTCTGAACCGTCCGGGAAATACCGGTAAAGGTAATGGGAGGATTCAAATCTTTCCTCGATACGAATGTAAAATCTTCCGGTTTCTTCAAAAAACATAGCTCTTGACTTTCTTTCCCAGGTCTATATATTGGAAGCTACTGCACTGGAGAGATGGTTTCGTTCGAGAAACGAGAATCCAGCCGGTGATTTTCCCGTTTAGCAGGAGCAAAATACTTCGCGAAAAAGTTTCCCTCGAGTATTTTAGTGATAGGAGATATTCAATGACAGAAGTGGTCAAGCCAAGATTTTATAAGGAAATGACGGTGGGTGAGGCAATGTCCGTTCACCCGGAAGCAGGGCTTGTTTTTTCAAGTTATCATTTAGGCGGTTGTTCTCACTGCTCCATCAACGAGCTCGAAACCATCGAGCAAGTTTGTATGGGATATGGTGTAGAAGTCGAAGTTCTTGTAGAAAGTCTAAATAACCTCCTGGAAGATTCAGAAGACTGATTCCTTCCCTCCCGGAGAATTTTTCTCCGGGACTTTCCTTTTTTCCCATCTTTCAAATTCACCATCGTCTTTTTTCATTTTAGAATTTATCCAAAATTTAAGAATGTGGGAACTCACACGCTCTCTGGAAACGATCCCAAGCTCCCCCAAAGCCGAATCCCTTGACGACTGTTGGAACTCATACAAGAGATTCTTTTGTAAAGAATCGCTCCAAAATTTGTTTTTGCAAATCGATCCGCGCAAAGGGCCTTTTATAATCTTCATTCCTGCAATATAGATCGAAGTTTTCTCCGGATTTATGATGCGTGACAAAAACTTGTTGTTCGATAGATAAGAACGGATTTCCGAAATTACAGATCGTTTTCTAAAGTAGAGCCACATCCTTGAGGTGGAAATGAAAATCAGAAAGACCATAATTCAACTCTTCATTTTTGGAATCTTCTATTGTTGCTGCCAATGCGGACCGAGAGTCGCCTATAACCTTTATGAAGAAATACCTGTGATTTATCCGCCTCTGTCAAAAAACGAACAAGTAACTCTAATAAAAATGTCTCGCGATAATTCATTTATAAATATCGATTCTCATCACTTCAAACTCTCAGGAGACAAAACCGGAGAAATCTATTGGAATATAGGGACATTCCTAGTTGAAAAAGGCAGTGAGAAAGAACGATACGACTTAGCGGAGTCGAATGCGAGAACACTTGGAGCGGGATACCTTACTCCATAGCCATAAATACTATAGCGGACCCGGATTCTGGGTATGGCTCTTTGAGAAGGATAACAGGAAGACCCCAAGAGAAGAGGATGGCGATTATTTCATAATGGCAAGAAAACTAAATAAAAAAAACAACTTTAAGAGCAGCATATAAAAGCAAAAGAATCGACGTTTGAAAGAAGAATCTCTTCGCGATTCCTGTTAACGGTGAAGAATCTTTGTTCTCAGTAAAATTCGAAAGTCCTTTCATAAAAAATAACAAGTCATACGGTTAGAATCGCAAAAAATGAAACATTACTTTTACCTCTCATTCAGGAAACAGAAAATTCGATTTCACAAACATTCGGCCCGGATTCACGTTATCCTCGTCTTCCTTCTTCTTTTTTTGTCTTTCTCGATCGAGGCCTTCACCATAGAAGTTTTCGTTCCCCTCTGTAACGGAGCACAACTCGCCTGCGGAAAAGGGAAAGCGGGAGATCCTCGTTCTCTGGAAGGAAACCTCTATTGGGGAGGCGCTTTCGGCGCGGAATCTTTTTTAAAAAGGTCCCGCGGATTCAAAGTGTTGGAAAGAAAGGACGAAAACTCGTCTTCTCCGATTTTAAGAAATCTCATCTTAGAAAGAACTCCGAAAAAAGGAGAAACAAAAGTGATTCTTATCTTACACGCGTATGCGGGAGATAGGATCGACGACGCGTTAATCGACTTCTTAAACGCGGCCGGAAACTCGATTTCGAACGTCGATTTGGTCGTCTGGGCGGGACACGATCGTCTGATGGATCGATTCCCTCCCGATATTCGAAGACTAAAATCGGCTTCTTCCAAACCGGCCGTGGTACTCGCGTGTGAAAGCGAAAAATACTTCGGCCCGGTCCTACGTTCCCTTTTTGTTCCTCAGATGGCTATGACAAGGACGTTTATGGCGCCCGAAGCGTATCTGCTGGAAGCGTTAGCCGCAACCGTTGCGAAATCGGGATTAAAGGATAAAAAGGCGATTCGATCCTCTCTCGTCGCGGCATATGCGAAGTATCAGAGAATCTCCACCCGAGCGGCCGGAACCGTCTTTTCTAAGTTAGAGTGAAAATCTTGCGGAAGGGATATAGTAGTAGCGAATTCCGGCCTTTCTAAAATAGCTACGGATTCTATTTTCGTTCCCGAAAATGCCGGAGTTCTCGAGGGGCTTTAGTCCTTTTCGAAACGTTCCCTCGTTGAGCTGAACAATTTCGCCTAACGCGTCAAAACGATAGAATTCAAAGCCGCCTTCCCTTTTGAGAGCAAGCAGACTCATCGTCAAAAAACTTTCGGTTCTGTATTCCTCTTCCGAAAGTCCGTAGACGGAAGGACTCGGAAAAATCCGATGAACCACGCCCTTGTATTCCACCGTATTTTTTCTCCGATCCAAATCCTTGAGAATGGTGTAAGAAGAATGGTCCGTGATAAAGTAGATCGTTCCGCACCGAAACGTGATGTATTGTTTTCCCTTTTGATTTGTGGAGGAAGGAATCACCACACCCGAAGAAATCATATCTCCAGGCGAATAATGATTTCCCGCAATTTTTTCGAGACGGTTCTTTAGGGTTTCGTCCAAGAACTCCACCGAGTCCGTCCGTTTCATCTTTCCGAGCTGATGAAAGATTCGATCGAATTCGTTTTTTTCGTAACCCTTATTTTTTACGAAAGTATCCAGTTGCTTTTTTAGGGATTTGAGACGAATCTGAAAGTAAGGAGAATCGTTCTTCCCCGCGAGGCTGAACATTTCGTCCCAAAGGGTCTCCAGCTCCCGAATCTCGTCCTTTTGATCAAAGGTCTTTTTTTCGACTTCTTCCAAAATGGATTCGAACTTATGTTTTAAGTCGAAGAAGAATCGAGAGTCTTTTACCGGATCCATAGAAGTATCTTTATTATCGGCCTTTTCGAAGAATTTTCTGAGAGATTTGATCTTCACCAAACGGCTTTGTTTCTGTCTTTCTCAAAGTTTTTGTCCGGTTCGAAAACGAAGGAGTTCCTACTTTTTTGCGCCTCTTATCGCCGGCTTAAATCGAAATCGGCGCGATTTTCTAAAAGGACCAACTGAACTGGCCGTATTTCCATTCAATGAAACGGGAAGCAAGGTGGTTTAAACGACTTTTTCATCGGAAGACTTTTTCGAATGTAAGGAAATCCAAGCGGTAGGGATACGGAAGGCGCGAAGCGTCCTTTGCCATTTTCTAAAACACAAAGTAGAATCACGAGAGAAACAGAACATCGGATCCGCGCAAAGGATGAGCACGGTGTGCGAACCTGAAGTCAGCCCGGTCCGCTCGTTTTTTCCGGACAACTTTTTCTTCCGAAGATTCGAGCGGAACCGCCCGCAAAATTCCGTAAGATCAGTTTGCGTGTTTGCGGCTTTTGATCGAGAGAATAATCCCCACCGCAGTCATCGACATGATCAAGTGAGATCCTCCATAACTCATAAAGGACAAGGGAATTCCGGTCACGGGCATAAGTCCGATCACGATGCCGATGTTGATCGCCATGTGATAAAAAAGAAGCGCGACGATTCCGGACGCAAGCAAGGATCCGAATCGGTCCTTGCTCTCGTAACTGATCTGAAGACCGCGTAACGGTATGGAAAATAAAAAGAATAACAAAAACACGGATCCCAAAAATCCGGTCTGTTCCGCCCAGGACGCGAAGATAAAATCGGTGCTCGCTTCGGGAACGTGCGGAATTCTCCCTTCGGTCATCTCGGCGTTCATCAGACCTTTTCCGAAAAATCTTCCGGAACCTACCGCGGGTTTGGACGCGCGCAATTGATAACCGGCGCCTTGTTTGAATTCTTCGGGATTTAAGAATGCGGTCAATCTTACGACTTGGTTTTCTCTGAAAGGTACGGTCTTCATCACGACGACCGCCGAGATCAGACTGATCCCCAAAATTCCCAGAGGAATATAATATTGTCTTAATGTTCTGCTTCCCCTCGCGATCCGGATTCCCACCATCACGAGACTCGCGAGTAAAAAGATTCCTCCGAACGTCAAAAGCAGCTTTTGATTGGAAAAAATCTTAAAGAAAAATCCGCCTTCCAACTCCACGACCTGATCCACGACTTCTCTGAGCGCGTTTAACGTCTTCGGCGTCAAGTTCGCCGCCTTCAGATCCTTTCCGTCAAGCGCGAGCCAGATCTTTCCTCCGAGCCGATTTACGACGGATAGAAGATCCGTCTTTCCGGTTCTTTGCAAAAAGTCGGTGATATCGTTGATCAGTGTCAGCCTCGAATATTCCACGAACATAGGAATCATGAGCGTGATTCCGCCTAACGTCAAAAGGGATCCTATGTGAAGGATGTCCGCTCCTCCGAGAAAGAGCATCGTAAAAAGGATCGGTAAAAAGGAAACCGCGGTTCCGAAGTCCGGTTGCAATAGAATGAAGATCATCGGAACGATCACGATCACGAAAGGAATCGAAAGGACCGCGATGTTCTTCATGTCCTTTTCCTTCAGGACCATAAATTGTCCCAGAAGAATCACCGTGGATAACTTCGCAAACTCGGACGCCTGAATCCCGATCGGTCCTATCTTCAACCAGGAACGGGCCCCCCTTCCGGACGGTAAATGTCCGATCCCCGGAATCAGAGTGATCATCAATAGAAACACCGTGAACACGTAGATGACCACGGCATACGCGCCTAACAACTGATAGTTGATCCTGGATACGAAATACATGATCACAAGGCCGATGATAAAATAAAAGAGTTGTCTATACCATTTTCCGGGACCGTCTTCGAAGTTGATCTCCTGGCTGTAAAGAGTCAATACGCTGCAGAGAACTACGATTACTACCGAGATCACCAAAAAGTAATCTATCTTTTCTATGGACTTATCTGGCTTCAAGAGCTCCCTCCTGCCCTGACGTCGGCGAAGAAGGCGGGGCTACGTCCTGCGATTTTTTGAACGTTCCCGGCGGAAAGGCCGCGTGAAACATTTCTCTTGCGACCGGGGCCGCTCCGGCGGCTCCGCCCACTCCGTATTCCACGAAAACTACGATTAACACCTGTTCGCTGGCGGGAGCATTCGCCGGCGCGTATCCCACGAACCAAGCGTGGTTGGATCCGGAAGCTCCCCTTCTTCTTGTCTGAGCCGTTCCGGTTTTTCCGGCGATGTCCGGTAAGAACGGTTTGTTCAAAACGTAAGCCGCGGTCCCGCTCTTGACCACGAGTTTCAATCCTTCTTTGATCGCTTCCACGGAAGACTGATTGATCGGAATGTCCTTTAAAATCTGAGGAGTCGTCCGATTGATGATCGAATTATCCACCGGATCTCGAATCTCACTCACGACGTAGGGTTGATAGATCTGACCTCGGTTGAGAAGGCCCATATAGAACATAGCCATTCCCATTGGAGTCGAAGAAATAAATCCCTGTCCGATCGACAAGTTGATCGTATCCCCGTCGAACCACTTCGTTCCGTACGTCCTTTTTTTCCAAGCGGAGGAAGGGACAAAGCCTGTGATCTCTCCCGGAAGGTCCACCTTGGACTTACTATCCAATCCGAAAAGCCTCGAATAGTTGAGAATCGCGTCCGACCCGAGCTTGTATCCGAGATTGTAAAAATAAACCGAACAGGATTTTTGAAGAGCGTGTGCGAGGTCGTTGGTTCCGTGACCGCCCTTTTCCCAACACATAAACACCTGGTCCGGAACTCCGGCGAACGTGGACTTCAAAACAAAACTTCCGTTACAGGAATACGAAGTCTCCGGAGTATAACCGATCTTGTGCTGGCTTTCCAACGCCGCAAGAGCGACTAACGTCTTGTATGTTGAAGCTGGAGGAAACTTGGACTGGATCGCAAGATTTAAAAATCCTCCGTTGTCCTTCACCCTTTTGAAATGACTGGTTCGATCCGCTTTGTTTTTTCCGGAAAGTATGTTCGGATCGTAACTCGGATTGGAAGCCATCGCGAGAATTTCACCGGTCGCAACCTTGATCGCGATCGCGGTCCCTCTGCTTCCTTTGAGAGCCTTATGCGCGGCGATCTGAATATCCTTGTCGATGGTAAGAACCAAATTGTTTCCGGGGGAAGAATGCTCTACGACCCTTTCTTCCTCGATATTGCCTTCGGAGCTTCTTTTCTGAATTCTAAAACCGTCGAGACCTCTGAGTTCGGAATCGTATTCCAATTCCAATCCGTTTTTTCCGAGGAATTGATACGATTTGATTTCTCCGGCCACAAGATCGTCCCGAGTCGGTTTTCCGATATAACCCGTCACGTGCGCGAGCGCGGGCCCCATCTTGTAGATTCTTCTCGGGGAAGGAAGAAGAATGATGTACTTTGATATATTATCGAATACTGATATTCTTTCCTGTTGAGCGGTCGTGATCCCTTCCAAGAGGACGATCGGTTTTTTGGATTTGAGATTTCTGGAGAATCTGGGTTCTATGAGTTCGTCTTCGTAATACGAAATCGGAATCGAAAGGGTTCTCGCGAATTCGTGAATAAACGCCTTTACCGTCGCGGGATCGTATTTGAAAAGCGAAGTGTTTAAAATCGCGTCCAAAGAAGAATAATTGGACACGAGCGCCATCGAAGTTTCCGGCGTGAGAAAGTTTCGATCGAACATCTGACCTCTAGCCGCCGGCATGATCTCGCTCTTTCTTACGAACTTCTCCGCCTTGAGCGCGTTATCCGTTCCGTTGAAAATCTGAAGATTGAATAACTGAAAGATAAACGCGGCTAACGTAAAAACTACGAGCCCCGAAAAGATATAAAGACGAAGACGGAAACTTCTTTCAAGACGGTATTCCGACGCAGACTGCGCTCCGCCTAACAACTTACGCGTCCCCCATGTGATCCAATTGATAGATCCAAGTCAAAGCGTAAAAGAACGCGGGTGCGATCAGAGCGTTGAAGATCGAAGTGAAAAATAAGGAATAACTCATATTCTCGTGAAAGAAAAGAGAGAATAGATAATACGTCGCGACTCTCGTGATAAAAGTGATCAACAAAGAATAGATCGTGATCGAAAGATAATTCTCGTGATACGCGGAACGCGCAAACTTGCCGACCAAATATCCGATCAGACAAAACGTCAAAGAATGAAGACCGATCTTGTATGCGACCACGTTGCCCGTCGTAATCTCTCCCCCGAGTCCGGAGTCGGTCAAAAGCCCTCCGAAAAATCCGATCCAGAGTCCGTAAAGAGGACCTCTTCGGAGCGCGAAAAAAAGCACGAGAAGAATCATAAAGTCCGGTTTGATCGCGGATCCGATCTCGAAAAGATTGGAACCGTTTAAGAAGTGCGCAATCAGGATTCCGCCCGCGATAACGAGTTTTTCTAAGATCATTGCAGGTCGTCCTCGCTCGGAGCCGCGCCCGGATTTTTCGGGACGTTCGTCTGCGGCTTATTGTCGTTAGGCGAAAGAGGATTTTTCGATTGATTCTCTTTTTGACGATCCTCTCCCGGATAATTGAGCTCCCCGAAGTAAGGATTTTCGATCGTGATATTCTGTCCTTCCGGCCAAGTCTCGAGCCATTTTTCCGGAAGTTTCAAAAGAATCGTTACGCTCTCGAGCATTTCGAAACGAACAAAGGGTTTGAGATATGCGCTTTTAAAACTTCCGTTACGCGGTCCTTCCTCCGTGATCACTCCGACCGGAATTCCAGCAGGGAAAACGCCGCCGCCTCCGGAAGTATAAACCGGTTTTCCGATCTTACTCAAAGACTCGGTGTATTGGATCATCTCGCTCGGTCCCATCGGATATTCTCCAAAGACCCTCGGATCGATGATGATTCCACTGTCTATATAATTCAAGAGAGCTTCCGTTCCTCTTCCGGAGTTTCCGGAAAGATTGGCCCAAAGATTCGTATCGGGCATCGCCACTCCCATATTGAAGTTGGAATTGATGAGCGGCTGAACGACCGCGGATCCTCCGGTGACGGCGATCACCTTTCCGACTAACGCTTCTATGATGGCGCCTTTTTGATCCACGGCCCTTGCGGTCACGGGCATATAAGGTTTCAGTCCCGCGTCGGCGCCCTTGTCGATGATGATGGTTCTATAGATGGAGTTAAGACGAACGGATAAAACTTCGGCTTTGAGGCTTGCGTATTTCTGACGACTCTGAAATCGAAGTTCCTTTCGAAGAGTATCATTCTCACGATTTGCTTTTTCCAAATCTTGAGGAAGAAGTTTGTAGTCCTCCATAACGGCGACGCAAGAATCCCTTTCTTTGCGAACGGTTTCAAACGATTCTAACTTATTGTATGCGCCTTTGAAAAATCCGCCGAAGGAATCGATGGAACCCGATACGATATCGCCCACTCTTTGAAAGCTCGCGATTCCTCGAACGATTACGTTGCTTCTAAATGTTAGGGAAAGGATGGAGAATAAAACACAAAAGAGGAGTGAGACCGTCTCTTTGCTTCGGCTGAGTTGAAACCATAACATCGAATCTTCTTTTGCACTCCCGCTTTCTTTCCGGAAGGAAGACTTCGTTCCGGATTCTTAGTCGTGTTCTTTTTAGAACGTCTTAGCGGATTCCCGGTTTGATGTATTTCAACTCGTCGAGATACTTTCCGGTCCCGAGAACCACACAGGTCAAAGGATTCTCCGCACGGAAAACGGGAACTCCGGTTTCCTTGGAAAGGTAGGTCTCGAGTCCTCGAAGGAGACAACCGCCTCCGGTAAGAACGATTCCTCTTTCCACGATGTCCGATGCGAGCTCGGGCGGAGTTCTTTCCAGAACTCGTTTGATTCCGTCTAAGATTTCGTCGGTCGGCTCTTTTAACGCCTTTCTGATTTCGTTGGATTCTAACTCGAGAGTTCTTGGAAGTCCGGAGATGGCGTCGCGGCCTCGCACTTCCATCGTCTCCGCTTTCTTTTCCGGATACGCGTTTCCGATCGTAAGTTTGATATCTTCCGCGGTTCTTTCCCCGACCACCAGGTTGTATTGGTTTCTGAGATATTTGATGATCGCTTCGTCGAACTCGTCCCCACCGGTACGAATGGATTCTGCGATTACCATTCCCCCGAGAGAAATGACTGCGATCTCAGTGGTTCCACCGCCGATATCCACGATCATGTTTCCCGCAGGTTCGTTGATCGGGATGTTAGCTCCGATCGCAGCCGCAAGCGCTTCTTCGATTAAGAATATTTCTCTCGCACCTGCTTGTTCCGCGGACTCGCGAACGGCGCGTCTTTCCACCTCGGTGATTCCGGACGGAACTCCGATCACGATTCTAGGTTTTACGAAAGTGGTGCGGTTGTGCACTTTCGCGATAAAATAGCGGATCATCTTTTCCACGGTTTCGAAGTCGGCGATCACACCGTCTTTCATCGGACGGATCGCGACAATCTCACCCGGGGTTCTTCCCAGCATCCGTTTTGCTTCCTGCCCTACTGCGAGCACCTTTCCGGTCGCCGCGTGAACCGCAACTACCGATGGCTCCGAAAGAACGATCCCCTGTCCTTTCACATGCACCAGTGTATTTGCCGTCCCCAGGTCAATTCCCATATCATTGGAAAACAGGGCATAGAGATTATCAAATATCATTTCGTGTACCTTTCAACCGCGGAGGTTATTTATCTTTATTATCTGTTAAAACCGGGAATTCCTGCAGAACTTTCCTATTTGAACGGTTTCAATAATTTCAACGGTTGGGTTCCCGGCAACTGCAAAACAAAAAAATGAGAAAACAAATTAAGCTGGATTCGATTTTAGGAGGAAAGCAATCTGTTCAACCATGGTTCAGGAAAAACCTCTCGCCGCCATCGATCTTGGCACCAATTCATTCCACATGATCATCGTTCGGGTTCGGGCGAATGGAACATTTGAGGCCGTCGCCCGAGAAAAAGAATCGGTGCGTTTAGGCAATCGTCTGCAGGAAGGAGGCGGCATCGATTCCGAATCCTTCAAGCGAGGCATCGATTGTCTCAAACGTTTTAAGGTCCTCGCGGAAAACGCAGGCGCCGAGATCAGAGCGGTTGCTACGAGCGCTCTCAGGGAAGCCTCCAATCAGGAAGAATTCTTAGAAGCAGCGTATCAAGAAGCCGGTATATCCATCGATGTAGTGAGCGGTTACGAAGAAGCCCGTTTGATCTACTTCGGCATCCTCCAAGGAATCCCGGTCTTCGATCGGAAGATCATGATGATCGATATCGGAGGAGGTAGCACGGAAGTGCTCGTCGGACACAGAGGGAACATACTCTTCTCAAAAAGTTTTAAGTTGGGCGCGATCCGACTTACCGAAAAATTTTTTAAGGAAGAAACGTTATCCAACTCGAACATTCGAAAGTGTAGACTTCATATCGAAGAAATGCTTCTTCCGTTTCGAAAGATTCTCAGAGATTTAAAACCCGATCTCGTAGTCGGTTCGTCGGGAACGATCCAAGCGATCGCGGGAATGATCCTTGCTTCGAGAGGAGAAACGGAAGAAATCTCCTTGAACAATTTCGAATTCTCCACCCCAGAATTTAAGAAGATGAGAAACCTCATCTTGGAAGCCGACACATCCAAAAAACGGGCCAAGATTCCGGGCCTCGACGCAAAACGTTCTGACATCATCGTCGGCGGAACTCTCATCCTAGAGGAAATTTTCGATCTCGCCAACGTACAAAGTCTGACCGTTTCCGAATTCGCACTCAGAGAAGGAATCGTCTATGATACGATCCGAAAATGGGAACATTTCGAGAGCACGGAACATTCCAAACATCTCGACGACATCCGTCAGACGAGCGTTCATAACTTTATGCGTTCTTTTTCAAGGGACGAAGAATACTCAAGGCACGTGGCGGATTTAAGTCTTCAGATCTTCGATCAACTGAAAAGTCTGCACAAACTCGGGCAGGAACAGAGAGAACTTTTGGAAGCGGCTTCCCTTCTCCACGAAATCGGACAGTCGATCTCCCATTCCGCGTATCACAAACACAGTTATTATATGATTCGAAATTCGGAAATGCTTTTGGGGTTTACGTTTTTAGAAATCGAAATCATCGCACTCACCGCGCGTTATCACAGAAAGAACACGCCTCGAGTCAAACACAGGGAATACAGCCGGCTTTCGGAGAAGAATCAAACGCTCGTAAGACAACTTTCCGCGATCTTAAGAATCAGTTCCGCTCTGAATCGAAATCGAGGCGGCTTAGTTCCGAACGTTATCTGCAAGATCGAAAAAAATCGGATTCTATTTTTATTAAAAACAAACAAGGGATACGATCCGTCTCTGGAAATCTGGGCGGCCGAGGAACAAAAGGCCGCCTTCGAAGAAACATACGGTTACTCCGCGGAGTTTGCTTCGGCTCTTTAAACGAATTTTCAAAATTAAGAATTCGGAAAGAATCGTATGCAAAAAAGAAAACTTGATTCGGAAAAATAAGGATCGAAGGGATCTAGATCGAAAGATTTTACAGATGGAATTCTTGGGACGTGATTACAAATCCTTTTGCGCTTTACGAAGATTGAATCGAGATTCTGATTTCGATTTGGATCTTTTTGGGTTCTCGGATCGTCGATTCCTGGACTCGCTTTTCCTAACATTTTTTCAGAAAAACAAAACCGAATATACGCGAGAACATTCAATCCGTGAAACGTCCTCAACCGAATTGGAATCATCCAAGATATAGTTTAAGAATTCACACTTTATGATTTTCAAAAAGACCGACGATATCGAGATTCTAAGATCGGATTCGGAAATCGTTTTTACGCACAGAAAATCAAGATTCGTATCCATATTCTTGCTCCTGGGAATTTCCGTTTTTTCATATTATGGATTGGGAGAAAGTTTGAAATGGACTTCGCCTTTTGATATCTTCTTTTCTGTCGTCATCTCGGCGCTCATTGCATTCGCAATCTATTCGACGCTTCACTATTCTTTCAATTCCACGGAGCTTAAGATCGACTCGAAATTTGCAAAGATACGTCAGACGCCTTTTCCGACAAGGCCTACGATCGAAATTCTAAAAACGAAAATCAAAGAGGTGCAAATCAAAATCGAACACGATTCGGAAAGCCCGGACGAGTTTTACAATATCGTGTTTCAATTGGAGCCTTCCGAAGAGGTTCTCGTTTTTCAAGATTTGAATTTCAGAGAGGAAGCCGAAACCGTTCGAATGAAAATCATAGAATCTTTGCAAGATTTGGGATCATCTTTGGATCGAAATCCAAATTGATAAAATCCGTAATCAAACCCTTCCTTTAGGATTTGTTTCAAAACTTCAAACGCAGGAGCTCTCATGAAATTTTATAGACGATCGTCCGGTCAAAAACGCAAAAGCGCCGTAAACGTAAAAACGGAACTTCTACGTCTTTGTCGCGAACAAAAAGAGCATTCCGTCTTCGATTTAAAAGTTTCAAAATAAACTCCATTAGAAAAATACAATACGCGTTACATTATGCTTCGTTTACCGTTCGTTTCCGAAAGGAGATCTAACTCGTCGGGATCCGCGTCATCGCTTTGAAATTCGGCGCCGATCGTCTGAAATCGCTCAAGAATGAGAATGAAGATCCACAAAAGGAGAGTGAGCGACTGAAAAGAAATCTTGAATTCTTAGAATAAAATCGAAAAAGTTGTTTTGAAAATTTCCTCAGTATATCTTCTGAAGAACATTCAAAATAATGAATTCACCCATTCCTAAAAAACTATCCGTCCGGAAAAAAGGAAATCGGACGATTCTTTCCTACGATAAATACGATCCTTCCTCCCTTGTACTGCTGCCGGTTTTACTTTACGTTATGGGGACGATCCTTGTCGGGATGTTCGATTTCAAATCCGCAGACGAACTTCTGACTGCCTTTTTAGTTCTTGCGATTCCGGGTTATGGATCATACATGATCGCCGACCATTCTTTCAACTCCACAAATGTTTCGATGGATCGTAATCGTTTTGTGATCTACGATAGCCCGATCCCGACCCGCTGCAGACAGGTCGTAAAAAGAAAAGGAATCAAGGGCGTCTCGACAAAAACATACACGATCGTTTCCTCCGAGTTTCCTCCTTTGGATTATTACAGCGTCTCCTTGGTTCTCTTTCATTCTCCCGAGGTGACGATCTTTCAAAAAATCAACGACAAGATTCACGCAAAAGCGATTCAAAAAATCATTGAAGAAGAATTGAACGCGTCGAAAGAATTCGCGCAAAAATACGTATAGAGGAAACCACTTAAGCGCCAAAGAAAGACCATCCTTTTATGAACTTTTCAAAAGATCGTTTGAGCGCTTTGCCAAAGTTAAAAAAGATAAAAAAATCCATCTTATAAAAATTAAATCTGCGTGTGAGTTCCTACAAAACAGATCGTCGTTTTCTTTCCAAATGCAAATCATAACCTTTCCGTTCAAATGTGTGAGTTCCTACTTTCGACGATATTCGGAGAGGCTCCATTCTTGTTCCTGCAGACTTTCACCATTGAAATTTTAGTTGAAATCGGACTTGAAGTCCGATAAGAGTGAAATTGCGATTTACATTTTTAAAAAATAAGAAATCGAGCGGTTTTCTCTCGCAATTCTCATTTTGTAACGCAACCACAAAGGACAAAGAGGTCTCATCCCCGTGAACACAATAGAAATCATGAAACAACTGGAATCAATGGGTTCCGATGGAGTCAAAAAAATATTTATCAATCACGGAGCCAAAGAACCTCTTTTCGGAGTCAAGGTTGGAGATTTAAAAAAGATTCAGAAAAAAATCAAAAAGAACAATTCTCTTTCATTAGAACTTTATAAAACGGGAAACGCGGACGCGATGTATCTCGCCGGATTGATCGCCGACGAAAAAGAGATACAAAAAAAAGATCTTCAATCCTGGGTAAAAAATTCCTCGTCTCCGATGATCAGCGAATGTACGGTCGCCTGGATCGCCGCGGAAAGCAAATACGGTTGGGAGCTCGCAAGAGAATGGATCGATTCTCCCAAAGAAAACATCGCCTCTTCCGGATGGAGCACGTTCACCAGCTTGCTTTCGATCACACCGAACGAACAAATCGATCCTAAAGAAATTCAAAATCTGTTGAACCGTGTGGAGTCCGAAATCCATCAATCCCAAAACAGAGTGAGGTATTGTATGAACGGTTTTGTAATCGCGGTCGGCGGCTTCTATCCAAAACTTACGGAAGAGGCTCTGCAGGTTTCAAAAAGAATCGGCAAGGTAACGGTAATGATGGGAAATACCGCGTGTAAGGTTCCCGATTCGCAAGAGTACATTTTAAAAATGAAAAAGATGGGAAAACAGGGAGCGAAGAAAAAAGAGGCTCGTTGTTAAGCGAAGAGCTCGGGCGCTCCTGCTCCATCCTCCGAAAAAATAAGACTTCGGTATCAATCGCAGGCCCGGCTTGTTCCGCGCTTCGGCTATCGCCTTCGGTCTCCTCGATTCGAGGAGACCGCTCGCGCGCGCTTCACATCCGTAGCGCGGTAATTTCTTACTTCGAAGGCGATTCTGAAATTGAATTCAAAATTTCCCGATTCAAAACCGGAACGAGTTTTTTCATCCCGCAAGTATTCAAATGGGTATAATCGCCGAAATCGTTCTCTTGAAAAAGACGACTACCTAATTTCCAATAAGGAATTTCCTCATCTATAAGAATCGATTCCATCTGAGACAATTGCGGCAACGCGGACAAACGAAAATCGAAATCCGGACGAAACGGAAGAGAAACCGCGAGAACTTTCACGCCGCGAGACTTAAAATAACGAAACAATTCCCTCCAAGCCTTCAACGAGGAAGTTCTGGTCTTTTGCAAAGCGAGCTCGGCGTTTTGAGGCAAAGCCTGAGGATGAGAATTCGGAACACAAATCCCGTCGTAAGTCGTATCACGCGCCCAATCCATGTATCCATTATTTTTAGAATATTCAAAATCTATAAATTGATTTCGTTTCCTGTTCGTCTCCCATTTCAAGATTGGATTTCCGGAGATCAGAGATTCCATTTTTTTTTCGGAATAGCTGAATTCATCCCCCTCGCCTACGATCTTAATTACGGTCGACATGGAGGCGTTCAGACGAAGAAACGGAAAAATTCTTCCCAAAAGATAGAACAAACCCGAGGAAAGATTTTTCAGGTAAAAACTCCTTAGCGTTGGCTCCAGAAATATCTCTGGATGAAAGGAATCGTAATTCAAAACGAGGCTTCGATGAGCGCTCGCAACGTCCATATCCGAAAGGGAAAAGACGGAAAAGTTAACGATCACGAGCGCGGGTTTGAAACCGACGACCCTTTCGTATTCTTTGTATCTAAGAAACATTCCCTCGGGTTGTTCGGAAGGCCGCGGTAAAAACCAGACGGATCGAGCCAGCATTTCTGAAAGCTCCTTCGGATGGATTCCGGAAAGAATCTGACTATCTCCCAAAAATACGATCGGAGCTTTCGATTCCGAACGGCCCGCTTCCGAATAAAGATTTCGATCCAAACGGGAAAGCCGATCGTATAGAAAAGAATTCTTTTCCTGAAAGTTTATGAAAAAAGGAAAAAAAACGATCTGCAAAAGAGAAACAAAGATCAAAAACGCAAGACCGACTAACATCTGTTTTACGGCTTGGCCGGGGAATTTTTTCTTCCAAAATTTTTTCATTTTGTTCTCATTCTAAAACTGAAAGTAAAAAAATTCTTTCTTTTCATAGACCCCGAAAAGACAGAACAATACGACGATCCCGAAACAAAGAGGAATCCAACGAAACGGCCTTGTTACGATCCGATCCAAAAAAGAATCGGTTCCTCCGGAAAGGATCATCCAGGGTTCTACGATCAAAAGCGGAAATAAAAGGAACAGAAGTTTTCCGGCGAATATCGAATTCCAAAAAATTCCGTCCATACCGTTCAGCACGAGCGTCCAGAGTTCTTCGGGAGAATGGACTTGAAACAAAAGTAATCCGAGCGCAAACATCCAAAAAGTAGACAATACTCCGAACAACTTTAAAGCCCATTCTAAAAATGGAATATTCAAAGAAAAGAATCTAAGGACGTATTTCTGAAAAAGATTATAGCCGACGACCTGTAGGCCGCAGTAGCAGCCCCAAACGAGATATCCGTAAGTGGCTCCGTGCCACAAACCTCCCAAAACCCATACGATCATCAGATTAACGTTCTGTCTTAGCACCGAAACCCGATTTCCGCCCAGAGGGATGTAGAGATAATCTCGGAGCCAAGTGGAGAGTGAAATATGCCAGCGTCTCCAAAACTCGGAAGGGTTGGAGGAAATAAACGGGAAATTAAAATTCAACGTTAGTCGAAACCCTAACATCTTAGCCAATCCCCGAGCTGCGTCCGTATATCCGCTGAAGTCCGCGTAGACTTGAAACGCAAAACAAAACGCGAGCCAAAAAATCATTCCCGGAGCAAGTTCCATTCCCGGTTCCATCGCTTTACCCGTAAAAAGAAGGAGGTGATCCCCTATGAAAACTTTTTTAAAAATTCCCCAGAGGAATAAAATGATTCCGGAAAAAAAACCGTTTTGCGTGACGGTTCTTTCGTTTTCAATTTGAGGCAAAAGAGAATCCGGTCTTTCGATGGGACCTGCGAGCAACAACGGGAAAAATAAATCGTAAACTCCGAATCTTATAAAGTCGACACAGGGAAGAATTTTCCCGGAGCGGATATCTGATAGATAACTGATATTGTGGAACGTATAAAAAGAAATTCCAACGGGAAGTAAAATTTCAGGAAGAACAACTCCTGTTCTAGGAAAAAGCACGCCTAACGTATCGTTCCAGATGCCCAAAAGAAAAAGAATGTATTTAAAAAATATTAAGATCCCGAGATTGAGAGAAATGAGAGAGATAAAAATTCTTTTTTGCTTAGAACCTTTTTCCTTTCCGAGATAAATACCGCCCGCAAAGTTGAATGCGATGCAGAACAAAAGAAGAAAAACCATCTCGGGTTTCCAAAAACCGTAAAAGAAAAGACCTCCGAAAAACAGAAGTCGATTTTGTCCTAGTTTACCGAAACGAAAGTAAAGAAGAAGAAAACAGACAAAGAATACGAGGAAATTCAGAGAATTGAATAACATTCTCTCTCATCAAGATTCTTCGAGCAATTCGAGAATTCTTTCCTTTTCTTTCGTATCCGCCGGATAACAAAGAGTGTGTTGAATCACGGAAGTCTGAAAGTCCTTCGACTTTCGATCCGTATCGTTCAGCTTATTTTTGATTTTTCGGATTAGAATCTGAGTTTCCTCTCGATCCTTTCCGTCCAGGATGACCGCGTATTTCCCCTGCCCGATCCTATAATGAAAATCGGATTCGGAAAGATTTTCCTGGATCGCCTTGCGAAGTTCCTCGCTATAAGCCGCAAAAAAACCGGAGCCCTTTAGTTTCACCATCCGTGATATATTCTGAACTTTGAATATAGTCAGACTAAACGAACTTCCAAGTCTCGCGGCCTTTAAGATCATATCTTCGACCTTTTCTTCGACGGGACTGAACGGATCCTTGAATACCGAATCCCTTTCCTGTATCAAAAGAAGACTGGAAAAGACCGGAGCAAGCACCTCTGAAATTCCAACCGCGGTTTCACGATCGCTGTCCGTCCAAGGAACGTCTGTCTCGTGAATGATCAACATTCCCACCAACCAATGAAGATTGATAAAAGGAATCACGATAAAATCCGACATCAGCCCGAGTTCGTCGTTCGAAAGTTTCTGCATGAGCTCGGGATGTTTTCTAAAATTTTCGATTCTAAAAACGCCGGGAATATTGGAAACGATTCCTACGATGGAACTTTCCAGAGGAAGAGTAAAAGATCCTACGTGTTCCGGAGTCAGAAGATTGGATGCGAAGACGCGGAATTCGTTCTTTGTATGACCGTCCAAAATCATAAAGGTAGCTCTTCGAACCTTCAATTCATCCTTAAAGGAGGAAATCAATTTGTCATAGGCTTCGTCGAGGGTACGGATCGCGCCGAAATCCCTAGCGAGAGAAATGATCAGCTCGTTGGCTCGGATCACTTCTTTCAGGTTTTGATTTTCCTGATGAAGTTGTTCCGTGTCGAAAATTCTACGATAGACGGAACCGGCGATTTCGCCGATGATCTTTAAGAACTCCAGATCCTCGATCGTATAATCCTCTCCGCTGATCGTCTTGCCGAGAACGATGATTCCGAAAAAATCATCCATGTATCGGATGGCGACGAGTAGTTCCGCGTCGGATTGTTTTAAGATTTCCTGTTCTTTCGCAGGCAAAGCCGGTTTCAAAAGTTCTTTCGCATACAACACGGAACCTGCGTTATGCACCGCGTGATAGATCTCTTCCTCGGAAGAAATCGTCCATTCCTGATTGAAACCTTCGCCCTGATATTCCTCCAAACGGAAGAATTCTTTGTCTCCATTTTTGGAGGAAAAGATACCGATCGATTCGGCTCCGATCTGTCCCATGATCGAAAAGAGAAGATTTTCGAAAAAGTTCGCGAAATCCGTAGAGACTCCGATCTCCTTGCTGATCTCAAAAACCGACATATAGTTCTCTAATTTTTTCCGAGAAGCGATTTGAAGATCGATTGGAGAAGTAGTAAAGTTAGAATCGTCGTCGAAAAGAAAATCGCCTTTTTCAGCCGAAACGGATTTTGAATCCACTTTGGAAGAACCGCGCGTCGCTTCCTGTTCCGCTTCTTTCACCCAATCGCTGAAAGGATCCTCTTCGATTGCGGCAGGCAGTTCGTCTTCTTCCGATTCTTTGGTCGCGTCGGAAACGGAAGTTTCCGTATCCTTCTGCGATTCTTCTTTGGATTCTTCCCCGAAAAGTTCGTCCAGAGAAAAGTCCTCTTCCGATTCTTTTTCCGGAAGTTCGGGGGAAGTAAAAGGATCCTCGTCTAACTCTTCTTTGGCGATTCCCTCCGGTGCCACAAGGTCGTCCGGAAGTTCGAGTAACTCTCCGTCGTCGAAGTGATTTTCATCGGATGAAAAGGAAGAATCTGGAAACTCGGCCTGCAAGTCATCCGCGTCGAAAGTCGGGGAATCTCCGTCGAGTTCCGGAAGGGAAAAGTCCTCTTCAAAAGAAGAATCCTCTTCGAAGTTGTGATCGTGTTCCGCGAGTTCCGGAGTCGTGTGTTTATCGAGAATCGGCTCCGAAGAAGGTTCATTCTGCGCAAGCTCGTTACGCATCCCGAGGGCCCGTTGAAAAAAACTTTTCTTCCCTTTGAAGGCTTCCGATTTTTTGAGTAAGGATTTTTTTTCTTCCTTGGAAGCGGAAGAAGCCCCGCCCGCAGAATCGGATTTGACTAACTTGCTGACCCTCTCCAACAAACCCATTGGTCAAACACCAATTTGTTTCATTAGTTTTTTATAAAGTTCGAAATAATCCGACTGCGAGAATTCCCGAATGAGATCGTCCGGAAGATTTCCGAGGAGTTCGTCCAGATACGTCATGATACGCTTCATCTCTTCTTTGGAAGGAGTGATTTCTCCGCCTTCTCCGGCTGAAGGTTGTGCGACCGCCTGATCCGGAGTTTTACGCAGTTCCTCCATCGGAGAAAGTTCTTCGTCTTCCGCATATTCGTCCAAGACGATAATCATTCCGTCGTCAGGAACCGTTTCCGCGGTGGGAACAATCGGAGAAGAAGAATCCGGTTGCGCGAGCGCAACGTCTTCGTCCAAAGAACCGAACGCATCCAGATCCGAGGATGCCGGAAGTTCTCCCAAAATTTCATTTAAGTCTTCGCCTTCTTCCGCTGGAGTTTCTACGTCGGAAAGCAAATTGCCGAGTTCGTCTTCGGACAATGCGATCGGTCCTTCGTCTTCTTCCGGAGAAGTTTCCGCTCCGTCGCCGGTGAGAATGTGATCGAGTTCGTCCGTGGAGAGCGCGATCGGCTCTTCGTCTTCGAGAGGAACTTCGGTCGACTCGGAAAGAGGAGCGTCCCAATCGATCTCGGAATCCGCTCCGGGAAATTCTTCTTCAGCGCTCGCTTCTGCGTCGTCGGTAAGAAGATGATCGAGTTCGTCCGTAGAAAGTGCGATCGGTTCGTCCGCGTCTTCCGCATCCAAGATCGAAGATTCGCTCGGTTCAAAATTAAAGGAAGAATCTTCCGGTTCGGAAGTTTCAGTCGATAAAAGATTTCCAAGTTCGTCGTCCGAAAGTGCGATCGGACCTTCGTCGTCGCCTGCTTCCAAAGCGGATTCTTCGCTCGGTTCAAAATTAAAGGAAGAATCTTCCGGTTCGGAAGTTTCAGTCGATAAAAGATTTCCAAGTTCGTCGTCGGAAAGTGCGATCGGACCTTCGTCGTCGCCTGCGTCCAAAGCGGATTCTTCACCCGGTTCAAAATTAAAGGAAGAATCTTCCGGTTCGGAGGTTTCAGTCGATAAAAGATTTCCAAGTTCGTCGTCGGAAAGTGCGATCGGACCTTCGTCGTCTTCGAGGGAAGGAGAATCCGTCGATTCCAAAGAGTCGAGATCGTTCGTAGGAAGTTCAAAGTCGTCGAGGGCGAATGCGTCTTCTTCGACGTTCGCGGTTTCGGATATTTCGCCTAACTCGTCCAGTTCGCTGATCGGTAAAGAAATGAGATCGTCCTCATCGGAAGTCGTCTCGTCGAATAAAGAATCCGCCTTTTCTTCCTCCATATCGCTGGAGAGCAGATTTCCAAGTTCCTCTTCGGAAAGCGCGATCGGTTCATTCTCTCCGGTTTCATCGAGTTCGGTCGTCGAATCGTCCGGTTCGAAGGCGAAGTCCGTATGATCCGGAAGGGCTTCTTCTTCCAATCCGAATTCGTCTGGTCCGCCTAAATCTTGTTCGACGGGAAGAGTGAAAGAATCTTCACCTCCGAACATCGAACCGGTATCTTCCGGAAGAGAATCGTCGTGTAACAGATCTGAAAATCCGTCTCCGCTTTCCAATTCTTCCGATCCGGAATCGTCGGAGAGAAGATTTCCGAGTTCCTCTTCCGAAAGCGCGATGGGTTCGTTGTCTTCGGTTTCCAAAACGGATTCTTCTGGAGGAAGATCGAAACTTCCGTCTTCGAGAGAAAGAGTTTCGCTTTCGTCTAACGTGGAAACATCGGATTGAATGTTGTCGAGTTCGTCCAGAGAAAGAGAAATCGGTTCCTCGTCCTCGGCGTCTGACGTAAAATCCGGACCCGCAGAAGACGAGCCTTCTTCGGTTATATCCAAGTCCGGAAAAGAATCCTCCGGTTCGCTAAAATCCTCTCCGCCATTGTCCGCCAGGAGATTTCCCAATTCGTCTTCGGACAACGAGATCGGTCCTTCGTCTTCCGTCTCTAGTTCGTCGTGATGGGTTATAAAGTCCGGAAGTTCGTCTTCCTCGTCTGCTCGCGCCGCGGGTTGAGCGGTTCGTTCGTTCGGCGAGCTGAGAATATCGTCCAACTCGTTTCCGCTCAAGGAGATCGGACCGTCTTCGTCAATATCGTCTAACGTATCAAAGGACGGGGAACCCCAGTCGGTCTTATCCTCGGTGTCTAAGATTCCGTCCAACTCCGAATCCGAAAGTGCGATCGATTCTTCCTCTCCCGCGTCCGGATGCGAAAAATCGGCGAGAGGAGTTTCAGTCGCTCCGATCGCTCCGAGTTCGTCCTCGGACAGGGAGATCGGGCCTTCTTCCTCGTTTAAAAAGTCGTCTTCGTCAAAGGAAAGATCCCCGTGATCGGCTCCTCCTTCCTGTTGTTCGTCTTCCAAGTGAAAGTCTTGTAATGAGAAGTCAGGTTTGACTCCTTGCAGATCGTCTTCGTGAAGAGAGATGGGACCTTCGTCGTCCAAATCCGTTAAACCGAAATCGTCGAGATCGTCCAATTCTTCTCCGAAGCTGATCGCGTCGGGTTCTTCCGTTAGATAACTGTCGAGTTCCGAAAAGTCCTGATCGGAAACTTCGTTCTCGTCCGCGGGAACAAAAAAGGAATCGTCGGATTCTAAATTGGAAAGATTGGATTTGCCCGGTTTTGATATTTCGCTGATATCTAATAATTTATCTATTTCTGCGTCGATGAGCGGATCGGTGAGTTCCAGATCCAGAGAATCGTCTCCGATGGATTCTTCATTCGAAGAACTTTCTTCCGGATGAAAGGAGAAATCGTTTTCAAAGCTGGTCGGATATTCTTCCCCCGAACTTGCGACGAGGCTTTCTAATGGATCGGCTTCAATCGATAGGTCGTCCAGTCCGCCTGAAGAAGCGGAATCCGGTTCACCGGAAGCGAGCATAGAATCGATATCATCGAACTGCAATTCGTCCATACCGGAATCCTGGTCTCCTCCACCGGGAGCGTTATCGTCCTTTATCATGTCGTAGTCTTCCGCCATCTTCCTAATAACTTCATTCTTTCAATTCAATGACCTGACCGTCCAGGATTTCACGGTTCAAGTCGAGCTCGGTCGGAGAAGGTTTTTTATAGCCGCCCGCGACCTTTAATAAGTCTTCTAAGGTATCTCCCTGTTTGAGACGATAGACTCCTGGATTTCGTACGTTTCCGCGGATCGCCGCAGAAATGTTTTCCGGTTCGAAAATACTACGAACCCGATCCTGGTTTTTTCTCAAAAGAGAACCTATGCTTACAAATAACACCAATAAGCCGATGATGGTGATCGTTGTTTTCATAAGGCTTCCGATCCCCATTCTCCATTGTATTCGGAGAAAAGGGAATCTCTGCTACTATTTTCGGATCGGAGGACCCCTAAAAGTTAGCGCGATGCGACTAAAATTCGGGTTTTTGCTTTTTGGAGGAGAAGATTTTTAGAATCGGAAGGGGGAAGTTTTTCAACTTCGGAGAGATTTTTTTGTTCTGCTTGGAGATCGATGTCTTCCTTCAGCGCGCCGTGATCGGTAAGAATGCTGATGGAATTCTCCTTCACTTCGATAAACCCGCCTTCCACGGAAAGAACTTTTGTTTTCTCGCCTTTGCGGATTTCGAGAACCCCGATCCCGAGAACGGCGACCAGAGGCGCGTGGTTCGGAAGGATTCCGAAAAATCCTTCGCTACCCGGAACTACCAGAGAATCCACCTCTCCCTTATAGAGGATCTTTTCGGGAGAGATTACGGATACGTTCAGTTTATTCGCGGACATTTCCGATTATCCTTTGTATCCTTTCGCTTTTTCGATCGCGTCGTCTATAGATCCGACCATGTAGAACGCTTGCTCTGGAAGGTGATCGTAGTTTCCGGAGATAACCTCTTTGAAAGAACGAACGGTATCCGCGAGTTTTACGTATTTTCCAGGAGCTCCGGTAAATACTTCCGCTACGTGGAAAGGTTGAGATAAGAATTTTTCGATCTTTCTCGCTCTCGCTACGAGAACCTTGTCGTCTTCCGAAAGTTCGTCCATACCCAAGATCGCGATGATATCCTGCAGATCCTTGTATCTTTGAAGAATTCTTTGAACTTCCCGTGCCACTGTGTAGTGCTCTTCTCCGAGAACCTGAGCGTTCATCACGCGAGAAGTGGAATCAAGCGGGTCAACCGCAGGATAAATCCCCTTATCGGAAATCGCACGAGAAAGAACCGTAGTCGCATCCAAGTGGGCGAACGCGTTCGCTGGAGCCGGGTCGGTCAAGTCGTCCGCAGGAACGTAGATCGCCTGAACGGAAGTGATCGATCCTTTTTTAGTGGATGTAATTCTTTCTTGGAGCGCGCCCATTTCTGTGGAAAGAGTCGGCTGATAACCCACCGCAGACGGCATTCTTCCCAAAAGAGCCGATACTTCAGATCCGGCTTGAGAGAAACGGAAGATGTTATCCACGAACAGAAGAACGTCGGTTCCGATAGAATCACGGAAGTGTTCCGCCATTGTAAGAGCGGATAACGCGACACGAAGACGGGCGCCCGGAGGCTCGTTCATCTGACCGTAACAAAGAACGGTTTTGTCGATAACTCCGGATTCTTTCATCTCTCTCCAGAGATCGTTTCCTTCGCGGGTTCTTTCGCCCACTCCGGCAAATACGGAAAATCCACCGTGTTGTTTTGCGATGTTGTTGATGAGTTCCTGAATGAGAACCGTTTTACCAACCCCTGCTCCACCGAAGAGTCCGGTCTTTCCACCTTTGATGTAAGGAGCGAGAAGGTCGATGACCTTGATTCCCGTTTCGAATACTTCGGTTTTAGAAGTGAGTTCGTCGAACGCGGGAGCAGGTCTGTGGATCGGACGAGTTTCTTTGACTGTGATCGCAGGACCTTCGTCGATCGTTTTACCGAGAACGTTGAAGATTCTTCCCAGAGTTGCATCTCCGACGGGAACGCTGATCGGCTTTCCGGTGTTGGTCACTTCTTGTCCGCGAATCAGACCGTCCGTAGAGGAAAGAGCGATCGCACGCACCGCTCTTCCGCCGATATGAGTCTGCACTTCCGCGATGATCGTTTCCTTTTTTCCGGAAACCTTTCCCTCGATTTCAAGTGCGCTGTAAATTTCAGGAAGTTCTCCGCCTTCGAACTCAATGTCCAAAACGGATCCGATGATCTGCTTGATTTTACCTTTATTCATTCAAGTCGCTCCAATACGATGTGATTAGTTCAGTGAGTCGGCTCCGGCAACAATCTCAGAAATTTCCTGAGTGATTTTTGCCTGTCTTACGCGGTTGTATCCGCGAGTGAGCAGTTTTATCATTTCAGAAGCCGCGTCCGTCGCGGACTTCATCGCAATTCTTCTTGCGATTTGCTCGGAGCAGTTCGCTTCGAGAATCGCCTTTAAGAATGCGGTTTTTACAACAAGAGGAAGAAGAGATTCAAGAACCAGCGCAGGGCTCGGCTCATACGCGATCATATCGTTCACGTTTCCTTCTTTTGCAACTTCGAACGGAAGAACTCTCGTCACTTCCGGTTTTTGAGAAGCGGAAGAATAATAAACCGTCGATGCAATTTCCACCGCGTCCACTTCTTCCTTAGCGAATAATTCCAAAAAGAGATTCGCGAATTCTTCGGCTTCCTTGTATCCGGACTTGTCGTCGATATGAGTGAAGGTCTTTTCCGCCTTCTCGCCGGCAAATCGGAAAAAGGAAATCCCCTTCTTCCCGACGATAAAAAGTCTTACGTTAGCCCCTTCCTTCTTCCATTCCGCGACCTTTGCTTTCGCGAGTCTGTTTACGTTGGAATTGTATCCTCCGCAAAGACCTCTATTCGCGGTGATCACGAGAAGGGCTACGTTTTTGATTTTGTCCGGTCTTCTTAAGTAAGGGCTGTGTACAACTCCGCTCAGAGACGCGAGAGAAGACACGAGTTCCTTGATCTTATTGGAAAAAGGATGAGAAGCGTTCACCCGGTCGCTGATCTTCTTGGATTTGGCCGTAGAAACCATTTCCATCGTCCGGGTGATCTTTCTCGTGTTCTTGACCGAGGTGATTCTTTTCTTTATTTCCCTTGGAGTTGCCAAAGCGAACCTCTATCTCAGTGCTTTCTTAAAAATTCTTCGGCGATTGCGCTTAAGACTTCCCCGAGTTTTTCTTCGTCGGAGATTTTCTTTTCCTTGCGGATCGCGTCCAAAACTTCTGCGTATTTTTCTTTAATCGTTGTTAGGAGATACTTTCCGTATTCCTGAACTTTCGCGACTGGAATCTTATCCATAAATCCGCGGGTTACCGCAAAGATTTCCACAACTTGTTCTTCTACCGGATATGGAGAAGACACAGGCTGTTTGAGCATCTGAACGATTCTGTTTCCGCGATCGAGCTGCGCTTGAGTAGCGGGATCGAGTTCGGTTCCGAGCTGAGCAAACGCTTCCAAGTCGCGGAACTGTGCGAGTTCGAGTTTCATCTTTCCTGCGACTTGTTTCATCGCTTTGATCTGCGCCGCAGATCCTACTCGGGAAACGGAAATCCCCACGTCTACCGCGGGACGGTTACCGGATGCGAATAAGTTGGACTGAAGATAAATCTGTCCGTCGGTGATCGAAATCACGTTCGTCGGAATGTATGCAGAAACCTCACCTTCCTGAGTCTCGATGATCGGAAGCGCGGTCAAAGAACCGGCACCGTATTTGTCGTCGAGTTTCGCCGCTCTTTCGAGAAGACGAGAGTGAAGATAGAATACGTCGCCCGGATACGCTTCCCGACCCGGAGGACGGCGAAGAAGAAGAGACATTTGGCGATAAGCAACCGCTTGTTTAGAAAGGTCGTCGTAAACTACGAGGGTCGCTTTCTTTTCGTTATACATAAAGTATTCCGCCATACTACATCCGGAATAAGGAGCGATGTATTGCAGAGGCGCCGGATCCGCAGCGGTAGCGGAAACCACGATCGTATATTCGAGGGCGCCTTTGTTACGGAGCATCTCAACCGTGGAAGCCACGGTGGAAGCCTTCTGACCGATTGCGACGTAAACACAAACGACCCCGGTTCCTTTTTGGTTGATGATCGTATCGAGTGCGATGGAAGTTTTTCCGGTTCCACGGTCGCCGATGATGAGCTCTCTTTGACCGCGTCCCACTGGAATCATCGCATCGATCGCTTTGATACCGGTTTGCATCGGCTCGCCGACAGGTTGTCTCATCGCGATTCCGGGAGCGGGAGATTCTACCGGTCTTGTGAGTTTTGCGTTGATAGGACCTTTTCCGTCAAGCGGTTCGCCTAACGGGTTTACTACGCGACCGAGAAGTTCGGGACCAACCGGAACTTCAAGAATTCGGTTCGTTCTTTTAACGGTGAATCCTTCTTGGATTGCGAGGTAATCTCCGTAAACGACCACACCCACGGAGTTGTCTTCGAGGTTGAACGCCTGACCGAAGATTCCGTTTTGGAATTCGACCATCTCTCCGGACATCACGTTTTTGAGTCCGTAAACCCGAGCGATACCGTCTCCGATCTCGAGAACCGTTCCGACTTCCTCAACGCTGAGGTCTTTCTTATAATTTAAAATTTCCTGTTTGAGAACGGACGTAATTTCGTCTGTTTTAATTTTCATAGATGGCTCCAACCGGTAATTTCTTTTCCAGCATGGCTTTCTTGATTTCCCCCAGCTGGGAAGCGATTGACTTTTCGATTTTTAAGTCATTGAATTTTACGACAAATCCACCCAGAAGAGATTTATCTTCTGCAGCTTCCAGAATGAATTCCGATTTGAATCTTTCCGTAAGAATGGATCCGAGTTTGGTAAGTTGAGAAGGTTCTAAAGAAGGATAACTTCTTACTTGTGCGCGAACTCTTCCTTTCTTCTTATCCAGCTCTTCCGTGAATTGTTTTTGGATCTCCGGAAGACTGATAAATCTTCCTTTGTTTAAAAGTACTCCGAGAAAATTCAGGGTTATTTCCGATACTTTACCCCGGAGATTTTTTACAAGAATCGTTTCTTTTTCTTCGATAGTTACCGTCGGAGAAAGAAAAAAATTCCTGAACTTATCCTCGTGAAAAAGGAGCTGAACTAAATCCGCGAGTTCCTGTTCCACTTCTTCCGGAGCATTGCTTGCTCCCAAAAGTGCGGACGCGTATATTTTCGAGACACCGGAATCGTTCATTGTTTATGCGCTCAATTTTTTGAGTTGTTCTAGTTCTTTTTCAACGAAAGCTTTGTAGTCTTCGGCTTTGAGTTGTTTTTCAAGAACCTTACTTGCAACGGAGATACTCATCTCGACTATCTGCGATTGCAATTGTTCCAAAGCCTTTCCTTTAGCGAGTTCGATCTCTTTCACTGCCTGATCTTTTTGAGCCTTCACTTCCGAGTTTGTTTCTTCGAGAAGTTTGTTCTTCAGTTTCAGAGCATCCGACTTGGCTTCCGCAACGATCGCGTTCGCCTCGTCTTTGGCAGAGTTCAACCTAGCTTCGTAATCCTTCAGGAGAGCTTCCGCTTCCGAACGGAGTTCTGAGGCCTTTTTGATGTCGTTCTGAACGGTTTCGGCTCTTTCGTCGAGCGCCTTCAGAATCACATCCCAGGCAAACTTTTTCAGAACTAAGACTACGACTAGAAAGGTAACCAGAGTCCAGACTACCAGACCCGGGTTCACATCTAGGAGGCTTAATCCCTTAGCAGCTAAGAGTACCAAGTTTTACTTTCCTTTTTCTTCGGTAGCAGGTGCGGAAGCTTTTGTTTGGAATTCAACAGTAGCTTTCAAACCTTCGTTCAGAGTTCCCGCAGCTTGAAAAGCGATCACGAGAGCGAACAGAGCGGCGCCTTCGATCAAGGCTGCAGCGATGATCATTGCAGTTTGAATCTTTCCACCAGCTTCTGGTTGTCTTGAAATTCCTTCAGTAGCAGAACCACCGATTCTTCCGATTCCGAGCGCTGCTCCGAGAATTGCGACTCCTGCAGCGATTCCTACACCAATATATCCTAATCCAAATTCCATATTGCTCATTGCCTCCTGTGATTATTGCAATATTCTACAATCAATGCCTATGCATGCTTAATCCGACAAAAAGGGATGTAAGCAATACGAAAATATACGCCTGGAGAAAAGCGACGAAGATCTCCAAAACATAAATCAATCCGGAACCGATCACCGAAACGGGAACGATTCCCCAAGATTGAAACTGAAAGATAAAACCCATCAGAGCGAGAATGATAACGTGTCCGGCGGTCATGTTCGCCAAAAGACGCACGGTAAGTGCGAATGTTTTCGCCATAGGAGAGACGATAAACTCCAGAGGCCACATGATCAGATAAAGAGGAAGCGGAACTCCGTTCGGAACCGAATGCCAGATGAACTTCGGTCCTTGGTAGATAAAACCCGCGCTGTAGATCAAGAACATCGTAAGAAGCGCGAGCGTCATCGTAACGGAAATATCTCCTGTCACGGTAATTCCGCTCCAGATCTTCGCAACGAGCGGCGCGTTGTGGTGATCCGCGTGAATGATTCCGGCCGATTCTCCGGCAACGGCGATCAACTCTCCCACGGGAGGAACGAGTCCCATGAGATTGCAAAAAAGAATAAAGAAGAATAACGTTAAGATATAATGATAATACCCGTGCCCATGACCGTGCATGCTCTCGTCCACGATGTCTTTTTTGAGAAAGTTAACGAAGACTTCGACCATGTTTGCGAAACGGGATTGAACTTTGAGAGGATTCTTTGCGATGATACGAGCCGCAGGAATAAAGACGATAAAAAGAAGAAGAGCCACGATCCACATCATCGTGACGCGTTTCGTGATGTGCATATCGAAACCGCCGACGAAGTGAAAACGTTTTCCGGTCTCGTGATCGGTGAAGATCGAAGCGTTTTTCGGATCGAAGCCGGATTGTCCTTCGAACACCTGAACGCCGCCGATGTTAAAAGGGAACTCTGGATTATCCATCAAGTGATGGACGATGACTTCGTTCAGATCAAAGGTTTCGTGAGAAGATTCCTCGGACGCAAAGATTGGAAATTGAAGTAATACAACTAAGAACGCAAAGAAGATTAACTTTTTTGTCATAAAAGAAGTCTGGTTTAGATTCATTTTTCGAGTCAATAGTGGAACGTTGTAACGAAAACCACCGGCACAGAATTGGCTACTTTCCGGTTTTCTTTTTATTGCAACGGGATCCGGAAGATTCAGCTCGCGAATACAACTATTAGAAAGTGGCTGAAATGGGCAATAAAAAAACCAATTATAAAATCAGAACCATCGTTCTGTGAAACTCCTATCCAAAGACCGATTCCGTTACAAAAGAATGAGACTGCCATTATGCCCATTTGAATATTTACGCCGTTTTTCGGATATTTGAGAATCGCAAAGATCTTGAGGAGATAAAAAGGGAAGAGTAAAAATAACGCGAGAATACTTCCCGAAAGAAATTTCCGATCCGGAAAATAGACCTCGAAGACAAAGACTAAAACAAGCGCAAGGACCAAAAGGCCGATCAGATATTTTTTCCAGTTCATCTTTGTTCTTTCCTTTGGTAAGGACTTTGTTGTAAGAAAGGATCCCGGGCCCTACTTCGTATATTAGAATTTTATTTCGAAGAAGAGAATCCCCTTGAAAACGAAAATTCTTTCTTGATTCTTATATGCTGGAAACTTTTGAGAATGGGTCTTCGGAAAACGTTTTTATTTTGTAAAAGCAAAGGACCCGCAGCCCTTATGGAATTCCGAAAAGGACAATGCCGGATTTTGTTAAAAAGAATTCTTTTTTTGTTTCAGGCTTCTTTAGATAGGCGGATCGGAGAACCGACGGAAGGAAGAATTGGATGGTTCGACGTTCAGAAGCCGTTCCATCTCGGATCATTGAAAAGTATGAGTTCCTACTTTTTAAGAATGTCGGCTCCTCATTTGGTCCGACCAAGGAATTCTAAGGTCATCTTACAAACCCGCCGTTCACGGTTGATTCGCCGGGAAAAGTAGGAGTTCCTACTTTTTCGAGCACACAAAAAAGCGCCGGACCCGAGAGCGATTCAAAATCGAATGAGATCGAACGATCTTCTTCTTTCTATTTCGTTTCTTCTTCGGAAGGAATCAAAGACGGATCCAATGCGGGGCCTTCCCAGAGCATTCTTATAAAATCAGGATCCGAACGAAAAGCGTTGAAATCGGAATCTCTTTCGAAATCGACGGTTTCCCTTCCGAGAAAAAGAGCGATTTTCATATACTGAAGCATCTCCTGTTTATTTCCGTTGAGAGCGTGAAGACAAGCGAGATTGAAAGCGAGCCTCGGATCGCTGATCGGATTCGGGACCATCTGCGTAATGAGAGAAACAAATTGAGAATCCTTCGCTTGTCCCGTATAAGCGATAAGGTCCGCTGCGAAATATTGTCGAGCGGAATAGAGGTTCTTCGATTTGACCCCTTCCACCGTTGCCTCTCCGATTCCCAAAAAGGAAACCGTTTCCCTGAAAATTTTCGCGATCCAGGATGCGCGTTCAAATTCTTTCAAAGAAAGAGAATCGTGAAATCTTCTCGCGCTCTCAAAAAGAATGAAGTTCCGAAGTTTCTCGCGAAACTCCGCGGATTCCTCGGAAGAAGATTCCAAAAAAAGACGGAATTCTTTTTCCCATGAATTTGCGTTTTCCGGATTTGCGGATTCGATTCCGTTCATCAATTCCGACCAACGTTCCTGACGATCTCTCAACGAAAAAGAAAGACAGTTCCATTCCAAAAAAATACAAAGAAGAAGGATAGAAGTTCGAAATCGATTTTTCAACATAGGTCGGCCGTATTCCTATGACAAACCTTCCTAAAAAATTTACTCTTTTTTTAAATACCGAATTTCATTTTTTCGATTTCGAAGAATAAAATCCTCCCAAAAAAGAAGGCCGGTGTTCCGACCAACGCAGGATTATAAGATAGAACTTTAGAAAAGAAGAATTTTCTGATATAGAACGGCGTTCACCAAAAAAACGCCTACTTCTTGAGAGTGGTTCGATAGATGATATAATAGATTCCGTAAGAGAAACCGAGAAGACAAGCCCCCAAAAGCCCGAAAGGAGAGGAATGAAACTTTCCATCTAGAAAATTTCCGAGATAAACCGAACCCAGAACGATCAAACCGAATTCCATTCCCAAACCGGCAAACTCCCAAGGAGAAACTTCTTTCTCCGGCTTTTTGGAATCTTTCTGAAAATCCTTGTCGGAATCGGAAGGTTCTAAATTCTTCTCTTCCATCGTTTTATCGCAGAATGGTCCCGATTCGATTCCAGCGAATTTCCATTCTCCAGATCCGATAACGAAGAGTTCTTTCGATCCAACCGGCTTTGCTTTCTTCTCTTACGAGACCGATTTCGGTCGGATGACAATTCTTTACGAGTTCTTCGCCTTGATAGCGTTCGGCAAATTCGGGACCCTTTTCGGCGAGTTCTTTTCCGCTTTTGTATTCGCAGACGTTATCTTTCCAGTTGATGGAAAAATAGATCACGAGCGCTTTCCCGAGAATATCTTCCCTTTTTACAAAACCCCAGGCACGGGAGTCGTGAGAATCGTCCCGGTTGTCGCCCACGACCATGTATTGATTTTCTGGAATTTCACAACCGATCGAAAAATTACATTCGTATCCGTCGAGTCGTTTGCGGTCTTCTTCGTAACCTTCCAGAACATAGTGTTCAAATCCCGGTTTCTTTTCCAAAAATAAGGATCGGGATGGAGCGTAGAGATTGTCGAGATCTCCGAGCAGATCGCCCTCTTCCACTTCGACAGGATCGTAACCTTGAAAACTGTCAGAACCTTTTTCTTTGTATTCGATGACGGAATAATTGACGTTTCCCTTTTTTGTGGAGAGAAATTTGGAGCTGATTCGAATCGTGTCGCCCGGAAGTCCGATGACCCGTTTTACATAACGTTTAGCGAAGAATCCGTCGCGGGCGTCTCCAAGATTGAGGGCCCTCTGCGGAGGAGCGAAAGTTACGATATCTCCCCGTTTCGGATTGTCGATCCGAAAGAGTTCCGCTTCCGTAAAAGGCATTCGAATCGAATATCTCATCTTATTCACAAACAGAAAATCCCCGATTTTTAAGGTGGGAATCATCGATCCGGAAGGGATATTATTCGCGTCTAAAACCGAGGATTTGAAAGCAAATACCAGGATCACGATAAGAATAAACGATAAAGTAGAGCTAAGAGGCGATTCTTCTTTCAGGGAAGAATCTTCTGATTTTACCTCGGGTTCCAGGTTCATAGGGAAAGCAAAAAGAATCTCACTTCAGTTGTCAATCCTGCCTTAAAAATTCTATCGGTTTTTCAAAAACCGCCGATACTTTCTAATGTGAAAGAGCAGATAGACCGTAAACTCATCGAACTCAGAAGAACCCTCGTTTCTCTTACCGATCAGTATCCGATCTGCGGACTGAAAGGCGGGACCGAAACGGAGGACATGGACGCGGACGAAATCCGAATTCTCCATCTGGTGGCTAAGGATCTGGTTCCGGTCACCGTCAAAATCGGAGGACCCGAGGCGAGGACGGATATACGAATGCTCGTCAAGGAAGAGATCGAAGGGATCTGCGCACCGATGATCGAATCTTCTTATGCACTCAAAAACTTCATTCAAACTCTGAAAAGTATGCTCACTCCCGTAAATTACGGAAAAGTCTCCAAGTCGATCAACTTAGAGACGATCACGGGTTATAAGAATCTGATCGAAATCGCGGATTCCCGTCCGTTCGAAGACTTGGATCAAGTGACCGCGGCTCGTTCGGATCTTTCCGCTTCCATGGGTCTGATTCCCGACGACGAAGAAGTGATGAGAGTCACAAAAAACATCGTCTATCTTTCGAGAGAAAGAGGAAAAAGAACTTCCGTGGGCGGGACGATCACAAAATCGAATTTCAGAAAGATCTCCGAAATCATAGGACCGGATCTGATCAATTCCAGACACGTTGTGGTAAACGTCGCGGAATCCATGAAGAAGAATCCGGAAGAAGTCGCGGAAGCGATGTTGTTCTTTGAGATCGAACTCTACGACCTATTGTCGGTTTTAAAACCCGAGAAATCATTCTCTTATAAGAACAGAATGGAAACCAACCGGGAAAGAATCGGCGCAAGAAAGGTCCTCTACTCGATTCGATAAGAATGGCGAAGG
The DNA here is from genome assembly GCF_002811985.1 of Leptospira adleri. Taxonomy (GTDB): domain Bacteria; phylum Spirochaetota; class Leptospiria; order Leptospirales; family Leptospiraceae; genus Leptospira; species Leptospira adleri. The sequence continues at coordinate 51,810 of NZ_NPDU01000026.1, forward strand.
ATACAAGGGATCTAATCCTAAAAACCTCGCTGAAACTTTTTTCGGAACAGGGTTATCACGGAACCACGATGAGGCAGGTCGCGGGTAAGGCGGGAATGTCCCTCGGACTCGCGTATCGATACTTCGATTCGAAAGAGGCGATCTTGGAAGGGATCATCGAATCACATGATAAAATCCTAAAGCGTTATATTCCGGACGAACTCGTCGCAAATTCTTCGAGAGAGGACGTGATCGCGCTCGTCTCGGAAAGCCTCATAACTCTCGTAAAAGAAAACGAAGACTATCTACGTCTTTACTGGAATTTGATGCTTCAACCGAAGATCCACAGACTCAAAAGAAGAAACATTCACCTCGTGAATATGATCTTTTTTGAAACTTCGAAAAAAACCATCCGAGTGATCAAACCGAACTACAGCGAATTCGAAATCAAAAATCTCGCCTCGACGACGATCGGTTATATGATCAACTATCTCACCAACAAAAAAGAATTCACCCTCGACGACTTCAAAAACTATCTTGTCTACACGCTGAAGAATACATAGGAAGCGAACCGCAGAGAGCGAAAGGTGTTCGCGAGTAACGAGATTTCGTCTTGTTGTTAAGGTTTTTTTGGAAAATAGAATTCACCCTCTTCCCGGAGATCTTCCCTAAACGTTAAAAAGAAAAGAAACCTTGCCAGAGGGCATCCGTCAGGGGAATGAAAGATAACTTCTTTTTTAACCGGAATCGATATGAGAAGAAGATCGGTCGTAGTTCCGACATTCACAGTGAAAGTCGCGCGCCCCCGCCCAAATTGGGTGGAGGTGGTGGGTCCGCGGGAAATGACGGGAGATTCGGCTTTATCACAAAAAAGCGAATTTCACAAACCAAATTTTTCTCTTTTTAAGTTGTCGGAACTCCGACAAATACGCAAAGAATCCGTTCATTCCTTTTCTGACGCCTTTTTCTTTTTAGAAAAAAGAGAGAGCGTCCCGCTGGGAAATGATAGGATTCTTTTTTTAACTTCGTTTCCGAATTCGTTTTAGAAAAATTCAAACCTCGTCAAAAAGAACAAGTTGAAAGCAGAAATCTGTAGCGGTAAAATTCTTCCGATCTTCAACGGAGCTTTGAATGGAAAACTCCGGTTCGATTTCAAGAAAATTTTACGGTGAATAGTTTGTCGGAACAATTAGATCCCGCTATAAAAATGAATTGTAAAAATTTTTTAGTTTTGTTCCACCGAAAAACTCGCATCGCGTCCCACGGTCGACTTTCCCAAGGAAACGCGAAGACTCGTAACGAAGGAATATTCTTGCCAGAGAAACTTTCTTAGTTAGCCTCAGTTTTCGTGAAACGGATCTTATTTACGGAATTTTTTCCGGAAACGAATTTAGAGAAATCGGTTGCCGCTCCTTGCGAGGCTCTCCTGGAAGTCGGTGAAAAACCGCCCGGCCTGCCGGAATTGGAATGGCTTTGTTCGAAGGGTCTCGTTTGGATCGATCTGGATTCTACCGAAGGAAGCGATCTCGACTTTCTCGCGAGAGAATGCAATTTTCATCCCCTCGCAATCGAAGACTGTATCAATAAAAATCAAAGGCCAAAACTCGACGAATACGGCTCTTACATATTTATCGTTCTTCACCGCTTTCAATACGACTCTGAGAAAAAAATTCTAAGAAGCAACGAGATTCATATCTTCTTCAACGAGAAGTTCGTCGTCACGGTTCATCAAAAGGAAGAACCGCTGATAGAACAGCTCAGGGCACGTTGTATGTCACAGGGAAATCCGCTTTCTCGCGGAACCGATCAGATTCTTTATCTACTTTTTGATCAGACCGTGGATTCAAATTTCCCGATTTTGGATAAGATGAGCGAGGAAATCGTTAAAACAGAAACGCAAATCCTGGTAAATCAAGACAGCCAACAGACCATCGCGGGAATTCTTTATCTCAAAAGGAATCTAACTCGGATCCGAAGAGTTCTTTCTCCACAAAGAGAAATCGTAAACAGCCTTATTCGAAGGGACAGCCATTTTTTAAGTCCGAAAATTCAAATTTACTTTCGGGACGTCTACGATCATCTGAGTCGGCTGTATGAAACCATCGATATGGATCGCGATCTTTTGGGAAACACGATGGACGCGTATTTTTCCGTGATTTCCCAGCGAACCAACGACGTTGTTAAGCGACTTACTTTGATCAGCTTGATCTTTATGCCTCTTACCTTTCTTACTGGATTTTTCGGAATGAACTTCACGGCGATTCCGTATGACAGCACTCTCTTTCTCATCTTTACCATGTTAGGTGCAAGCCTCATTCCTCCCGGAATGATCTATTGGTTTCGAAAAAAACATTGGTTCAAAGGATAAGAATTATCCGGAAAATCGTTTCCGATTTTTAAAAAGGAAAGACGATCGAAAGTATAAGGAAGAATTTCGGACTCGATTTTTCACCGAGTGTCATCGACCGTTTTTAAGAAAGCCGCGAGAGGTTCCGCGGAAATAATGAGAGATCTAAAAAATAGGCTCTTTTGCGTCCTTGACTTGTCTTAAAACCTAAAAAGTAGGAACTCCTTCAAAATCAGATTTAAAAGGACAATTCAAAACTTCACAAACGGCCCCGACGTAATTTGTGGGAACTCCTGCGATTCATTAAATCGCAGAAAGAACTTTTGTCTTTCTCGGTTTTTCCGATCATATCTCAAAATCGATCTCTAATAAGAAAACGATCGATCCATTCTTCTTTGAATCCGAATTACTTGTTCCGACAAATCGTTTCTTCTAAAAAAGAGTTGCTATTCGAATTTGAAATTCCCGTAGAAACTCTAAGTTCATCCGACCCCGTTTTCCCGAAATCTATCCCTAAGATTGGAAACGTATTCCCGACCGACCGGAAGAATCGTTTCGTCTTCGTCGTTTAAAAAAACTTCGTATCCGCCGCCGGCGTTCGATTTCATACCCGAAATATATTCCAAATTTAGAATATATTTTTTATGAATTCTTACAAAACGATCCGAAGGTAGTTCCGCTTCCATATCACCCAAAAGTTTCGAAGTTTCGTGATCTTTATCCAGACTGTGAAGGACGCATTTTTTTCCGTTGGCGGTAAGATAAAGAAGTTTCGAAAGGGAAAGCCTATGCAAAACTCCCGATTCGCGGAAAAATAAAAAGGACTCCACTTTGTTTCCTTTCTTTCGAACGGATAAAAATTCCTCCGCTCTCGTCATCGTCTCTCGGAATCTTTCTCTCGAATACGGCTTTAAAAGATAATCCAATGCGCCGGCTTCAAAAGCCTGCAACGCGTGATCCCGATAGGCGGTCGTAAAGACGAGCGCGGGAGCCACCTTTCCTTTTTCTTCCAGAACCTGGATCCCGGATTTTTCAGGAAGATTCACGTCCAAAAAGATAAGATCAAAAGTTTTTCGATCTAAAATCTCAAGAGCCTGACGCCCGTTCCCGACGACCGCTTCGATCTTAAAGGACGGCCATTCTTCCAGATACTTTCTCAACAATTCCCTCGCGGGGATTTCGTCTTCCACTATCAGCACGCTAAAGTTTGAATCGATCATATTGAATACTCAAGAAGAACCGTGGTTCCCCCGGATTTACCTTCTTCTAATTTTAATATAGCGTCTCTAAAATTATAGTCAAGCCTTGCTTGTATGTTTCTTAGCGTACTTCTTATCGCGTTCATACCAAATCCACCTCCAGTGGGACTCGTATATTCTCTTTTGGATGTAGAGATGGTTCCGTTATCTTCGACCAAAATTCGAATTCTTCCGTCCTTGGTTACCGCTTTCACGTAAATTTTTCGCCGAATGTTCGCGGAACTTTCGGAATGTTTAAAACTGTTTTCCACAAGCGGTTGAATCGAAAGGGGAGGAATCGATACCCCCGAAAAATCTCCGTGACTTTCCATCTTGAGTTCCATAAAATCCGCAAAACGGATCTTCTGAAGTTCAAGATAATTTTTCGTAAATTCCCATTCTTCCTTAAATGAAACCAATCTTGCGGAATGCCTCTCCGTTAAAAATCGATACGAATCCGATAACAGAAGAATCGCACGATCCGCACGAAGCGGATCTATCTCCAATAACGCGTGAATCGTATTCAAAGTATTGAATAAATAATGCGGGTCCATCCGAGATTGTAACGCGGCGTAGTGAAGATCCTTGAGCGCGCTTTCCGATTCCTTTTTTTTCTCTATGAGAATCTGCATCGACTTCTCGAGAACGGAGATAAAAAGGGCAAGAATCAGGGAACTCAACAGAATATTATAGGAACCGCCGTGCTCTCTTCCGGGACTTTCATCGGAGAGAGCGATAGCGTGAAGAATACCGCCGGCTGCGACCCCGATGATCGCAGCGAAACAGGAAGCAAGAAGAAGGGTGATCCCGGATTTCAAAACTCCGTGTTTGTGACCGGAAGAATTCAGAGATTCCACGGTCATCTCGACGATTCCACAAACGAAATGAGTCGTGATTTGAGTCGCAAGAAAAACTTTCCAAAAAGGAGAATTCGAATTATGAGCGATCAGGAGAGAATTCATCGTTCCGATCACTGTGTTTATGGAGAACCAAAAGAACAGTTTAAACCAACGAATTCGACGCCCGGAGTTTATCATTTTCACCTGCTTGGAAGATCATTGAAGCGCATAATTTATTTCCCGTCATTCCGGATTTGCTCTCTTAATTCCTTAAAAACTGAAGTTCATTTCCGAGCGGGACATATTTTCAGGAAAAGAATTGCCCGAATTCGTTTTTTTTAAGAAGAAAGATGAGGGATGAAAACGCAGAAAAAATTGACGGAAAAAAGTTTTTTTTTCTTAGTAACGGTTCAGGGGAATCATGAAAAGAATTCAAATCCACTTTATCCTGCCTTTATCCTTGTTTCTGGTCCAGAGTATGAACGCTGAACAAGTCGTTACAACAAAAAAAGACGAGCCTGACGCCTATTACGGATTAGACGTTAGAGCTGTAATCTCCCCTTCTTACGGCTCTAAATTGCAGAATGAAGCGGTTGCATTGTCGACAACGGGACAAAACGCACCCGCTAATCCTTACATGAGTCAGAATGATAAATCGGGGTTTTCCACACCTTGGACTTTGCTCATGATCTCTAAAACCTTTCAGGAAACCGGAATTCAAACCGAACTCTGGGGGGAATTGGTGCGGAATTCCCAGCTAACAGCGGATACACGATCGGACGGCGGTAGTAAACAAAATCCTTATGTTGTTAGCGTCAGACGTGCCAGCGTCAAAAAAACCTGGGAAACCGCTCTCGGAAGTTATACGCTTAATTTCGGGATGCAGGAACTTCCGCACACTTATACTCAGTGGAGCAACTATTGGAAATGGAGATATATCGATCGCGCTCCTCTGGAATCCTTGGGTTTCGCTCCCCAACCCGCGGACCTGGGATTGAGCGCGACCGGTAAATGGTCGATCGTCAGTTCGCAGCTGATGGTGAGTAACGGAGAAGGTTATAGGGAAGCTCAAAATATAAATTCAGCGGGAATGGATATCTCGGCGAGATTCTCCGTTGAACCGCAGTTAGACGATAAAACGAAGGCAGGCTTTCATCTTTTTTACAGAAAAGAAAATGCGGTCGGTTCCGCCGGTTATGAATGTTATGAAGGAAAGACCGGCTGTCTTCCGAACGACCTAAATTTCAACACAGTGCTTATAAAAAATAAAAGAGCCTTACAATCGGACGCCGCAGGTTCGGAAGTCAATTTTGTTTGGACCGGTTCTCTCAAATGGAATTTAGGACTTGGAGCATTTTTCAAAAGACAAAACGGAGGAGAGATTCGGGATCGAATGCAGCTCTATACGACTCCTCTGGTCTACGGAAAAGACAGTTACGGAAAAAGCGCGTATGCTTGGATCTCGCTCGGGTTTGGCGACTTTTCCCTTTTGGGAAGATATGAAAGAGGAACGGGAAGCAACGGAACGATGGGAACAACCCAGACAAATCAAAAAGAATTGCTTCCGGGTATGGGAGTTCCAACCGCAAACGGAGTGTTATCGCCTCTGATCCAAAATTCTTTAACCGAAACCAACATAAACGGTTATTCGAGTAAGAGTTCCTTCAGAAGAGTGAGCGTCTTTTTAGAATGGATGGTTTCCCCTCAGTTTAAGCTGGCTTTGGGATACGTTGAAAATAAGAACTTCGATTCCAACGGAGTCGGACAAAATGTTTACGTGGATCAAGCCGGCAACGCGAGAACACAAAAAGATTATTTGGCGCAATTCAACGGAGTCGGAAATTTCGGCGTACTCGCCTACTCCGCGATGGACAGGTGGATTCTTTTAAGAGCCACGATAGAGTTTTAAATTAGGAGATTGTTATGAACCACAGGATAAAAATCGCATCGATTATAATATCCTTAACGATGACCGGAGGATCGATCGTGCTCTTGAGTCAAGAGACAAAGACCGGAGACGCGAAGGTAGGCTTTTTATTAGGAAAAGCTCATGTTCAAAAAGCAGGAAAGACAGCTTGGGAACCGCTTAAATCAAACGACTTTGTCGACGAAGGAGATTTGATTTCCACCGGTAACGGATCTAGACTAACCGTTGTCTACAAGGGTTCCGAATTCAAAATCCAGCAGAACAGTAAGATCAAACTCGCGAGTCTTCATGGTGAATCCAAAGACGGAAGAATCGAAGTAAATCAAGGTTTTGCCTGGTTTAAAGTCGTGGGATTGAAAGGAAGAAAGTTCGACGTTGCTACGGCGACTTCCACAGCCGGAGTAAGAGGCACTTCTTTCTCGGTGTTGTTCGATCCGAAGACAAAAGATTCTTCTTTCTGCACTTGCGAGGGAACCGTCGCGGTTTCCGATTCCGACGGTAAAGAAATTCTTCAGGAAAAAGGAAAAGGAACGATGATCTCCGCAAAAGACTCGGAGATGAAAAAAGTGGAATATGAAGGAATTATCAAAAAGTTAAAGGCCCTTTCGGGTTTCGAAGCGAGACTGAAAAAGAACGCTTCTCTTAAAAATTGCCTCTCCTGTCACACGCCGGAAGGATGGACTCCTCCTGACGACGTTCAAAGAGACGAGACTTACGGCAAGCAGTAGTTTCTAGAAGACCAGAACCACAACATTTGTTTTAGCCCGGGTTTCCCCCGGGCTTTTTTTGTGGATTTATTTCCGAAAGAATACTTTTGAATCCTATAATATTCTAATATACTAAAAATTTAAGTCGGCCTAAAAAACTCCCTCTTGGATTCACATTCGTTTTTCAATTCACGCTCGCTCCGATTCTCTCAACGATTCGTTTCCCCCTCCTTTCCCGCAAAAAAAATTAGGACGCGTCTTAAAACCCTAACGAAGCGGAAAAAACCTCGTTTTATAAATTCCGATCTTTGTGTGAGTTCCTACAAATTACGTCTCATAGGGCTTCCCCTGAGATTTCAAATCGTTTCCTATCCTTGCAGAACGTATGAGTTCCCACACTTTTCAGGTTTTAGGAGACTTTACGGACCTAAAACATTCTTTGAATACTTTCTCAAACCGTTTTCTGCGTTTTTAAAAAACCCGCATAGACAAGGAAGGCAAAGTTCAATGGTGCGACTTCAATATCATCAGAGTCATTCTAAAATTGATTCCTATAAATCTCCAGATCTGCCATAACAAAGAAGTTCTAAAATATTTTGTCATGCCGTTCGGCACCGAAGCAAAGTCCCCTTGTGTGTAAGCGTCTCTCAGCTTCTCGTTGCTTTCGAGTATAAGTTCCGTTTCTTCTTGCGTCTCCATTCTTCTTTCTCCTAATTTTATTCCGGAATGATCCACCATCCGAAATTTCCCTTCGCTTTATAGAGGAACATATAATGAAGAAGGGTTTTGATCCAATGTCCCGCCAAACCGATCTCGCCAGTCGTATAACGCAACGATCTTCCTATCTTCGGATACTTTTGATAATCCGGGACGATCGGATATACGGTCATGGAAGCGGCGCCCCCGTCAAAAAGTCCTTTGCCTGCGGAAGCGACGCAAGCGGCGCCCATCTCCGCCATCGAAGCCGTATGAGTCGGATTCTTCTTTCCGGATCGAATCATATCGGCTATGCTCTTCGCGACCGCCTTACCCATCGTGGCCGAGGGCATTCCGGTCCTAGGCGGTGTGGGTGAAATCTGAATTCCATCCTTGGTCTTCATCACCTTCGATATCGGATGAGGAGGAGCAAATGCGATACCGATTGCAAAGACGTTTGGATAGAGAGGATTTTGATAACTTTTCGGCCAATCATTAGGATTCCATTCTTCGAAACTTTTAGAAACGTAGTTTGCGTCGACCTTCATCATTCCGTTCGGTGCGAACATTTTTTCGGTGATATCCTCTTCCGATTTCGAAAACGCTTTTAAACCGACTCCGGCAAAAGGCGGTATCAACATCGTGAAATCGGTTTTTACAAAACTCTTTTCCCCATCCAACGTCACAAAATGAATCTTATCCTTCTCTACTTTCGTAACGTGCGCCTTTGTCTTCCATTGAACCTCTCTCTCGGTAAACAACGATTCGGCGAAAATTTTGCTGCTCGTTATATAACCTCCCCTTTCCAAATGCATTCCGCCCATTCCAAAGTCGCCTAACTCGTATTCGTTGGATATCCACAGAAGTTTCGCCTTGTCTCTGACTCCTTCCTTTCTCAATTCGTAATCTATGTTGAATAGATATTCAAACGCCGCTCCTTGACAGGTGCACGTCCCGTGGCCGGTTCCGATTACAAAATTCAATTCCTCGCCTGCTTTCATACGAAGAATCGCGTCCTTAAACGAACGCGCCGCCGCCTCCGCGTGACCGTAGGTGCAAACGGAATGAGTAAACCCTTCCTCGGGTCCAAGTCCCGGAGTCGCGCCAAAATTTAATTTTGGACCGGTCGCGTTGATGCAGAAATCATAGGTAAGATTTTCCTTTTTTCCCGTCCGCTCTCCCGCAGTGTGTTCGTACGTAACGAAAGATTTTCCCTCGACCGAATTTCCTTCCGGATGAATGCTGAGCGCTTTCGCCTGAATGAAATTTATCTTTAGCTTCTCATAGACGGGCTTCAAAGGAAAGGTCACATCCTGAGATTTCATCGCACCCACTCCGACCCATATATTGGAAGGAATCCAGTTCCATTGGGAGTTCGGCGATATCACCGTGACTTCGTGTTTTTTACCGAGATATCTCTTTAGGAGTGTGGCCGCTGTGTGACCGGAAACGCCGGCGCCGAGTACGATGATTTTCATAGGAGTACCTCGATCTGCGATGATGGTTCGTTCTATTTCAATTCGGATCCATTCGAAAAATCGAATTCACTTTAACACAATCCGATCGAAAAGAAAAACTTTTCCCGTAAGAATGTCCCGCAATTCGATTGATATTTCTCAATCCTCCGCTTTTTTTTCGGAGGATCCGATCGAATCTTCTTCGCGTATTTTTCAGTATTTTTAGATCGGGCCTCCAATTCAAACTTGCGATTTTTAGAATATACTATTTCATCTCTTCTGATCCATATTCGAAATTTGGCGGAAATTCCATGAATATCATTTTGATTTTAGTTATCGGTTTTACTGCGGGAGTTTTGGGCGGTTTGGTTGGAATCGGGGGCGGAATCGTCATCGTCCCCGCCTTGATCTTTTTTGCAGGCTTTTCTCAAAAGACGGCTCAAGGCACGACACTTACCGCTATGATTCCTCCGATCGGGATCGCGGCCGCTTACGTCTATTATAAGGCGGGCGACGTGGATTTCAAATCCGCGGGTCTGCTCGCGGTCGGTTTTGCCGCCGGCGGCTATTTCGGGGCTTCGTTCGCGGAATCCATCGATTCCGGATTACTCGGAAAAACTTTCGGCGTTATTCTGATCTTGATCGGCGTTTACGTTTTTTACGAACACTCAAAATGAAGCGCACAGTTTCGTTCCAATAGCCTCGGCGTTGAAACCGAATTCTTCTTTTTGAAATTCTCAATTGGTCCGATATAAATTTAAAATATTCTATTTTTATAATATTTTCTGCGAAAACGAATTTAAACGAATCAATCCGTCTATCTTCTAAGAATTCTTATCTAAACTACCGCCTTTTGGCCGAAAAAAAAGGCCGCTTTTTGACGGCGGCCTTTCGATAAATTCTTATCATTTTCGAATCTTAAGGACAGGTGATCAAAACTCCCGGATCGCTGATGGCGGGACCGCTCGGATTGAGTTTGAGTCCGCCGAATACATACGGATAAGGTTCCGTATCCACAATCGGCAGAGTTTGTAAAATCGAATGAGTCGTCTTGGCTATGATTCCGCATGCGGTTCCGTTTGTAGGATGGGTCAACGCGGGTAGCGAGATCGAAGGAGGAAGAGGAATCTCCTTCAATACGTTGTTCACAAGCGGCACGATCAACGACGGAACAAGCGGATCGATCACGGCGAGAATTCCCTTCGGATCCAACCCGAAAGGGTTCGGAGCTCCCGCCCCGGAAGATCCTTCCAAGATGTCTAACGTGTATGATAAGCTCGGCCCGTTCGAGATCACGATCTTCAAAGCGTTCAAGTTTGCGTAAGCAGGATTGTTCGTCGGATTGGAGAAAGTGACAAAGTCGAAGTCGGCGAGTCCTTTCAAATTCGCTCTCGCGGTGCTGATCAGATATGTGGAATTGTCCGGTCTTTTTCCACGAATCGAAAGTTGAATATCGGTGAAGTTTACTTCCAACTTCGGTTTAGCGGTTCCGATTACCGGCTTCAAAGTTCCGTTAGGCGCGTGAATCGGACTCACCGCGATCACGATATCGTCCGTTCCGTTGATCGCGGGCACAAGGACGCTCGTAGACGGATCGATTCCCACAAGATTATCCCTTCCGGGCGCGAGAATGTTTACGATCGGGGCCACTTTGATTAAGGACTCGGTCAACTGAAACAAAGGATCCGTTCCCGCATACTGTTTGATCGTATCGATGAAAGTCTTATCGATACTCAGATCCAAGGCTCTGTTCTTCCAGAGGTGATAAGCCGCCTGAGTGATCGAGTCCACCGTAAGCGAAAGCAACAAACCGGGGTTAGCCGCACTCTGAGAAAACTGATACAGGTTACTCATCGCGCCGTTCGGTTTTGTCACAACAAATCCGTTCGTTACTTGGTGAGTTCTCGGTGAACCGATTGGATTCTTCGCCGTGATTCCAAGATCGATGGAACCTACGATTCCCCGATTGGAACCCGTTACGCGCACTTGCGAATCCATTCCCAACTTAATCTTGATGTTCAACGGAAAATTTGCAAGAGGAGCGGGAAGATAAGAAGGAAGAGCGATGTCGACTCCGGGCGTTTTCAGGGATCCGATGATGGAATTCAAAACGGAAGGAGCCACGTCTTCGATAAAGTTGCGAAGCATCGATCTCGTGATCAAAGGAGTCAACGCGGGAACCATTCCGTTAGCCGCGCCTTCCGTGGTTCCAGCGAGCCAACCCGCGAGTCCGCTCGTAGTCGCTTCCAACTTGACCTGGTTTACTCTTCCGTCCCTATCCTTTACGGTAAGATTATTGGACCAATCCGTGGTATCAAAATTGGAAAGTGTCGTGATAGGAGTAAAGATATTGAGCGCGGTATCGCCGTTGGAATCTATCGTTAGACTCGCTTTACCGGTGGTGTTCCTATCCGCAGGCGGAGAATCGTTGTAGTTCAGATAGGCGGTCGTGGAAAATACGAATCTGTTTCCTGATCCGATGACAAGGAAGAGAGAGCCTCGACTTCTTGCGATCATCACCATGTCCACCGCGAGGGTTTTTCCCTTGAACTGAAATCCCAATTCTCCCGTGTTGTTAGCGACCATGTTTACGCCGATATTTTTTAACGATGGAAAGCCGGCGACTCCCGTATAAATTGTGATTCCGGTAATGTAAACGTCGATGTCGAAGTCTGTGCAACTCGTAAAGATCAGAGTCGCGCAACCTTCCTGAGTGAATCCTCCCGGATTCTCACCCGCGCCGCCGCAGTAACCGTCTCCGAAACCGGTGGCGGAATCTCCGTAGTTTCGTATGTATTGGGGCATCGCGAAACTTCCGATTCCGCTATAATCGATACAATAAGACGACCTTCTCGCAGACGTCTTTGGAGAATCTGCAAATTGGTTGAACGTGTTTCCGTTTACCTTAAAATTTCCGGCGGTAAACCTTTCCAATACTTTGGAAAGAAAAGGCATCGCCTGAGCCTGATCCAAAATGATCGAACCGCCGTTGGATATCATGTTGTCCGGAGTCGTGTTCACATTACCGTAGTTAAACGTTGCAAATCTTTTGAAGATCTTTCCGGATGCGACGGCGATCTCATAGTAGTAGACGTTCCCGCCGACAAACGGCGGAATCGCGGAAGTTGTCAAGTTCGTTGTCAACGTAGTATTCATCGCGCAGGGAGGCGCAGCGCAGATATCGATCCCGCTCGAATTCGTATCGCCCATGTGTTTTAGTTTGATCGATTGGATCGAATTCGTTCCGACGAGAGGATTTGTAAAAGTGGAAGTCAAAGTCAGAGTCGGAGTGGTCGCCTTATTGAACGTAATGTCGTTTGTTCCACCTAACGTGTTGGTCGTGTTAATCTTGCTCGTCATCAAATAATCCGGCTCTGTCGTGAAACTCTGGGAATAACTCGTAAGATCCTGTCCGTCGATCGTCTTCGAATTATTGGTGAGAGAAAGGGTATATTGTTCGTTGGTCTTAAATTCACGATAAGGATCGAAAATCAGACGTGAACTCGACGCCCAGTAAAAAGATCCTCCCTTTCCCGGACCGGGAAGAACTCCCGCGGTCGGAGATAATATCAAATCAGCTTGCACGGTCGTTTTGTTCATCGGATGGGAGAATCTAATCTCGATACTTTTATAACGGTCCACGTCCGTAGTGGACGAGATATACAGAATCGCCTCCGGAGAAGCGGTTCCGAAATTTGCCGGAAGCGCGGCGGGAGTGTCGGTCTCCGTATACGGCGCGACCACGTTAGCCGAAACCGAAGTCTCCGTCGAAATTCCGAATAAGGATAGAACGCTGTTCAGGGGGGAACCCGCTTTTTTATCCGAATTACATCCGACTCCGAAAAAAATCGTAACTAAAAAAATTAACGCTAAGATTGTTTTTCTATTTTTGTTCATCGTTTTTACCCCAATCCTCTTTCTATTTCACTGCACCGAAAACATAAAGTTCATGTCGTCCCAAAGCGTCGACGTAGGCTGATCGTCGTTCCAATTGTCATACATATAAAAACCCACCGGACTGAACTTTCTTCCGGCTTGATAGATGTCCGCCATTTGCTGAATCAAAGTTCCCGTCGCGAAAAGAAAGGAACGATTCGTATCTTCCTTGTTCTGGATGATATCCGATCTTAAAAAATTCTTAAGATCCGAAAAAAGATCCTTCGCCCTGAAAGCTGGATTCATGAACATTCGATTTTCCAAATAGGAGAAAAATCCGCCGCTCGTCGCGAGATAATATCCGGTTCCGTAAAGAGGTCTTCCGTACGGAGCCATCGCGTCCAAAACGGGAGGAAGACTTTGTGTAAGAATGTTCGTGATCGTATAGGATCTAGTATTGTCCGGATTGTAAAAAAGCGAAGAAGCCAAATTCAAAAGCTGAGTGATATCCGCGCTGCTCGGAGATATGTCCAGAAGAAGGTTCAATAAAAAGTCGAGACTCGCGACGATCGACCAACCGGAACTTCTGGATAGATAGTCTTTGAAAAGATTTACTACGTCGTCCACTCCGACC
>NZ_NPDU01000027.1 GCF_002811985.1 Leptospira adleri
CCCGTTTCCGATTCCTATATCTGGTCCGCAATCTCTCGCGAACGGATTCAGAAGCTAAACAGTTGGGCGCTTGGTTCGATGAAGTTCACCTTGTGGTGATTTCGTCGTAAAAACCAATTTAAGAAATCGAAGCGCTACGGCAAGCAATTATTAAAAAAATTGTTCCGATTTTTCGGGAAAAATCCCCTTATTTTTTTTCTCTACCCGAAAAAAGGCCTCAAGTTCTCCCGAGCGAGAAGCCCGTTTCAACCGGGAGACTTTGTCAATAGGGGCTCATTTTGATAGACCAGTAGGTCTACTATAAAAATAAAAACACATTATAAAATTAAATTATACGATTATTCTTATATACCTAGCGACCATCTTTTATTTCGAAAAGAGGCTCCGCAAAACGAGCAAGCCGGCTTACAAGAAACATTCGTCTATTTTTAACCCCGCTCGATCGATGGAAAACATACTTTGTTTAAACCGTTCCGTGAAGGAGTTCAAATAGAAAAAACTGACCGCTATGATGCATATCCTACTGACCGTCCGCGAAAAGTATCATTTCCTGGATCCGATCTTGGTTTTAAGGAGAATGATAGATAAGATTAACCCGCAGACATTCCTAAAACAAAAAACCGCCTTACCTTGAATATCCATCCGTTAGGTTACCATCGAATTCGGCAGGAAGCAAACCGTTAGAATTCTTAGGAAAATTCGATCAACTTAACTGAAAAACGATGTTGGATGGATATGTCTTATTCTTCGACTTCGCGCCGGTTTTTGATTTCATTCCTTGCTCTTTCTATCCTGGTATTCTTACTCATATTATATTCAAACACAAGAAAGATCGCGAACTCGCCCGATGAAGAGGAATTTTTGGATGCCGCAATCAGCGACGATCTGAAAAAATTAAAAGAAACCTTTCCAAAAATTAAACGCGTGGACGTTTTCCCTGAGAACTGGAAATGTACGGCATTGTTCTTCGCTTCTAAAAACGTCAACTTGGAAGCCGTTCAATTTCTAATCGAACGCGGAGCGGATGCAAATGGGAGAGGAGATTGTTACAGCACTCCTTTAATAGAAGCGATCAACGAGGGTTCTTACGAAATCGTCAAACTACTTATCAAAAGAGGTGCGGACGTAAACAAAAAGAATCGAGATAAACAAAATCCATTGAAGGCGGCCATAGACAATCCCATTCTTAGTGCTCAGTTTTCCAATCAGATCGCAAAACTATTGATCAAATCCGGAGCCGACGTAAACGGAGAGAAAGAATCTTTTTACACAAGCACTCCTCTGTTCAGCGCTTCTATCAAAAGCAATTTAGAATTGGTCCGGCTGCTCTTAAACGCGGGTGCGAACGTTAACGCGGCGGATAACATGGGGAATTCGGTGCTGTCCGCGTTGATGTCATTCGAATGGGCGCCAGAGGAATCGGATTCAATATATAAGATCACCGAACTTCTACTTGCCGCAAACGCGGAAATAAACTCCGTCGATGTGGAAGGAAATTCGGTCCTAACAAAGGCTGCCCTGAATCCGAGCCTTCCGCTCAAAATGATACAACTTCTCCTCGATCGAGGAGCCGACGTAAATTCGATTAACAGCACCGGCGATTCCGCTTTGTCGTTGTTAATAGAAAACTATCGGTTATGGCACGAAACTAAGGATCTTACCCGACGGAAAATTAAACTGCTGATTAAAGAAGGCGCAAACATTCATTTAAAGAATACGAAAACCGGTTGCACCCCGTTACAATTGTCTATCCGGAGTGACATACCGGAAATCTCAAAACTTCTTATACTCGGCGGAGCGGAGATCAATTCTAATTCAGAATGCGAAATCGTCAGCTTATCCGAAGCTGCGTTCTATGATTCCGCTGAAACCGTGAAATTACTTCTGGATCACGGCTCGCAGGAAATCAACGCGCAAAAGCAGAATGGTACCCCTCTCATCAATGCCGTACAAAACGGCAATTTTTCTCTCGTAAAAATGCTTATAACTCAAGGCGCTAATATCGACGCTCAACATACCGTCGAAGGATGTACGGCCTTGTATTACGCCGCGCGTCACGGCTCTTTCGCAATAACCAAATATTTACTCGATCAAGGCGCCATTACGGAGACCAAAGAACCTTGTAAAAATTCCATCCTGATCGCGGCGGTTCTCTCCGATTCTTATTCTACCGTAAAACTACTGTTAGATTACGGTTTGAAAGACGTAAATGGACAAAATGACGAGGGAACTCCTCTTACCGTCGCGGCTTCTTACTCAAGCCTATCGATCCTTCGATTATTACTCGAACGCGGCGCGAAGATCAACTTACAAGACAACAAAGGGGACACTCCTCTGAACGCATTGGTAAAAGAAGCAAACTTCAACGATAACAATGATCTAAAATGGAATGTGATAGAAAGAGCGAAATTTTTTATTCGCCACGGAGCACAAGTCAATCTGCAAAATAAAGAAGGCGTGACGCCCCTTCTTAGTTCCGCTCTTCGTTATCCTTACGATCTTACAAAACTACTGATCGATAAAGGCGCCGACGTAAATGCAAAAAGCGATTTTGGCTGCTCCATATTATTAAAGGCGGTTTCGGTAAAATGGATCTACTTTCGCGAAGATATGTGGCCGGAAGAATTAAATCAACAGTATAGAACCGCCAAACTTTTGATTTCAAAAGGGGCGGATGTCAACGCAAAAAACGAGGACGGCTATACGGTTCTCATGGCAGCGATATGGCCCGGGAAAACCTCCGCTAAGTTAGCAAAACTTCTGATCGATCACGGTGCGGACGTAAACGCAAAATCGAAAAACGGATTGACGCCTCTTCAAAAAGCTATCAACGAAAACCAACTAGAAGTGATACATTTGCTCTTAGAGAAAGGCGCAAAGAACGAAAGCCGCGGCGATTGAAATCTAAAACGAAGACTATAACCGAAAAAAATCAACGGCTCATACAATCAGAATATTTGAAAGAATGCGAAAGGGGAAGAATTCATTTTTACCAAAGAATCGCATTCTCATAAAATCGTTCTCTTTGCTTCGCGTCAAAAAACACGGTAAGATGATTCGTAAAAAGTTTGCATTTGTTTTCGTCGAGAATTTCGGTCGCTCCTATAAAGATACTTTCTCCTTCGGAAAGAATCAATTCCAAGTCTTGCGGATAATCGGAGCGGCTGTAGTGATGCCATAAAACTCGGCGACTGTCGCTTATATATCTCCAGTGCAACCGAACGTCCTTGATTACAAAAGAGTCCTTCCATAAAAGAGTCGCGTCCCGGAACTCTTCTTCACGATCATCGGGAAAAATTCGACCCACTTTTTTTACGGAGATTCCGAAACCCCATCGAAGGGAGAATTCGTCCTCGAAACCGAATCGGAAGATTTCGTCTTCGGCCGTGATCCAATAAATCGCCTTCGAAACTCCATGAGTTTTTTCGAATATTCTAAAATTGCCGTAGTATTGAACCGTCCGGACTTTAAGACCGATAAGTCGTCTGCATCTTTGTTCCAGATCCAGTTCCCGATTCATTCTTCCTCGTTTTTGCTCTGAAGAATCCTGTGAAGATCGTATAAGGTTTCCGAATATACGATCGGATTAACGGATCCGAAGGAAAGCAATCGGTGATCGTCTTCTCCCCTCGGTTCGTCGTAAACGTAACTTCCGGTCGTAATCGATCCCCGATTCACGAAAAAGAATTCTTGAAACGTCATCGGTTCTCCGTAATCAAAACCCTGCACGTTCAATCCTTCGATTTTAAGAAACACTTCCACGTTCTCGTTCGGAAATATCTTGTGATAAGAGGAAATCCCTCCGCTGTCGACGACAGATCCCCTCCTCCATCCGTATTTTTCGGCCCTGTATTTAAACGTGCTCCCGGACATGGATTTGTCCTCAAATTGAAAGGAAATTTTCTTATCGCGATCTTCCTCGGGCAAAAGATACGTGTCTCGATCAAGCTGAGGAAACGAAGGATGAATTTTTAGATTCCGAAATTTTGCGGACCACAAATCGTTTTCTTTTTCGTTCAGAGAAAGCGGATGCAAAAGAAGAATTTTGGACGCGTCGTCGATATTTAACTTTTTATCTTCGAAGTTTAAGACGGATTTTTGGGAAACATAAAAATTTTCCCTCTCTTGATTCTTCTTGGAAGTTTTTACCCATACAAAATTCTGCGCAAAAGCGTTCGCGATCGGATTTCTAAGAAAGAATTCTTTCCATTCTTCGACGGACCATCTCCTCTGGACCACAAGATAGTATTCCATGTTGACGCCGAATTGTTTGACCGAATCCTTCAGCAGGGCCGTATCTTCCTTGATCTTTTTCTTTTCGGCTTCGCTCGTTTTCGGAGGGGTTTTCATTTCCTTCCCGTCCTTGCTCCAATAAACGAACTTCAAGTCCTTGGAAATTCTCAGAGTATATTCAACTTTGCTTAATTTTATCTTTTTGGCGAGATTATCGAAACCCCAATCAGGCAGCATACGATCCTGCAATTCGTACGGAGTCAGATTCATCTTAGAAGCGATAGACTCGAACCCTTGTTCGGCCGCTTCTCTCACGTTCGGATATTTTGTTCTGAAAGTCTGAATGATTCGATCCAGGGCGCGGGCTGCGGTCATCGTATCCATCATCCCCAAACAAGCGCATGCGTTTAGATTTGTGTCTTTTTTCGCAGTCGTTTCCAGATCCGAAACGATATCATCATCCCCGAATATTCCAATAATTGAAACTATAAAACGGTTCGGAGCCTTAAACCCTCCGTTTTTCTGTACGAGCTGCGACAAAAATTTTGTAAAGGACGAGAAAGAACTTTTATCCACTTGTTCGACGACGTCTCGCAGTTCGGAATCGAGAACCACTTCGGAACGGGTTTTCTGCCTATAAAAAAGATATCTGACTTCTTCGGGGCTCAAGGCCTTCTTATCCTTCCAGAAAACCTTCGGAAGTTTCGTTTCGTCCAACCACTTCGCCAGAGGCTTTTCGAGTTTTCCCAAATTTTTAGCGACGAAGATTCGATTTTTCGCTTCTGCCGTAGTTATGGAATTCGGTTTTTCATAGATCAAGTCCGCGGCCAAATTACGTACGTCGTCGTTCTTTTCGTTTTCAAGAAGAGAAGCGAGCGCTTGGATCGATTTTTGAGTTCGCATTAAATTGAGAATCAAAGCACCCGCTTCCCTGAGATGAGTTTGTTTCTCTTTCAAAAATTCGGTCGCCTTCGGAATTACGATTTCCTCGGGCAATTTGCTCAAAGCCAGACAAGCGGTTTCGCTCACTTTTCTGAACTCGCTTCCCGCGATTTTCCAGGTTTTATCGTAATATTTCGAGTAGTCCAGCCCGGAAAGAATATTGAAAATCTGGCGAAAATGTCCCGCAATCTCGTCGCTTTTGACGGTCATATCGAGAGCCTCGCCGGCGATATCGATGGCCTCCTGACCTAGATACTTTACCGCGACTTCGATCACGTTCAGATCCAAAACTTTCGTTTTTTCGACGTATTCGAAAACGACGTCCTTCACTTTTTCTCCGAAGGTCCGCAGCAACCATTCGATAAAGTCGGGAGTGTCGTCCCTGTAATATCCTTTTCCGGTCGACCAATCGAAGCTGTATCCGCGATCCAGATTCTTATTTTTTTTATCGGAGATATAACGCAGAACTTCCTTTACGAAGTCCGTAGTCTCGGCTCCGTATTTTTCTCCGAAAGATTCGTAACGAATGCGCGTAAGTTCGGCTCTACAGGAAACACAATCAATATTTTGAATATGATTGTTCAGAATCGGCTCGATCGTTTCCGGAGAAACCTTGCAAAGAATTTCGATCGTTTCGTATGGAACGTGTTTTTTGCCGTCCGTCCCGTCGTATTCTTTGATTTGAGTGATTTTAGGAATGTGATTTCTGATTTTTTCAAATCCCTCCTTCACGAAAAGTTCCACGAACTGATCGGGCAATCCTTCTTTGAGGAAGTCGTTTATCAAAGAATCTGAATTTGCAAGAAGGAATCTTCCGAACGAAGTGACATGTTTATCTGAAGTAAGAGCCATCTCTCCGATTTTAGATTCCCTTTCCACGAGCATCTTCGTCTCGTCGATTCCGTATTCTCGGAGAGAATTAAGAATATCGGAAAAGAGAGTCTGATCTTCAGGATGAGCGAGAACTTCCTTTTTCATCCATCGGTAAAAAGATTCGAAAAAACCTTCCTTGTTCTTTTTAAAGGACCAGGCTCCTTGTGTGATATAGGAAAGAATTCTAAAATCGACGACGGTCCATTTTCGATACGAAGTCAAAACGCTCGGGAGATCTTCGAAATAATACTGATCTTCGTTGACCGCCTTAGGGACCTCGTCCTTTTCTCCGGAAATAAAACTCAAAAGTTCGACGAGTTTCTTTTTCGTATCCTCTTTGTAGGCCTTGTTCTTAACGGCTCGATTGAATTTTTCAAGCGCGTCCTTGTGTTGATCCAAACTTCGTTTCAATTCCGCGGGATCCGCGTTAGGAACCTTTTGTTTTTTTTGATTTTGCGCCGGTTTTAAAAAATTCCGGATCGACTCGATGCCTCCGTAAACGATGTCCTCCGGAATATTTTCGATCTCGTTGCCTTCGATATCAAACCGAGTAAGGTTTGTTAAATTACAAAATTCTAATGGAATTTTTTTGAGAGGAGAATAGATCATCTCCAGCGTTTCCAAATTTTCCAGTTCGAAAATACATTTCGGAATCTTCTGAAACCGATTAAAATTCAGATCCAAATCGGTTAGATTTTTAAGTTTGCCGATCGTTTCGGGCAAGTCCGAAAGCAGATTGGAGTTCAAAGACAATTCGGTCAACTGAACCAAATCGCCGATCGAATCCGGAATTTTTATGGCGCCTTTATTTTTCTTTTTTTCGAAACGATCGTTTTCCCGGTTATAACTCACCCAAAGAGTTTCCAGAGATTTCAAAGAACCTATACTTTCCGGCAACTCCATTAGAGATTCGTTATGTTGTATATTCAGCCGTTTCAGGCTGGAAAGTTTTCCGAGAGAATCAGGCAAGGTTTCGATCGAGGTTCTTTCGATGCTCAACCACGTAAGGTTTTTCAGTTTTCCCAGAGATTCCGGAATCGATTTTAAAGATTTGCTTTCCTTGATTTCCAGATGATCCAGATTCTTAAAATTACCGATGGCCTCCGGGAGAAAAGAAACGTTCTGTAAATCCAGCCGTTCCAACCAATCCAAGGTGCAGACTTCTTCCATGAGTTTTTCCGAACCTTGGACGTCGACGCTCAGCCGTTCGCTCTTCTGTTTTCTTGCGTCTTCGATCGACTTCAGTTCGAATACGTTAACGCCCGAGATGGGAATCGGGACTTCCACAAAACCTTCTTTTAATTTCGCAGCGATCTGACGGTCCGATTCTTTTTTACAAAGTTCTTCGGAACCGAACTTTTCCGTATTTGTTTTCGGTTCACCATAACGTTGTCCTTGGCGAAAGGTGATTGACTTCGGATTGGAATCGATGGACCAGAATTTTTCCGATTTTCCCTTTTGATAGATAAAGTTACGCGTCATTGAAGTAAGATTCCCATATTATTATTTTTTATTTCGCGGAGGCAAAGCGAACGATCACAATGGACAACAAGTTGGTTTCGAGTTTTTGCAAAGAAGGCAAGGAGGAATTGAAGAGCGAAAAAAATAATGATACGAGCAAATTTTAAAAAGACATTCGTGCATAGAACGCGAATTCTTAAATTTTCCTCTCGATCCCGAGCCCGATTCGCAGACTTCCTATCTTATCGGATCTAAAAACTTCACGATCCGACGCGAAACAAGCGTAAAAGCTCATTGAAGCAAGAATCCTCCCCGTTTTTCAAAATTCTTTCGAAAAGTGGAAAACTTACTTTCGAATTCTTAGAAAAGACGAAAAACCTGTTCTTCCAACTCGAAAGGATCGAGATCCAATGGACTTTTGAAACCGGTTTCTCCCTTGCCCATTCCGTTCTTCCTGACGGCGTGCCCCCAAACGTTATTCTTCTTTGTCGGAAAGATCAAGTGTAAGGCTCTTTCTCAGCCTTGGAGGCTCTTTTTTTTGTAACAATCCATCTTCAATTGAATCCGTTGTAATAAACGAGAAGGCCCATCATTACATTATAAGAAGTCTTCTGCCATATTATAAAGTCAGAAGAATAATCGGAGAAACCGGATACAATCGTTATTCGGCAATCAAAGTTTAATTCTTATAAATTCGGATCGCCCTGTTTGAAATTCAAATTCAAACAGCATTCAAAAATACTAATTCACGAGTGCATCGTATGACGCGTTTTATTTGGATCGCAATCTTCTCTTCCTTCTTCTTTTCCGTTTGTAAAGAAAAAACAACCGAACCTCCCAAAGAAATCAAACCGGTTCTTAAAATTTCTTATCCCTTTCCGAAAGACAACGAGCCTAACGCCGATCGTATCGAATTGGGTAAGATTCTATTCTTTGATCCGATCGCGTCCGGTTCCAATTGGATCAGTTGTGCGACATGTCACAATCCCGGTCTCGCTTGGACGGACGGTTTAAAAACCGCGATCGGCCACAATATGAAAGTGTTGGGTAAAAACACTCCCACAATTCTAAACTCCGCTTTCGGTAGTAAGATGTTCTGGGACGGAAGGGCGAATTCTTTGGAAGAGCAAGCCTTAGGTCCGATCTCTTCTCCCGATGAAATGAATCAGAATCCGGACGAACTCGTTCTGGAGCTCAAAAAAATCAAAGGTTATCAAGATCGTTTCGACCGCGCTTACCCGAACGAAGGAATCAGCAGGGAAACGATTGCAAAAGCGATCGCAAGTTTTGAAAGAACGATCCTTTCCTCTCGAGCTCCTTACGACGTTTGGCTCCAAGGAGACAACAAAGCGATCTCGGAATCCGCCCAAAGAGGACAAGCGCTCTTTAAGGGAAAAGCGAACTGCGTCGCATGTCATTTCGGCGATAACTTCACGGACGACGGTTTTCACAACATCGGAATCAAATCCAAAGAAAAAGATCCCGGTCGTTTTAAATTGGTTCCCGTTAAATCGATGAAGGGCGCGTTCAAAACTCCCACGTTGAGAGACACCGCTCTTACCGCTCCCTACATGCACGACGGAAGTTATCGGACTTTAGAAGAAGTGATCGATCACTACGACCGAGGAGGAGACGACCTTTCCAATCTCGATCCGAATATGAAACCTCTCAAACTCTCTCCGGAGGAAAAAAAAGATCTGGTCGCTTTTCTACATTCTCTCACCGGAAAAAACGTGCCGATCTTGATCCCCGAACTTCCGAGATAAACCCGGAGGCAGAACGTAAGTTATTTAATATTTTAGAATATTGTATTTTTTGAATAAGCGAAATCGAATTATTATAAACACAAAAAACCAAGGAGCAATCCATGTTGCGCAGAGTTTTAACGATATCCATAATCGCAGTTTCCCTGACGGGAAGTCTTTTCGCCGCCGAACACGAAGTGGGTCAAAAGGAAAAAAAGTTCACGACAGAATCCTTGAAAGTGAAGGTCGGAGACGTAGTGAGTTTTCCTAACTACGATTCTTTTTTTCACAATATCTATTCCTTGTCTTCCGAAAAGATCTTCGACCTCGGTTCTTATCCGCAAGGACAAACCAAAAAAGTCAAGTTCGACAAAGCCGGAAAAATCCTCGTGGAATGCGCGATCCATCCCGGCATGAAAATGACGATCGAAGTGCAGCCATGAGAAGAATTCGAATTCTGATCCTGATCTTTTTTCTTTCGTTGAATTCGAACATCTTCGCTCTGGACGCAAACGATAAGTCCGTGATCCGGGGAAGTATCGTTTTTAGAACCTATTGCGCTCTCTGCCACGGAGAAAACGCGGACGGAAAAGGACGTCTTGCCGAAGGTAAAATTCCTCCTCCCGCAAATCTGACTAAGACGTTTCTAAGCGACGCTCAAAAGGAAGAAATCATTCGAAAGGGAGGAATGGGAGTCAACCGTTCTCCGTTTATGCCTCCCTGGAAGGACGAACTTTCCAACGAACAGATCAAAGACGTGATTTCGTATATCAACTTTATTTCAAAATCGAAATAGAGTTTAAAGGAATGTTCAGAACAAAGTGAACCCGCTCAGCAACATCAGCATCAAATCAAGACTCAGACTTAGTTTCGGAACGATCATCGTCGTTTTTATCGCTTCTTCGATCGTGATCGCGACGAGCACCCTCTCCTATCGAATGACGATCCGTTCCATGATGGATAATTCCCAACCTAAGTTTCAGCTTCTCAATCTGACTTTGGAAAAGATCATTCTTATCGAATTGAAAATATCCTCCAAGGTTTCCACGGTCGACTCCCTTCTTTCGGAGGAAGAATACAATAAAACACAGAGGCTGTTCGAAGAAATAAAAAACAATCTGGATCAGTTTCATCATTTTCCTTTGAAGAATTTCGAAATCGAGAACGTTACTCTTCTCAAAGGGCAGCTTCAGAAATTCTCGCAATACAACGAAACGGTTCATCGCCTCTGGAAACAAAATCAAAGACAGGAAGCTCAAATTCTCTACGTAAGAGGTATCAATCCTCTCAGCGAATCTATGCGTGATACAATCAAAAAATGGGTGGAATCCGAAAATGAAACATCCCGATCAAGCGGAGATAACGCAGATTCTCAACTTACGTTTTCTTTGTATTTGATCGCGATCCTCACATTCCTTTCCTCGATAGCCGGAATCTTTTTTTCAAGGTCGATCATCCGTTCGATCACTTCTCCTCTCAAAAAAGCGATCGACTTGGCGTCGGCGATCGAAAACGGAAATCTTAATACGAAAATTCAAAACGAAAGTTCGGATGAAATGGGTGAGTTATTAAAATTCTTAAAACGAATGGAAACTTCCCTTCGGGAAATCATCGTGGAAGCAAGAATCTCAATCGAAAGTTCCGAGAAAACAAGCCGTGAATTTTCCAAGGTTTCGAAAGAATTTATCGCGACATCGGAAACCCAAGCGAACAATTCGCAAAACGTCGCGGATCTCATCGAACGTCTCAGTAAACTCGTGGAAAAAAATAATTCCGTCATATTACATTCCGCGGAGCATCTTCGAAATTTAGAAAAGGAAATTCAGAAAAATCTAATATCTTTGGGCGCCGTCACGAACTCATTGAATGAGTTCACGATCAAGGCTAAGGAATCTTCCGAGACCGCGATCAAAGGCAGGGAAAAAGTCGACGTGGTTCAGAAATCCCTCGAAGAAGCGAAAAACAGCGTTAGAAGAATTAAGGAAACTCTCGAAAAGATCGGCGAAATTTCCAATCGAACCAACATGCTCGCGTTAAACGCATCGATCGAGGCCGCGAGAGCCGGCGAACACGGAAAAGGCTTTTCGGTCGTCGCCGAGGAAGTTTCCCAGCTCGCGGATCACACGATGAGGAGCACGCGAGAGATCAAAGATTTGATCGAATCGACCCGAATCAACGTGGAACTCGGAGACGGCGAGATGAATCAGTTCTCCGATTTTTTTAAAACGATTCAATCCGATACTTCGTTTATGGCTCAATTCAGTTCTAAACTTCTGGAAGACATGAGAAACCAGGAAGCGAGTCTGAATTCCTGTTCCACTCGAATGCACTCGATAGCGGGGAATATTACGGATTTGGAAAATTCTTCTTTGGAAAACAAATCGGCTTACAGTTCGATTCAGAATTCGGTGCAGGATCTTTCCACTGGGGCCAAGTTGATTTCGTCGGGTTCCCAAGAGATCGCCTCCGGCGCCAAACTTCTCGACGCGCAATCCATGAAAGTGAAATCTCTGATGGAAAAATTTATCGTCTGATTTTTTTTAGTCCCGGTCCTTACCGATCGACTCGGCCAAGATCAAACAGGCGAACACGAAAGAACATCCTAGAATCCGAATCGGCCCCGAAGTTTCACCTAACAAAAAATAGGCGATGATGGTCGAAAACACCGGTTCGAGGGAAAAAATAATTCCAACGCGAGTCGGTGAAACGAATCTCTGAAACTTGGTTTGCAGGAATGTGGTCAACACCGACGCCAAAAGAGCGTTGTATAAAACCCCCGGAATGAGCCGAACGTTCGGTTCGAATTTCAACTCCTCCAATCCTGTCAGATGCAAGGCGAGCACGGATAAAAAAGCGAAAAGCCCCGCGACAAAAGACTGATAAAAAACGGAGATTCCGATCGGAGTCCCGGAACTCACTCGATCCATCTGAATGATATAGAGCGAAAAAAAGAGAGCGCCGCCTAACGTGATCCAATCGCCTTTTTCTATCTGCAGCGAACCTTCTTTTCCGGACTCTCCCAAAAAAATAAGACAAATCCCGGCAAAAACGACTGCGGCTCCGAGCAAATTGCCCTTGGAAGGGATTTTTCTTTTGAGAACCGCTTCCAAAAAAGGAGTAATGACGACTAACGTTCCGATTAAAAAAGAGGACTTTGTCGCCGTCGTCGTTTTTAGTCCGACCGTTTCACAGGCGAATCCGAGAAACAAAAACAATCCCAGAAAAAAAGCCCCTGGATACCAGAGTGTTCCTTTTCTAAATTCTTTCCAGGCGAACGGTAAAAAAATGAGACTAGCGATCGTAAAACGTAAGGCCAAAAATACGGAGGGAGAAGTATCCCTAAGACCGAAGATCGTCATCGTAAAAGTTCCGCCCCATATCAAGGTGCAAAACACGAGCGCGGTTTCGTTGATAAATTTTCCGGACCGGAACATCAGGTTTTGTTTTTCTTAAGTAGAATTTTATACGGTTCCCAGTTTCTGCTCGGGCGGATTTGAAACTCGTAAGTTTCGTAACCTTCTTTCGAAATTCTGACCTTAGTTTCCTTTCGATCCGGAAACAACTGAAAGAAAAATCCGTTTTGGCGATTGGAGAATCTGATTTCTTCCTGAAAGTATTTTATCCTTTCTACTTCGACTTTGGCTTCGAGAGGAAAACCTTGTTCGTCGGTAATCTTTAAAAATATCTTTCGTCCCTCGACGACTTCGTTTAACAAAATGTTCCATGAATCCTTCAAACTCAGATTCACCTTTTCGACTTCTTTGTAAACCGGATTGAGATGGGTGGTTTCCAAAAGATAGGCTAACGTTCCGTAGGCGAAGTATAAATAATCCTGATCCACTCCGTCGATCGGATAGATATTCTTTCTGGCTTCGAATTCTTTCTCAGGATTTAAACTCGCGACGGAAGAGGCGATTTTTCTTCCGAGCTCGGAAGCCATATCCGGCTCCGGGTTGTTTAAGGAATCGATCGAATAAGGAATCAAAAGACAATTCGCATATGCATGATAGCTAATGGAGGCAACGAACCTTTCCTTCTGGGCAAGATCCATCATAGCCTTTGTCTCCGGCTCGGAACCCGCGGACGGTCCTCTGTAAAAATAATTGGCCGGATTGGACGAGGAATAACCTCCCCCCGTTTTTCCCCAAAAAAAAGGATAATTCCGATTGATATCGACTCCCGGATTGATCT
This sequence comes from Leptospira adleri, assembly GCF_002811985.1. Classification (GTDB taxonomy): domain Bacteria; phylum Spirochaetota; class Leptospiria; order Leptospirales; family Leptospiraceae; genus Leptospira; species Leptospira adleri. The sequence goes on from NZ_NPDU01000027.1 coordinate 13,446, forward strand.
TATCGTTCACCGGTCCCACTCCGGGATATCCGTTCTTTCTTCCCATCAGATTGGAAACGTGCCAAAAATGTCTGGCCCCGTCCGGGTTAACGATGGGAACGATCCAGATCTTAATCTTGTTTAGAATTTCCTCATATTCTTTCGGCTTGGAAAGAATGGTGTAGACGATATCGTAACAGTGCTCGATCGATATCGCTTCATTGGCGTGATGCGCACAGTTGAAAAGAACCGAAACTTTGTCCTTATCCGGAACGTTCGAATCGGTGAGAACTAATGCCGGGATTTCCCTTCCTCTCGCGCTTTTTCCGATCACTTCCGCTCTCGCCAGTTTGGAATGGTGATTTGCAATCCCGAGTATATAATGGATATTTAATATATTATCCTTATAGCCTTTTTTAAGGTCCTCCAATCCGCCGAAGGTTTCGCTTATCAATTCCTGATAATTTCCGGAGTAGTATTTGAACGGAAAGTTCTGTTTGATCACGCTGATCCCGGGAGAAGGAAAGCCCGTTTTTTCCACGTCTTCTTTGCTCATCACCGAATAATAAGCGTCCGATTCTTGATAACTGATCCGATATTTTCTTTTGGTTCTTTCCTTAAATTCTCCCAAACGCCCCGGATCGATTTTGATCAGGAGCATCTTTCTCGTATCGTTTAAGGGAGAATTCGGAATCCTCTTTCGAAAAAAACCCGCGCAGGAAACGAGTAGAATCAAGCCCAGACCGAAAAGGAGGAAGGCTCGGATGAGAAGAACAAATTGCGGTTTCATTCGATTTTAAGACTGGAACTACTTTGCTTCCATCCGTTCCAGAATCCAGATATTTTTTTCCTCGATGCGAAAGCGATCTTCGCTCGATCGACGATACTCCCGTACCCAACGACTCCTCCATTGAGCGACACGGGCTCGCACGAACGCCGAAGGCGCGCGCGTCCGGGGAATTTTCTCTTGATTTGTCCGTTTCCTTTTTCAGTCTATCCTCAGCCTAAAAGAATCTTCGTAAGTAAGAATTTTTTGGGCAGGAACCCATTCATGAAATCTAAAATTCAGAACCTTCTTCTTTGGAGCGTTATCGTTTCGGCGGCTTGCGCGGAATTCGACTGCAAACTCCTTGCAGATTCTTCCGCTTGCGGAAGCCGGGAAGTTCCGGGAATGAAATGTATTCCCGCCGGAGAATTCATACGCGGAAGCAACGTTTACGACGCGGATGAAAAACCCGAGGAGAAAGTTTACGTGAGCGACTTCTACATGGACGTCTACGAAGTCACAAACGAAGAGTTTGACAAATGTAAAAGCGCGGGCAAGTGCCAAGAATGTCTTAAGACCGGGAAATGCAACTATATCGGGCCGCGTTATGGTAAACCGTATTTAGGACCCAAACAACCCGCAGCGGGAATCAGCTGGTACACCGCCAAGGAATTCTGCGAATGGGCGGGCAAACGTCTTCCCACAGAAGCGGAATGGGAAAAAGCGGCAAGAGGTCCCGACGGAAATTTATATCCTTGGGGAAACGAACCCGCCACCTGCGAAAAGGCAATCATCGAAGTGGGAGATGTCAAGGGATGTGTCGCCAAAAAAACGGCAAAGCCTCATCTGATGCCGACCGCAAACGTGGGAACCAGAGCTCCCGGAGTCTACGGACTTTACGATATGGCCGGCAACTCTTGGGAATGGACTCAGGATTGGTATTCTCCTTCCTTTACGTCTTGCGGAGACGCTTGCAAAGGAAAGGACCCCAAAGGCCCTTGCGCCGGAAAGGAATCCTGTCCCGGTTTTACGAAGAAGGTTTTGAAAAGCGGATCCTGGTGGTGGCCCGCCAATTACGCGAGAGGCTCTAAAAGAAGATCTCATATCCCAGAAAATTTTCCGGAATACCATCACTTTGGATTCCGTTGTGCCAAGGACGCAAACAAATAACATGTTCAACAATTCTAAATTAGGAATTTATATTATTCTTATCTTTTTTTCCTTCGGATTTTCGTTCTGTTCCGGCTCGGAAAAAGTGAAGGAAACCCGTTCCCTGAGCGAGGAAAATCTCGTTTCCAAGATTGGAATTCTCAGAGAAACTCCGCAGGAAGTCCTCGTTCCCACAAAATGGGACGTGGGCGATACGACCGTCTCCAACGAAGACAGACTCGACTTGCTGATTCCTCACGTTCAAAACGCGGGCAACGCGTATATCGGAGTGGGTTCCGAACAGAACCTTACGATCGCCGCCTGGGCAAAATCGGATTTTATTTATCTGATGGACTTCACCCAAATCGTGGTTCACGCAAACGAGATTACCGTTCTCTTTCTCAAGAAGGGAGAAAAGAAAGAGGATTTTATCCGTTACTGGGGAAAAGAAGGAGAGAAGGACGCACTCGAACTGATTCAGACTTCGCTTTCCAATCCGGATGTGTATAAGAAGGTCTACAAACAGGCCTCGCCTTTTATCAGGAAACGTCATAGAACCAATCTGATGCTTTCTAAAAAATACAATTACAAGATGTTTCAAACCGACGACGAACAATATTCTTATATTAGAAAATTGGCGATCGAGGATAGAATCTTTCCGTTAAAGGGAAATCTTCTGGGCAACACAACTCTTCTCGGAATCGGAAACACTCTGAAAAAAGTCGGACACAAAGTCGGAATCATCTACTTCAGCAACGCGGAAGAATACTTTGCTTATCCCCAGGAATTTAAGAATTCGCTTATCAATCTTCCGGTGGACGAGAAGTCGCTCGTAGTAAGAACGATCTCAGTTCGAAGAGATTTGTTTCCTTGGTCGCCGGGTTCCGAAATTTCTACGGACCGCGGGTTTCACTACTGCGTTCAAAAGATTTCAAACTTCCAGAAATGGCTTTCAAGCAACAAACCGGGACTTCGTTCTCTGCAAGTTATGGTGGAAGGCGGAACCGTGGATAAAAAGAACGGAATTACCGTCGTAGACAAGGAACCAGCGATTGCGCCGGCTCCGTCGACGACGACCGCTCCTAAAACTCAACCCGCAACAAACTCAATTCCTCAATAAAAACCGAATGTTTCGGAAGTTCAAAAAGGAAATCGTACTCGTTGCGATTTCCTTTTTTGTCTTTCTGACTTCGCTTAACAATCAACCGCAAATCTCGGACCTCGTATTCAACGCAGACATTCTCTATCCTGCGGTTCTATATCAGGATATAATCACCGACGGGAATTCATTCTTAGGCTGGAGCGTTACTCCGTCGCCGTATTTTTTTCCGGACATAGCCGCCTTTTTTCTGATAAAACTTTTTGTGGACGACGGCGTAAAAAGTCAATACGTCGTATTTTTTTTACAGGCATTGGCTCTTCTGGGAGCGCTTTTATTTTTTATCCGTTCCGGAATCGATTCGGATGAAACCAAAGACATCTCCTCGAAAATCAGCATTTGGGTATATTCGATATTTATAATTTCTTTTTCGTTTCAGTCGTATTTTTTTCCGGTTTTAGGATTTGCGGTCCACGGCGGCGCGCTCGTCTTCACTTTGATCTCCGGAGCTATGTGGCTTTCCGAAAAGAGAAAAAAGAATTCCACCTATTTTTGGATTCTGTTCGGAGCGATGCAAATCTTCCTAATCGTATCGGATCCCTTATACTTTTTTTATTCTTCACTTCCGTGTCTGTTCTTTGCGGGAAAAACTTGGATCCGAAAAAGAGAAAAAGAAGATCGGAATTCTTTTTTACTTTTGCTGTTCTTTATCGGAATCGGTTTGATTCTTTATAAGAATCTGACCAAATCGGATCTTATTTTTATTCCGACGAATTATTATCAAAGGGAAACATCCTGGAATTTCATCCGGCCTCTTTGGCTCCTGATTCAAAATCAAATCCTCTTTACTCCCTATTCTTTCCTACTTCTCATTCTTTTTTATCTTTCATCCTGGATGCTGCTCCGCCTTTCGAACGAAAGGACAAAGAAGAAACAACCGTTCGACGAACACATATCCTTTTCGGCGTTGGTAGTCCTCGTTTCTTCTTTCGGAATTTTAATTTCCGGTGCATTCTCAGGAATCTTTCAAAAAGACGGAATCGCGATACGTTATCTGCTTCCTCTCCTGTTTTTTTGGATTCCGTTTTTAATCGTTGCGCTTCTTCGTTTATCGACTTCTTATCTCCGGGAGGTCTTTCGAGGATTGAGTTTGATAATCTTGATCGTAGGAGCTTGTTCCTCGTATTGGGGAGACTTACGGCCAAGGTTGTATCGGGATTCGTTGGCGGATTGTCTGGATCGGAAACAAGAAATCGTTTCCCGATCGAGAGGACTTTCCGATTTTTGGAACTCGAGAAGAATTAGAATCTTCTCTCAAAAAGATCTGCGCGCCGACAATTATCTACAGGACCTTCATCCCGAATACTGGCAGAATTCTTGGAATTGGTTTATAAAAGTTCCGGAGAGGGAATATAACTTCGCCGTCTTACCAGGCTTAGACGAAAAAAGATTAAAGGAAGAATTCGGAGAACCGAACGACCGCGTTTTCTGCGAAAAACATGAAATTCTAATATGGGATTCGGATTCAAAGGAAAGATTCGTCCGATTTCGAAAAAAGAAAATCGAAGAAATCGAATTATGGCGCAGACTCACCGGAAGAAAGAGTTAGACAAATCGATCCGATTCATCGCAGATCCGATCCGGACCAAACGAAAAAACCGAAACTTTCATTCGGCAAAGAATTCGGGAAATCGAGAAAAACGCAAAGGACACTTTTATAAGAACCTTTCCCAAAATTGGGACAGAACCTTGCAGCTTGATCTTTCCGACAAAATAAAATAAGGTTTTGGGACGCGCTGTAAATCAAAACGCCCCTTTCCGAATTCTAATTCCATAGAATCAAATCCGGAAAATAAATGCGGATTACGTTTTGTGTAAGTCGATTCGATTTGCCATCGAATTCAAAACTAAATCCCTTCGGCTTCAATATTCGGAAACGTTGTCCAAAATTCTTCCAGGAATAAGGAGCAGAAGAAACATCATTTTTTCGTAATTTTCTTATTTACAATATTTTCATTTCCTAAGAAACCATGAACCCCGATCCAAACAGGAGAACTCATGGCAAATTACGTTGTGCGCGGCGGAGAACAGGAATTACCCCCGCCCTATCAGATGAAACAAGTGGAATTTTATTCTTTTTGCATAGAAGGAAATCAGAATTCGATTCAAACGATCGTAGATCGGGATTTAAACGGTCCCGCAAACGGTTCGGCCCACTACTCCGCGTTCACCGATAAATTATTTCTCGTCTTTGCGAAACAACAATACCTGGTTCCGGGCAACGATTGCGGTTGGGTGGAAGAAACGGACGTAGGGTTTTGGATTCCCCTCTTTGCAAAGGATCCGCTCAGAATCCGCTTTTATCAGCCGTATCTTTTCGTGGACATTCCGACTGCGATGGCGACGGGAAGAGAAATCTACGGGTTCCACAAAATCCAAGGCGATTTTCAGATGCCTTCCTTGCAGGTTCCTCCGGAATATTTTTCCGTGGATGCGATTACTCCCCGCGGCAAAGACAGACAAGCGATTTCGCAAAGAATGTTCACGCTCACTTGTCCGCCCGGCGGATCCAAAACAAAAGAATCTTACGATGATTTTTCCAAAATAGGAAGTAAGTTTGCGGAAATTCTTTTCGGAGATCCGTCCAAGATCGCGATCCCGGGAATGGGCCTCGTCGTCAATCTTCTGGACTTTTTATTCTCTCCGGAGCTGGGTATGGTCTTTCTCAAACAATTCAGAGACGCGGCCAATCCGACTCTTGCCTGTTACCAAGCGATCGTGGAAGCGAGCAGCAACGTAACTCATTTTCGAAAAGGCGGACTTCTGGAAGGAAATTACGTTTTGGATCTTCTCGACAATCCGTATTTCCCTTTTATCAAAGACTTCGGCCTCAAAGGGGCTTCGGTTCCGGTTCAATTCGGAATTTGGTGCGATTTTGATTTCGACTTTTCACCCGGAAAGATCATTCACCAAAACGCATAATATTTTAAGAATATTCTAAAATTTATATACATTAATTTTTAAAAGAGTCAGGTAGAAAGATGGCCGATAAAAAAGAAAAAGTAGTCATTTTGGGCGGAGGCTTAAGTTCGTTGGTTACGGCCTACGAAATCACCTCTCAACCGGGTTGGGAAAAAAAATACGATCTTACGTTATACCACATGGGCTGGAGGCTCGGTGGAAAAGGCGCAAGCGGCAGAAACCAACAGATCTACAATCGGATCGAGGAACACGGTCTTCATATATGGTTCGGTTTTTACGATCACGCTTTCCAGCTCATACAGAAATGTTATCAGGAAGCCGGAAGATCGCTGACTCAGCCTTTGGCGACTTGGGAAGAGGCTTTTAAACCGGCGAACTATTTCGTCTTAGAAGAAAAAGTAAACGACGGTTACGTTCCTTGGCCCATCGATTTTCCGATGAACGATCAGGTTCCGGGAGAAAGTCTGGATCTTCCGGATCCGAAAAACTATCCGGGACTCATTTTAAATTATCTGCATAAATACTACAACGAAAACGCGGATACTATATTTCCGGAGAAAGAAGACGAAAATCAAAGCGGAATCTGGGATCAGATCTTAGAATGGATCGAAGGAACCGTCGAAGCGATCGGCCTCGATCTGATCGGTAAAACTCTCTTTGTCTTAAAAAATCTTCTGAATAAACTCAGTTCCGATTTTCCAAAGGATCGTTTTCTAAAGATCGTCGACCTTTTTGCAAAAACTCTCTGGAAGAAAGTTGAAAAACAGATCGAATCCAACACGAACGCGAGACGCTTTTGGATCATGGTCGATTTCTCTCTCACGAACATCAAAGGTATGATCGAAGATCGGCTCTTTGAAAAAGGCTTTGAAAGTATAGACGATTACGATTACAGAGAATGGCTGAGACACCATGGAGCGAGCGAACTCACGATCAACTCCGCGATCGTTCAGGCGATCTACGGTCTCGTGTTCGGAGGAGTGAATCAATATACTTTTGCCGCGGGCACCGCTCTGAAGGGGGCTCTTCGGATGGTTTTCACATACAGAGGGGCCGTAGCCTACAGGATGCAGGCGGGAATGGGCGATACGATCATGACCCCTCTTTACGAAATTCTAAAACGACGCGGAGTTAACATCAAATTTTTCCACAGAGTCAGAGAACTCGTTCCCGGAACATCGGAAGGAAAAGCCAACATCCAGAGCATTCGTATTGGACGACAGGTCACCTTAAAGGGAGAAGAATACGCTCCACTAATCGATGTTAAAGGTCTACCTTGCTGGCCATCGGAGCCCTTGTATGATCAAATCGTAGAGGGGGAAATATTAAAAAAAGAGCATGTAGATCTGGAGAACTATTGGTCCGACTGGAAGGATAGGGAAGAGATCGTCCTGGAACACGGAAAAGACTATGATCGAATCGTATTCGGAATATCGATCGGCGCGATCCCATTCTTATGTCCTCAAATTCTAAACACGAATCCGCAATGGAAACAGATGACCGAAACGATAGAGACTTGTCTGACGGACGCGTTTCAACTCTGGATGTTTCCCGATAGCGCCGGCTTAGGATGGAAGTATTGGAAAAACGAGCCGCCGATCCTCGGCTCCTTCGTCGAACCCTTCGATACTTGGTGCGACATGAGTCATCTCATCAATCGGGAATCTTGGCCGGATTCCATGACGCCGAATCATATCGCTTATTTTTGCGGACCGTCCCCGCCCGGAACGGCGCCGAGCAACCCCCTTGCAAACCCCGACATAGAGGCTGAGATGAAAAAGTTAAGAGAAAGAGTCGCGCTCTTTTTAAACCAAGACGTTAGCACTCTTTGGCCGGCGGCGACAATGACCGGAGCCAGAGGAGGATTCAATTGGAATCTTCTTTTGGATAAACAGGAAAAAAGCGGCGTAACGAGAATCGAAGGCCAGTTTGTCCGTTTAAATATACAGCCTACCGAAAGATATGTCTTATCGGCAAAGGGCTCCACAAAATACAGACTCCCCGCGGGAATGAACGGTTATTCCAATCTTGTCATAACGGGGGATTGGATACAAAATCCGATCTTGAACGCCGGTTGTGTCGAAAGTACCGTTGTGAGCGGTATCGAAGCGGCGAAATGTTTCCTCTGATTTTCTAAAATCAATTTTTTTCTTTTTGATTTTAATCCTAGGGAGAATATCACAGTTCTTCCAGGATGGAACTCCCCGGCTTTGAAACTTTCGAATCCTTTTCCATTGATCATCAGTTTCTGATATACAGATCTCTGGATCAAAGATCGGGGAAGCACGTTCTCCTCAAAATTCTTCGTCAAAAAAATCCTTCGCGCAAAGACATTCAGAAAATTCATCACGATTTTAGAATTTCTAGTTTTGCTAAAGGTCCGAGAATTCAGAACTCTCTGGAATTAATCCGACATGAAGACCTTCCCATCCTCGTAATAGAAGATAACGGATCGGTTCCTCTCTCCAGAATGTATCCAAACGGTGTTAATTCTGTAGAAAAATTTTTCGAGATTGCCATGAGTATCTCCTTGGCTCTCAAAGAAATTCATGAAAAAAGAATTCTACATCAGGCGCTACGTCCTGGAAACATCTGGGTTCAACCGGAAACCGGAATAGCAAGAATCACGGATTTTTCATCCTCGACTTTCTCGGGAAAGGATACTTCTCCTTCCGTTACGCCGGATCTATCCGTCGAAATTCTATCCTATCTTCCTCCGGAATTGACCGGAAGACTTTCCCGGGTTTTGGACCTGCGCACTGATTTTTATTCTCTGGGAATTATCTTTTACCAGATGATCACCGGAATGTTGCCGTTCGTTTCCAAAGACAGAAATGAACTTCTGCACGCGCATTTGGCGAGGCGGCCGGCATTGGTTCACACTCTTCGAGACGACCTTCCGGTTTCCATTTCGCTTATCATCGCGAAACTACTGGAAAAGGATCCTGAACAACGTTATGCGTCCATCAATGGATTGATCTACGATTTGGAGCTTTCCCGGAAAGAGTACGAAGACAAAAATCAAGAGGCGGTTTTCGTTCCGGGAACAAGAGACGTTCCGGATTTGAGTTTCGATCCGTCGGCGTTGTACGGAAGAGATCGTGAAAAGGCGGTATTGGAATCTTCTTTGGATAGAGTTTTTCGGGGAGAAACGGGCTTAGTATTGATCACCGGAGATTCCGGTTCGGGAAAATCCGCCTTAGCGAAATCTTTCCTAAAGAGCATCTCCGAAAGAGGGGGAATCGTAGTCCAAGGCAAATTTGATCAATATGAAACTTCGGTTCCTTTCGGGGGCTTGATCCATTCTCTTCGGGATCTTGTTTCCATATTCTTATCCAAACCCGAAAAGGATATCAAAGAATTTAAAAAACTCATTCTACAATATACCGGAGCCAACGGAAAAATTCTTTTGAATCAGATTCCTGAGTTGGAGTTTATCATCGGTCCTCAACCCGAGTTGGCGGAACTACCGCCCGACGAAAACAGAAACCGATTCTACTTTACGCTCCGAAATTTTATCCGCGCTATCTCCGAAATTAGCCGTCCGCTCGTTCTTTATATGGACGATCTTCAATGGGCGGACCCGGCAAGTTTAAAACTCATAGAAACATTTTTAATATATTCAAAAATTAAGAATTTCTTATGTATTCTTTCTTATCGCCCGGAAGCGACGGACAAAAACAATACCTTTTCAAAAATTTTAGAATCCCTTGAAAGCAATAGGGTTCAGAAGAATCTGATCACCGTCAATCCTCTGGACGAGGAAAGTATCTATCGTCTATTGCAGGATTTGGCTCCCGGTCCCGAGGAAGAAATCCGCGTCGTTTCTTCGATCCTTCACAAAAAAACTCTGGGAAATCCGTTCGCGATCGTCCAACTGCTTCGAACTTCGGAAAAGACTAATTCCATATCGTATCAATTCGAAACAAAACTCTGGAAATGGGACAACGAAAAAGCGCTTCAGCTTCCTGTTGCGGATAACGTGATCGATCTTTTATGCCAAAGGATCAGGGATCTTTCCCCCGGAGTTCAGGAGCTGCTCGGAGTCTGTTCCTGTCTCGGAGAAAGATTCACTTCGGGATTTATTTCTAAATTACATTTTTTTGATACTGCTAAACTCAATCAAATCCTCTGGGAAGCCGTAAGAGAAGGACTTTTAGCCCCGTCCCACAATCAGGACCATTCCCTTTTCGAAGAAAACGTCTCCGCAGAACAAGCATTTGGTTTTTCGCACGACAGAGTACAACAGGCCGCCTATAGTCTTTTGGAAGAATGGAAAAGAAAGGAATTTCACAAAAAGGTGGGAATCGCGCTCCTCGATCTGCACGGACCAAGTCCGAAAAATCGGGTTCTTTTTCAGATTACGAATCACCTCAACCAGTCGAGGGAAGTCATCGAAGAGGATATGCTTAGAAAAAAATTGACTCTTCTAAACTATAAGGCCGGCTTGCAGGCAAAAAGTTCCGGAGCCTACGAAAGTTCTCTTCAATATCTGAATTCGGCTTTAAACTCTTTGGATCAAGAGGCGATGATCAACGATTTGGAATTGTATTCCAACGTAATTCTGGAAACCGCGGAAACCGAATACCTTCTGAACAATTACGAGAGAACGATGCAGCTTTTGGAATCATTAGAAAATTTGAATCTTCCGGATTTGCAATACATCCGCGCCGACGCGATTCAAGTAAGACTCTATTCTAAAATGAACAAAGTGGAGAATGCGGTCCTCGCCGGTCTTCGGGCGATGCGGCGCTTTAAGATCAACATTCCCTCCTCTCCTCTTCGAGTGACCTTGGTCCTTTTTAAGGAACTTTTTCTTTCCATGATTCTTTCCAAAGGAAAAACGGATATCGAACTCGTAAACGTCCGGGAAAACGGAGAACCGGAATACCAAGCCCTGATCGACCTTTTCGCCGACCTAGGCCCCTCGGCGTTCACTTACAACCAAAACCTGTTCGCATCGATCGTATTAAAAATGTTTAATACTTCATTGACAAAGGGAGTTTCCAGGAGCAGCCCGATCGCCTACAGCGGCTACGGAATGATCGTAAATCAGGCCCTTAAAGATCTGAACCAAGCGATCCGATATTCGAAACTTGCGATGGATCTAAACGATAAAATCCATTTCGATTTGGTGAAATGGAAGGTACAATACGTCTATTCCGCCTATCTTTGTCATTGGAAAAGACATATTACTTTGGATATCGGTTTACTCGACGACGTCCACAACGGAGCGCTGCAAAACGGGGATATTTTTTACGCCGGTTTTAGCATGCAGGCAAAGACTCAGAAAAAAATATTCGCATCCATCCCGATAGAAGAATTGTTAAACGACATCGAAAATGCGGATCAATATTTCACCGCGTCCAGGGACAGTTTCGCATTCACGATCGCGAAAAGTTCCCACCAGTTCATAAAAGCTCTTGCCGGAAAAACTCAATCGCCCGATTCGCTCGACGACGAAAACTTTCACAGCAAAGAATTCGAAAAGGGAATTATAGACGATAAGAATTTCACCGCGCTTTCCTATTTCTACCACGACCTCACTAAGTTATATTACTTTTCCGGAAACTTTCAAAAAGGATTGGAGGCCGGACAAGAAGGCGAGAAGCTGATCCAGAACGCGTTCGGATTGATCCCTTACGCCGAATTTTGGTTCTACTACGGACTAACGATCTTAGAAAACTTTAAGGACTTTTCCTTTTCCAATCGGACCAAATTCTCCAAAAAATTAAAATTGGTTTTTTCACTTTTTGAAAAATGGAGTAAAGACTGCCCCGAAAATTTCATGGGTCACCTGGAACTCCTGAGAGCGGAACGGGACAGAAACAGAGGGAAAGTCGGCGAAACGATCTCCGGTTACGAAAGAGCGATCAAACTATTTCAAGAATCCGGCTTTCTTTCTTTTCAAGCGCTTTCCTGCGAAATTGCGGCCAAGTTCCATTACAAAAACGGAAATTTTTCATTAGGAAATCATTATATTCAACATTCGATCGATTTGTATTCCAGATGGGGCGCCGCCACAAAAGTCGACGACCTGGAGAATCGGTTTTCAAACAGATTGGATCTTTCCCTTTCTCCCGAGGCGATCGGACGCAGAATTCAGAATCAAACCCCCGATTTAGATCAGGAAATCATATTAAAAACATATAATTTACTGTCCGGCGAAATCGTTTTGGACAATCTTTTAAAAAAATTGATTCAAATCGCGATGGAAACTGCGGGAGCGACCCGAGCGATCTACTTTCACTTACACAATAAAAATTTAATGGTCTATCTTGCGGGGCAAAGCGGAGAAGACGGAATCGTGGTGGAAAACCTGCCGGAACTTGAGGAGACCCAATATCCGGTATCTTATCTCAATTACGTTTTTAGAACCGGTAAAATGATCTCGACAAACGGGTTCGATTCTTCTTCCATCAAAGATTTTACGGATCAATACATCAAGGAAAAGAGACCGCAATCCGTCATCTGTATTCCGCTCGTTCACGCAGGCGGTTTGAAAGGAGTTCTTTATCTCGAAAATCAACTCGTAAAAGGGATTTTCACCGAAAACAGAATTCAAACCTTGGAACTCATCGCGGGGCAAGCCGCGATTTCTATTGAAAACGCCAACCTCTACGCCGAATTGGAAGAGAAGGTAATAGAAAGAACCTCCGAACTCAACAACACCATCAATCTGATACAGAAAGATCTTCTCTACGCACAAAAAATTCAGGACAGAATTCTACCGAAACCGGAAGCCACGTTAGGCGGAATCTACATTCTAACCAAATATATCCCGATGAACGAAGTCGGAGGGGACATCTACGACTACGCGGAAATTTCTCCCGGCAAAATCAGAATTTTTCTCGCGGACGCGACCGGTCACGGAGTACAAGCCGCGTTAGTCACCATGTTAATCAAATCCGAATATGAAAGTCTCAAGTATTTGGATCTTCCGCCCGGAGAAGTAATCTCGGAATTGAATAAGGAGATCATCGCGAAATACAGCGCGATCAAATCGTTTTTCAGTTGCCTCATCGCGGACGTGGACACTTCCGAAGGAACGCTTTCTTATTCCGCGGCGGGACATCCCGATCAATTTTGTCTTACAGGGAGCACCGTCACTCGGCTTTCAAAAAGCGGACCGATCATCGGAATTTCGGATAAGGTAAAATATCAATCTCAATTTTTGGAAATCGCGAAGGGAGATAAGATGTTCTTTTTCTCGGACGGAATCGTGGAAGAATTCAACGCCTTCGAGGAAGAATTCGGAGAGGAACGTCTCCTCGACTCGATACTCAAGGAATCCTCCAAGTCGGTTCCCGATCTCGTAAAATCAATATTCGGCGATTTAGAGGCCTTTCTTTCCGGACAGAAAACGCAGGATGACATCACATTTCTCTCCGTAGAAGTTCTCTGAACTTAACAAATTCTTAACTTCGTTTTCCTTTCCTTAATCCCGCATCGATTGACTCCGAACTCGGAACATGATCTACTTGGAGCATGAATCAATCTTTGTCCATTCCCGTTCTTTCCCGAACGGTAAAAGAAAATAAGATCCTTTCTTTTTGCCGAGATCGTATATATTTGAAAGTTTCAGGAAATAGAATATTATGAATTTAGAAACAACCGTTGCGCTTATTTTAGCGGGAGTCTGCCTCGTTTATCTCGTGTATTCGATTTTTAAACCGGAAAAATTCTAAGGAGAATTTATGGCTACGGAATGGATCCAACTTTCAATCTTTCTTTTCTCGATCATAACTTTATCTCCTCTGGTCGGGGCCTGGCTCTATCAGGTTTTTAGTTCGACTGCAACTCCGAAAATGGAAGCCGCTTTGTATAAAATCTGCGGAATCGATCCGGGAAAGAATATGGAATGGAAAGAATACGCAATTTCGCTTCTTCTATTCAACTTCTTCGGTTTTGCGATACTTTTTGGAATATTATCATTTCAGAATATTCTTCCTATGAATTCCGGAAATTTAGCCGGTCTAAATCCTTTTTTAGCCTTCAATACCGCGGTAAGTTTTATGACGAACACAAATTGGCAGGCGTATTCCGGAGAAGCGGCGTTGAGTTATTTTTCGCAATCCATAGGACTTACCGTGCAGAATTTTGTAAGCGCAGCGACCGGCCTCTGTGTCCTTTTGGCCTTGGCTCGCGGACTTTCCTCCAATGCAAATCCCGGCCTTGGCAACTTCTGGAGAGATCTGATTCGAGGAACGGTTTATATTCTTCTCCCGCTTTCTTTTCTTTTGGCTTTGATTTTGTCGAACGCCGGAGTGATTCAAAATTTTTCCGAATATGTTACGGCCGCTACTTTGGAAGGAAACACTCAGATCATTCCTTTGGGTCCCGCGGCTTCTCAAATCGCAATCAAACAACTCGGAACAAACGGCGGAGGTTTTTTCGGAGTCAACAGCGCGCACCCTTTTGAAAATCCGACTCCGATCTCCAACTTTCTTCAAATGCTTTCGATCCTTTTACTGCCGGGAGCTTGTGTATTTTTATACGGAAGAATCGTGGGCAATCTCAAACACGCATGGGTGATCTTCTTCGTTATGTTCACCGTTTTTTCCATCGGAGTTTTGACGGTATGGACCGCGGAATCCTCGTTCAATCCTCTCTCGGGAGTTAACGGTTTTTGGGAAGGAAAAGAAACTCGATTCGGAATCTTAAACAGCGCCGTCTGGGAAGTTTCCACCACGGTGGCGTCTAACGGATCCGTCAACTCCATGCACGACAGTTTTTCGCCTATCGGAGGTTTGGTGGGAATGCTGAACATTCAATTAGGAGAAGTGATCTTCGGAGGCGTCGGCGCCGGTATGTACGGAATGGTTTTGTTTATTCTTCTTACGGTTTTCTTGAGCGGAATCATGGTGGGAAGAAGCCCCGAATATATGGGTAAAAAGATCGAAAAAAGGGAGATTCAAATGTCCATACTTGGGATTCTTTTACCTTCCACTGTGATCCTCCTTTTCACTGCGATCGCTGTCAGCTTGCCTCAAGGCCTTTCTCCGTTGACAAACCGTGGTCCTCACGGTCTTTCAGAAATCCTCTACGCCTTTTCCTCGGGCGCAGGAAATAACGGTTCCGCCTTCGCGGGGTTAGGCGCGGATACTCCGTTTTATAATTCCATGATCGGGATCGCGATGTTGATCGGAAGATTCGGAGTGATTCTTCCCGTCTTGGCGATCGCCGGAAGCGCCGCTTCTAAAAAAAGATCCGAAGTGATTTCGGAAGGCTCCTTCTCGACGGACGGTGGAACTTTTTACATTCTTCTTTTGTCGGTCATCGTCATCGTGGGAGCGTTGACCTTTTTTCCGGCGTTGACAATCGGCCCCATACTTGAGCATTTTCTAATGTTACAAGGCAGAACTTTTTAAGGAGAATCGGATGAGTCGTAAATCCAAAGTTTTTTTCGAATCCGGAGTCCTAAGAGAGGCTTCGATCAACACATTCAAAAAATTGAGTATTCGAGCCCAGGCAAAAAACCCGGTGATGTTTATCGTATTTTTAGGAGCGCTCTTCACCGCTTGGATCTTCGTCAAGGATCTGATCGGAGGGTCTTATTCTTCCTTCAATCTTCAGATCGGTCTCTGGCTATGGTTTACCGTTCTTTTCGCAAACTTCGCGGAGGCGATCGCAGAAGGACGCGGAAAGGCGAGAACGGACAGTCTTAAAAAAACGAGAACTAACATCGTCGCCAAAAAAATCGTGGACGGAAAAATACAACCGGTCCCCGGAACTTCCCTGAAGATCGGCGATCGCGTGTTATGCGAACCCGGAGATTTGATTCCCGGAGACGGGGAAATCATAGAAGGGATCGCGAGCGTGGACGAATCCGCAATCACTGGAGAATCCGCTCCCGTTGTAAGAGAAAGCGGCGGAGACAGAAGCGCGGTAACAGGCGGAACCAGAGTGTTAAGCGACAAGATCGTAATCACGATCACCGCCGAACAAGGAAACACTTTTTTGGATAAGATGATCGCGCTCGTGGAAGGGGCCAAACGGCAAAAGACTCCGAACGAGATCGCGCTTACGATGCTCCTCTCCGGATTGTCCTTCGTATTTTTAATCGCCGTGATCAGCCTTCCCTTTCTCTCGGAATTCGTCGCAAAGGAAGGAGGACAAAAGGCCGACCTTTCGATACCCGTTTTGATTTCCCTCCTTGTCTGTTTAATTCCGACTACGATTGCGGGGCTTCTTTCAGCGATCGGGATCTCAGGGATGGAACGTCTCATCCGTTTTAACGTTATCTCCAAAAGCGGTAAAGCCATCGAAGCTGCGGGAGATATAGACATTCTTCTTTTGGATAAGACGGGAACGATCACGTTAGGCAACAGAGAGGCGAGATCGTTTTTTCCCGCGGCCGGTGTGGAAGAAAAATATCTCGCGGACGTCGCGCAACTTTCCTCTTTAGCGGATGAAACTCCGGAAGGAAGGTCCATTGTCGTATTAGCAAAAGAGAAATTCGGAATCCGAGAGAGAAACCTCGCGGAGATGGAAGGAGAATTCATTCCTTTTAGCGCTTCCACGAAGATGAGCGGAGTCGATCTCAAAAAAGAAGGAAAGGTTATAAGAAGAATCAGGAAAGGCGCCGGCGACGCGATCAAAACCTATCTTTATAACTTCAGTCAAAAAATTCCCTCCGATATGGAGGATACGATTCAAAGAATTTCCCAAAAAGGAAGTACTCCGATTTTGGTCGCGGAAGACAATCGTCTTTTGGGAGTGATCGAATTAAAAGACATCGTCAAGGGAGGCTTAAAAGAAAGATTCGCGAGTCTTCGTAAGATGGGGATCCGCACCGTGATGATAACGGGAGACAATCAACTCACCGCGGCGGCGATCGCAGCGGAAGCCGGAGTGGACGACTTCCTCGCGGAAGCGACTCCGGAAACAAAACTCAAAAGAATCAGAGAACAACAATCGAAAGGATATCTCGTCGCGATGATCGGAGACGGAACGAACGACGCTCCCGCATTGGCGCAATCCGACGTCGGAGTCGCAATGAACACCGGAACTCAAACTGCAAGAGAAGCCGGTAACATGATCGATCTCGACAGCAATCCGAGCAAACTGATCGAAATCGTGGAAATCGGAAAACAACTTCTGATGACGAGAGGAGCCCTTACTACTTTCAGCATTGCGAACGACGTCGCAAAGTATTTCGCGATTCTTCCCGCACTGTTTGGAACTTTCTACGCCACATCGGACGCGTTAGGCGGACCTCTTTCCGTTCTCAACCTGATGCAATTGAGTTCGCAAAAAAGCGCGGTTTTGAGCGCGGTAATCTTCAACGCCCTCGTGATTCCCGCGTTGATTCCTCTCGCGCTCAAAGGAGTCGCCTATCGTCCGTTAGGTGCAAATACGATTTTGAAACGGAATCTTTTGATCTACGGATTCGGCGGGATCGTAACTCCTTTTATCGGAATCAAGCTGATCGACTGGATCTTAGTTCTTTTAGGACTCAATTGAGGAGAATTTTTATGTTAAACATGGCGTCAACCGCGATCAGAACCTTATTCCTTCTTACCTTTATAACCGGGATCTTTTATCCCATCGTCGTCACCGGTTTTTCAGAAAGGCTTTTCCCGTTTCAATCGGGCGGAAGTTTGATCAAAAATGGAGAACAAATCGTCGGGTCCGAATTGCTCGCACAGAAGTTTACAAAAGATGAATATTTCTGGGCAAGACCTTCTGCGTCGGACTTCGCAACGGTGGCCTCGGGCGCTTCGAATCAAAGCGCGACTAACGCGTCTCTAAAGTCGAAAGTGAACGAAAGAAAGGAATATCTTCTTAAAAAACATCCGGATCAATCGGCAATTCCTCCCGATCTTCTATTCGCGTCCGGCTCCGGCTTGGATCCTCATATCACCCCCGCCGCCGCCCAATTTCAACTCCAAAGAATCGCTTTCGCAAGAAAGCTAAGCCTGGAACAAATCTTAGAATTGAAAAATCTTTTGGAACAATCGGTCGAAAAACCTTCCTTTGGATTTATAGGAGAGAAAAGAATCAACGTCTTGAGATTGAACTTGAATCTTGATTCTAAATTCGGAAAAATAGGCCCATGACCGATTGGAAAGAAAATTCCAGATTGGACCCGGACGAACTTCTTCGGAAGATACAAGCCGAGGAACAGAAATCCGTTTCCGGAAAACTAAAGATTTTTTTCGGAATGGTAGCAGGAGTCGGAAAAACCTACGCGATGTTAAACGCCGCGCGGGCGCTCAAAAAAGAGGGAGTCGACGTAGTCGTTGGTTATATCGAAACTCACGGCAGAAAAGAGACCGAAGAACTTTTGGAAGGACTCGAAATTATTCCGCGAAAGATTATCGAACACAGAGGAATTCAATTCGAAGAGATGGACATCGACGCCATTCTTAAAAGAAAACCGGAAGTCGTTTTAGTCGACGAGTTCGCTCACACAAACATTCCCGGAAGCAGACATATCAAAAGATACCAAGACGTTATCGAAATCTTAAAACACAGCATCAACGTTTTCACGACCCTAAACGTTCAGCACTTGGAAAGCCAGGTCGAGGCCGTGGAAAAAACGACTTCGGTGAGAATTCGGGAAACGATTCCGGATTCGGTTTTGGATATCGCCGATGAAATTCTGTTGATCGATTTATCTCCGGACGATCTCCGCAAACGTCTGCAGGAAGGAAAAGTTTATGTTCCAGAGAAGGCGAATTTGGCGGGAGATCATTTTTTTAAAAAGGAGAATCTGTCCTTCTTAAGAGAAACCGCGTTAAACTACACCGCTCGACACGTCAACACGTCTCCCGACTCCACAAAATTCAGGGAAAGAATCCTCGTCGCGATCAGCGCAAGTCCGAATTCTTACTCTCTGTTACGTTATGCGAAACGGCTTGCTTACGAAAGAAACGGGGAACTGTATTCCATCTACAATCAAACGAGGGAGAATCTTTCCAAAGAAAATCTGAGTCAATTGGAAAAGAATCTGAGTTTTGCAAGAGAACTCGGCTCCGAAATTTTATACTCGGCGGACGAAGACCCGGTGGAAGCGATTATCAGAATCGCCGAACAAAAAAATATCACGAGAGTGGTTCTCGGCAAACCTCCGATGTCTTGGTGGAAAAAATGGAACTCTCCCGCTTCGAAGCTCGCGAGGACAACGGCCAACTTCGAGTTGTGTTTGGTTCCTTACGATCACACTTTGTTTTCCGGGGAAGAATCTATCTTCAGCCGTTTTTTAAGAACTTCTTCCGGAGGAAAACAATACGTTGCATCGGTCGCTCTGATTTTTTTGGCAACGAGCTTGAGTCTTTTTTTAGAACCGTTTACCGGATATTGGAGCATCTCTTTTTTATATCTCTTCTTCGTTTCAGCGATCGGTTCCTTTTTCTCAAAAGGCCCCACGATTCTTGCGGGACTTCTTTCCGGAATTTTCTGGGACTTTCTATTTATTCCTCCCAAATATACGTTCTTTATCGAAAAGCTGGAAGACGTTCTGATGTTCGGCTCTTTTCTTTTTATATCGATCATCATAGGCAACGTGACTTCCAGATTGAGACAAAAGGAAAAAGCCCTCGTCAATCGGGAATTAAGATTGGCTACGTTATACGAGCTTTCCAAAGAATTAGGCCACGCTAGGGAAATCCGTCAGATATCGGAGATCGGCGCCGAATATTTAAAAAAAGTTTTTCAAACCGACGTGACGATTCTTTTGGAAAACCAGGGCACGATCGATTCAAGTTCCTCGAGAGCCGGAAATTTTTTTCCGGATTCGAAGGAGACAGCCGTTGCAAACTGGGTTTATAAGAATAGAACTCCCGCAGGAAAGTTTTCGGACACTCTTTCGATGTCGCTCGGAACCTACTTCCCCATGGTCGCACCGGGTAAGATCATCGGAGTTTTGGGAATCATTTTAAACGAAAGACTCAATCTGGATCAGGAAAATCTTTTGCTTACGATGGGAAATCAGATCGCGCTCGCTCTCGAAAGGGAATTGTTATCCGAAGAGACAAGAACCAGATATCTCGCGAATCAATCCGAAAGACTCTATACCATCATCTTCAATTCGCTTTCTCACGAATTAAAAACTCCTCTTTCAGCGATTCGAGGCGCGGTTACCGCGCTTCTCGAACCGGAAATCGACAATTCTTCCGAGGCACGCAAAGAATTGTTAAACGAAATCAATGAAAGCAGTATGATTCTTAATTTGTTATTGGGAAATCTTTTGGACATGAGCCGCTTCGAATCCGGCTTTTTAAAACTAAGACAAGACTGGCACGATCCGTCCGATCTGATCCACGTCGTCGTAAGGAGACTTAGACAAACCGTTAAGAACAGCCGGTGTGTGATTCGTATTCCCGAAAATCCGATTCCGGTTTGGATGGATTTCACTCTTATGGAGCAGGCTCTTTTTAATATCGTATTCAACGCAGTTCAGATTTCTCCGGAAAACTCCCCGATTTCGATCGAGTTGATCTGCGGAAAGGAAAGAATCCAATACGTCGTGGAGGACAATGGTCCTGGAATCGCCGAAGAAGATCTTGAAAAAATCTTCGAAAAATTTTATAGAAGTAAGAATCGAAATCACGTTGGAAGCGGGCTCGGTCTTTCCATAAGCAAGTCCATCGTCGAGACTCATCAGGGAACATTGATAGCGGAAAACAAAAAAGAAGGCGGCGCTAGATTTTGCATCGACATTCCCGTAAAGCCGGGCTGAAATTATGAACTCAAAAATTCTCGTAGCGGACGACGACGATCGAATTCGAAAGATGATCCGCATCAGCCTCAATGCCTCGCATTACGACGTAATCGAATCGAGCACCGTTCAAGAGACAATTCGAAAAGCCGCAGCGGAATCTCCCGATGTCATTCTGTTGGACTTACAATTCCCGGATGGAAACGGAATCGACGCATTGAGAGAAATCAGAACCTGGAGCGAAACTCCCGTCATCGTTTTATCGGTGTTATCTTCCGATCCCGAAAAAATCACGTTATTGGACACGGGCGCCGACGACTATATTACAAAACCGTTTAGTATGGGAGAACTTCTCGCAAGAATCCGAGTGGCTCTTCGCAATAAAACTCAGGATACCGGTTCGCCGTTTTTTATTTCCGGAAATTTATTCGTCGATTTGGCGGGAAGAAACGTTCAGGTTTCGGGAAAAACGGTTCATTTGACTCCGATCGAATTTTCCTTTCTTACCCTATTGATCCAGCACGCGGGCAAGGTATTGACCCAGGAACAAATCATCCGTCATATCTGGGGTCCCCTCGCCAAAAACGAGTCCGGCCCTTTGAGGGTTCACGTCGCAAGTCTCAGAAAGAAAATCGAAACGGACCCGTCCAACCCCGAGCTGCTTTTGACGGAACCCGGAGTAGGATACAGACTCTCTGTTAATTTCTGATTAAATTAAATCGGTTTAAAACGAAATGCCGGCGGATAAAAACAATTGGATCCCGATTCCCTTTGCACGATCCAATTCCTTTTCCTTGCCGTCTTTCCAGATTCTTTCCAAGATAGCCGGGTCCGGCTTTAGATTGTAAAAACTAATCTCTTCTCTTTGAATGTGAGCGGAACTGTTCGTAAAAAGTAAAACGCTAAATCCTCCGTTCAAAAATATCCCGGAAGAGAACACATAACGTAACCCGGCTCCGGGAGCGAGATACGCCCTTTTATTGGAAATTGAATATTGCCAGGTTTTAGAGTCCGCACTTCCATCGGAGTAGACAACAATTTCATTCTTACGGTCCCTTTGAAAATAAAATTCCTGTCCGATCCCGATGCTGAAATAGTATGGAATCGTAAACGGAAACCATTCCAACGAAATCGTGTATTGATTTTGTGTGAAGTCTTTGTTTTGTAAGGAGAATGCCGCCGCTCCCGATTGATAGCCGGTTCGATCCAAATCAAAATGATCCGCGCGATGCCTTTGATGTGCGAGAAAGGATACGGAAAATCTTTCGCTAAGATTATATCCGGATTGAAACCAGGAGAGCTCCTTGATTCCAAAACCGCCGACATAAAAACGTTTTTGAACTCTTCGTTCGTTCTGATGTCCGATCTTATTTGCAGCGCCGGAAGACAAAGATTCTTCCGAACGGAGAGACGTTATGCACATTGGCAAAACAACTCCGGCAAGAATAAAAAGAATAGAAATTGATCGAAGCGGTTTCATAAAATAGTTTAGGAAAGAATTTATTCACCGTTCGAAAGCGTAAATTGGAAAAATAAGAAGTTAGAAAACGCCTTTCGACCCTACCCGTTTCAAACGATAAAAACTGACGGAAATCGCCAATTCAAGACATTCTGGGTTCAATTTATGATAATGAGACCTAATCTCATTTATGTTGACTTTTTAAATCCTCCCTCTTAGCTTGTAAAAATGAGGTTTTGCATGAAGTCGATTTTCAGATTCACACCTAACAGCGATTTGCCGAGATTCGAATCCACTTCGATTTTGGACCGGAGAGTTTTCCGGAATCTTTTCTCTTTTCATCCGAGCCGTTCAGAACCGAACGAGGTGATAAACAAGTTCCTGAAAGGAAAATCGATCACTACGGAAAATCCTTCGAATCACGCCTCCAATACGCCGAACAAAGCCGCACTGCAAAAGGCGCTCTCAAATATATTAGAAAACGGTAATTTCAATACCGAATATCAGCCGATTGTTTCTCTGGAAAATGAGAGCATATTCGCCTACGAAGCCCTCGCGCGTTTTAGAATTGAAGGATCCGATCTTTCTCCCGATTTCGTATTCAAAGAATTGCACGATCACGAGGAACTTTTTTTCGAGTTTGAGAAAAATCTAAAACGTTTCCAAATTCAAAATCGTCCTTACAACGAACGTCTTTTTTTAAATCTGGATCCGCACGTTTGTAAAAATGAAATTCAGGCAAAACACTGGTGCGATCTTTTGAGCGGACAAAAAAATCTCGTGTGTGAAATCATTGAAAACACGGATTCCACTTTAACCGCGGAAACCCGCTTTTGTCTGAAAAAGTTGAGCGGAGCGGAGATTCCTTTGGCATTGGACGACGTAGGAGGACGAGAGAATCTTTTCTGTTTTGACTTTTTGGAAT
This sequence comes from Leptospira adleri, assembly GCF_002811985.1. Taxonomy (GTDB): domain Bacteria; phylum Spirochaetota; class Leptospiria; order Leptospirales; family Leptospiraceae; genus Leptospira; species Leptospira adleri. Next base: position 36,470 of record NZ_NPDU01000027.1, read on the forward strand.
ATTCTAAATATATTAAGTTTGATAAATATTGGCTGAATCTGATAAAATCGAAGGAATCCTACAAATATCTTCTCTGGGGCTTTCTCGATTTTGCAAGAGAATCGAATATCCTTTGTGTCCTGGAAGGAATCGAAACCGCAGAAGATCTCCGATTGGCTTCGGAAATGAGATTCCCTCTCGTGCAAGGATTTCTTTTCAAATCCGAAAATATTTCAGTTTGATTTCAGTAGTACGTTCTAATACGGAAGACGATAAGGACGAAGCTACAATAATTTTAGAATATTCTATTTATCTTTTGCTCTGTCCTAAAAACGCGGCAAACCTCCGTCAAGAATCAGCTCGGCTTTTGCATTCGCCAACAGAAATGTATTCTTTCGTTTCTGAAGTCGTCGGGCAAAGTTTTTTTAGAGATGTCTTCTATTTGATCCCAGAGGATCGACTTCTCGGAAAGTTGAAATCTTCTAAAGTTGGTGGAGAAATAAAGAATCGCTCCCGGAAGCGCAAAGTCTCGGTAAAGAATATTGAGAATCTCGACGTGGTCTCGTTGAACGTCGAAGATATCGGTCATCTTCTTACTATTGGAAAAAGTCGGCGGATCGACCACGATTAGATCGAATCTTTCACGATCGTTTTCTTTTCGTTCGTTGCGAAGCCATTCGATAACGTCGGCGCGAAACATTCTATGTTTGGTCGTCGAGAAACCGTTCGCTCTGAGGTTTTCTTCCGCCCATGCAAGATACGTGTTGGAAAGATCGACGCTAAGACTTTTGGAAGCGCCGCCGGCGGCGGCATAAACCGTAAAGGCCCCCGTATATGAAAATAAGTTTAAGAATTTCTTATCCTTCGCTTCCTTTCTTACAAGATCCCTCGTGATTCTGTGATCCAAAAACAAACCGGTATCGAGATAATCGGAAAGATTCACGTAGAAACGAAGTCCGTTCTCCTCCACTTCCAAGAGTTCGGATTGTTCGGATTGTTTTTCGTATTGTTGTGTCCCTTTTTTGGGTTCCCTTTTTTTCCAAAAGATTCTTTCCGGATCTAGATTCAAAACTTCGGATACGATCTTACCGATTTCTAAATTCTCTCTTTCTCTTTCTTCTTCCGAAATTTCGTAACTGTTCTTATAAGCTGAGATTTGACAGTAGGGTCCGTAGAGGTCTACGCTTACCGGAACTTGAGGGATATCCCTGTCGTAGATTCGAAAACACTGCAGCCTTCGTTTGCGCGCCCATTTCTTCCAGTGTTTGTACATTCTGGAAAGACGGTTTCGAAACATCACCGCCGGATTTCCGGAATCGTTAAGCGACTTAGCTTCTTCGGATCCGTTCTCTGACATGAGGCCAGGTTAGAATCCGCGCTCGAAAATCCAACCAGAACAAAGATTGAAATTCCTTAAAAAGACTGGAAAATTTGCGGCGTAAAACGAGCATAGCCTGGCTTTTTTACGAAGATTCGATTCGTAAACCCGGAGAAGAACTTTTGAAATACACATACCTCGAAAATCAAAAAGTAAAACTGTTTCTTACTTATTCCGAAACCGATTCCAAGGATGTGATTCTTTTTGTACACGGTTATCCGGATACTCACAGAACCTGGGATTTGCAAATCGAAGAATTGGAAACATCTTATAGACTGGGAGCGATCGATCTGAGAGGTTTTGGAAGATCTTCGAAACCCCTGGAACAATCCGAATACAACTACGCAGCCATCCTTCCCGATCTTTTGGAGGCGATCCGATTTCTTTCCAAAGATAAGAGGGTTCACCTCGTGGGACACGATTGGGGAGCCGCTCTCGGCTGGTTATTCATTAGCGATCCTGAATATTCAGGTTATATAAGATCCTTTACCGCTATATCCGGTCCGCATCCGTGGTTAGCCGGGAAAAGAATGATCGACGATATCTTCAGCCTCAATCTCGAAAACTGGAAAAAAGTTTTCGATCAAGGTTTTCGTTCTTGGTATATTTGGTTTTATCAGATTCCTTTTTTACCCGAATTCCTCTGGCGGAATTTCGGAGAACCCATCTACAAACTAGTCATGGATTTGGGAGGAGTTCCTAAAAAGGACCACCTAAGACAGATGAGTCGGAACGACATCTACAGCGCTACCATGGCGCCGATCCATCTCTTCCGAGAATTATTATTCGGTAAAACGGTGATCTCCGCACCTTCTCACATTCGAATTCCCGTACAGTTGATCGTTCCCGAAAAGGACTTTATAGTTCTCCCTGAAATTTACGAAAACGCGAAAGACTACGTTGAAAAATTAGAAATCCATAAATTAGATTCTAATCATTGGGTGCACAGAGAACAACCGAAAGTCGTGACTGAACTCATCCGGAAATTTATTACGAATCATTCGGCTTAAAAAAGTATCCGTTCCCACCGGGACGAGGTACGATTTCGTTTATTCATTCAAAAATCGTCCGAAGGGTTCGATTCTCCCGGAGGGGTTGATGCGATATAAAAAGATATCCTGCTTTTACACCATCGAGCTACTTATCCGATCGCAATGATCGATCCCGGCCGGCCCGAGATGAATTACGGCTTGTTCCGTTATTGCGGGTTTCGACACGTTAAGCGACACTTCCTTCACAATCTGAAGCACTTGAATGAAAACGAGCGCACAGAATGGATCCGGAAATACAGAAGAATTGCGGGTTCTCTCTAAGAGCAGTTTTCAGTTCGACGCCGATCCGCGTATTTACGACTCGTCGTTGATTCTCTTCGATCTTCTTATATCCTTAACGGTGGCGTGAATCGGAAAAACTATGATTTTTTATTGCGAAAACTCAAAGTTTTTTTTGGCTGTTAGTATCCATCCATCCGGAGAAAAGCCTTGCTAAAATTAAAAAAAAATGCGCTCCACGTTTCATTCTTAATTTCTTTCCTTTGTCTTCCGTATTGCGATTCTCCTAAAGACGCTTCCGGAAAATGGAGAGATCTCAAAAATAGGTCGGTGCTTATCTATAGGGATAAGAATTTAGCGCCGCTTGGAACCGGATGTGTTTTAGGGAAAAACGTAATCCTTACTACGGAACATATACTGCGCGATCTCTATGGAGAAGTTTTTGTTTCTTACGATGCGAATGTTTTTTTCCCCGTTGCCGTTTCGAAGGCGGAGAAAAAGTTCGACTTGGCGTTGCTCCGACTCAAAGAAACTTCTGAAATCTTCCCGAATGAAAACTTAGAATTCGTAGATCGCTCCGAATTATCGGAGGGCATTCGCGTTTTTGCATGGACGGGCGCGTATGGCGGAACGCCGGGAATTTATTTCGGTTACGTTTCGCATTTGGAGAGAACCCAATTCGATTCTTCTTTTCCGAAGATTCCATTTATCCAAGTCAATCAAATCGCGTTTCCGGGCGCCAGCGGTTCTTGCGTGTTTTTAGAAAACGGAAAAACAATCGGCGTCGTTCGTTCTTCCGTAGGAATCACGGAAGGAAGTCAGATCGGTTTAGTAATTCCGTACGGCTTTATAAAAGTATTTCTCAACACCAATCCCTAAGTGATAATTACTCTTTGAATATTTATTGACAAAATTTCAGAGCAAGTTTTATATCTTTTCCTCAAAGAGGATGTTGTAGTTCATGAATAAAAATTTCACAAAAATAATCTGTCTTTCCTTGTTGGCGTTCCAGTTTTATACGTGCAAAAAGGAAAGTTCAGACGACACGAGCGCTCTGTTGCTCCTTGGTATTGCAATGAGCGCGAATGAAAACGCCGCAAAAACGAGCGTTCAAGTAAGATCCGCGGTTGCCGGATTATCGAATTCGATCAGCTCCGGGATTCAAGGCGGAGTAGCCACAAATTTTAATTTTTCCGTTCCTAAAATGGAAAAAAATAAATTAGCCGCGTATGTTCAAAAAAAATCCAGCGTCGCAGTTCTTAAGCAAAAAGTGCAATCCTTCCCTACGGCCCTCACAAGAGATTCCGGAACTTGTTCCGCAAATTCTTGTTCGGCTACCTTGAGCGGCACCATTAATTGTACGATCGGAGGAAGCCCTTCCGGTACGGTTACCTTGGATAAAATGAAAATCGTTTATACATCCGGAATGGGAGCGGGAGGAATGTCGTTTTCCATGAACATGGACGGAAAAGCGAAGATGGATAAATGTGCATCACAATCCAACGATTGGTTCAATTTTCCAAGTCTGACTTCTTCGGTTACAACGGGAGATCTCACGGTTACCGGAGATTCTAAAATCGAATTCGCGAGCGCGGATATGGCGGCTCAAACCATGACCATCAATTATGTTGAGAAAAATACCACCTCTTCCGCAAATATGGCGATCAACGGCGGAGCAGCCCAGAGCGTTAACGTTACTCAGAACGTAAGTTTGGAAGTGGTTAGTAAACCGACGATTACTGAAAACCCTACCTTTTCGAACAACAACTTCAAGTTCAAGGCAAGTTACGTCGACGTATTGACCGGAAGCGTCTCTGTAACCGGCAGCGTTGGAGGAGGAAACGTGAGTGTAAGTAGAACCTATAACAAGGATAAATTCACTTACGATGTGGCTTGTGATATTAAAATCAGTACCGATAATCAACTTTCAGGCGATTGTAAAATTACGGTAAAATAAGACCGAAAGTAAAGGTCTTCTCTCCTTTAGGTTCTCCGTCCTTAAATTTCTACGGGACGGAGAATTTTACGCACATATTCGATCCTTTCTTTTTGGAAGGATTCCTGAGTCCATTCCCGTTTAAAATTTCGTCATCTCTCTCACGAGAACGAACGTTCGAGAACCTCGTCCGTCAAATTTCAATCTTCCTTTTTTACGCTTCTGAAAACGAATTGAGCCTCCGCCTAAAGAAATCGGAACGCGTCATTTAGGAACGGTATCGAGTGAACTTGATTCCTGTAACATTCGCAAGAATCAAACTTCCCTTTACGCGTAACGTTCGCATCGCGCGAAGCGCAACATAAAGGAAGAATCAAAAAGTCGAAGACGCAAAACTTTTTCTTTTTAGAAAACGGCGTCGTTGAATCCGCGTTTGGCTTGCATTTTCGGACAATCGTCCTTACAACCGAATATGGACTTAGGCGATTTTCTTCGCGCGCAAAAATATAGTTTACCCCGATTTTCAACGGAAAGAAATAATATGACAAAAAACAAAAACGCAAAGAATAAGAATCGCGGTCAAAAAGAACTCGCGCCGGGACAAATTGAAATTCTTCTCAAAACCTTAAAGAACCGATTCGAGAAAAATCAAAACCGTCACAAAGGGATCGAATGGAACAAGGTGGAGACAAAGTTGAAAGACTACGCGGAGAAACTGTGGTCACTCGATCGGATGGAAGAAAGCGGCGGCGAACCGGACGTCGTAGGTTACGATAAAAAAACAGGCGAATACGTTTTCTTTGATTGTGCGGCGGAAAGTCCGAAAGGGCGCAGAAGCGTTTGTTACGATCGGGAGGGACTCGAATCCAGAAAGGAACACAAACCGGAAGACAGTGCGATTGATATGGCCGTTTCTATGGGAATTGAATTGTTAAGCGAAGAAGAATATCGAGAACTACAAACGTTAGGCGAATTCGACGCGAAAACTTCGAGCTGGATCAAAACTCCTCCAAGCATCCGAAAATTAGGCGGCGCGCTTTTCGCGGATTTCCGATACGGCAGCGTTTTTGTTTATCACAACGGCGCTCAGTCTTATTACGCGGTGAGAGGCTTCCGAGGTTCGTTGCGGGTTTAAGCTCGGCAAAGCGGATCCACTTCGTTTAACAAAAGTTTCGTTTGATAAGCGCCTTTTTGGTCCAATCGAATGATCAGAGCCTTCCCGAAGAAGTATAATATTTCTTATAATATTCTTCTTCTAAGGAATTGATCGTCACTCCTCGCTTGGTCGAAGCGTGAGCGAATTTTTTATCTTTCAGATAAATACCCACGTGACTCACCTTGTTTCCGGAAATGGAAAAGAAGATCAGATCTCCTTCCCTCAAATCTTCCTTCGATACCGGATTGGTTCGAGGGACCATCGTATAACTCGGACCGCTGAGATTCGATCCGTAAACTTTGGATAAGATCCTGCTCGTAAAGCTGGAACAATCGATTCCGGATTCGTCCGTTCCGAAATCCTTATAGGGCGTTCCCAACCAACGATAGACTTCTTGATACAGAAGAATCGTATCTTTCGGACCGATGGAAATTTTATGATGCAGCAGGAAATAATTCCGAAATTCGGCCTCTTCCAAATTCTTCTTTTCTCCGTGTAAGATCGCGAAACAAATCAAAAAAATACACGGAGCCGAAAAGAGAACGAGCCTGGAGGGAAACATTCTAAGGTTAGACGTTTTAGAAGTTCACTCCGCCGAAAACCATGATCTCTAAAAATCCGAAATTCTGACTCGCACGATCCTTGGAACGTCCGGTTGTAAAGATATTCGGAAGGTCGATATATCCTCCCTTCGCGCCGAATTCGAAGAAGAATGATTTGTAAAGATCCGTTCTTCCCGCGACGTAACCCGAAACTCCGTAACCCGATGCGTGAAAGTGGTTGTTTTTCCCTTCCCCGAACAGACGTACATCGCTTCGCGCGATGATCGGACCGCCTCCAACCGAAGAAACAAAACTGAACGCATTTTCTCCGTTAGACGAAACCCAAAGAGGCTGCACCGTACCTACGTCGACATAAAGAAAATTCAAGCCGTCGGTATGTTCAAATTTCAAAAAGTCGGGAGTTACGTTGATGGTTTCCCCGTTGTGATAACCTTCCAAACGTTTGTATGCGTCCGGAAAAAGATAAAGATAAACCGCCATATCGGAAGCCGTTCCGAGATGAGCCCTCTGAATCGCAAGCGGATCGATATAACCGTTGATGTTTGCGGCTTGTCCCCGGCTCATCACGTATTTCATATGATCCTGACCGAAGGCGATAAAAAATTTATCCGCGAAATAATACGTTAGGCGAAAGTTGTATTGCGGAATTTCCCAAAGACTCGGATTGAGATATACGGATGCGTCGAGTTTTTCGGGTTTATCTTTTGCAACCACGTCTTTGAGAGTGAAGTTATAACCCGGACCTTTGAAAGTGATATCGCTCTGAGTGTAATAGTCGCGGTTGTATCCCCACTGAAAACTCCACGTTCCCTTACGTTGATCCACCCTTCTTTCGGCTTCGGTTTTTTTAGGATCCACCGGGGCGGGAAGAGTTTCGGTTTTAATCTCCGCGTTCGCCTGAGCGAAGGGAACCACGTCTTGAAAATCCTTCTCTTTCGATTTTGTTTCCGCAAAAATCGGAAGAACTGAAAAACAAAAAAGGAAAACGGTAAGAATTGATCGGATTGAAATCGTTTGATTTCTAAGTTGTATCTGTTTCATGCGGCGGGTAAGTCGTTCGAATCTAGTATATCAAAATACTAAAATTACCCGAGTAAGCCCTCTGGCTATGTTTTTTTCATTCTACGCTGTTTCAAATTTTAAAGCAGAATCCATCTCTCAAGCCATACGCCGACCTGTCAGGAGAATCTTCGATTGGAAATCTTTTGAGAAGAGTTTCGATTCACGAAGTTACGTATCTCGGCGCTTACAAGGTCCGGCTTTTCTTTCTGAATCCAATGATTGGAATCGATAAACGTAGTTTCGAGCGAATCGCAGATCGCCGCGTGAGATACGTAACACTCCGGACCGATCGCCATATCTCGAATCGGAACGAGAAGCCGAACAGGAACGGATATCCTTTCCGGAGTGGGAAATTTTTTTCCACGGATGAGTTCTCTGTATAAGTTGATCGGATAGAGCGCGCTTTTAAGAATTTCGCGTCTCGTAAAACTTCGCATCGGATCTCCTTTCGGAATCTCAGCCTCGTGCATGAGAAACTTCCACACAAACAGGGTGAACATAGAAATCAGAAATTCAGGAAGCAAAGGAATCTGAAAAAATACTATATACCAGGACTTCAGCGATTGTCTGAGCGAGGTCAGGATCTTTTTCGGATTCAAACTGAAAAAATAACGGAACATCAGATTTCTCGCGACGATAGGATGCGGACCGCCCATTGCAGTATAAGAAAGAATCCGCTTTGAAAATTCGGAATCTCCCACAAAGGCCCATGAAAGAAGAGCGCCCCAATCGTGCGCCACAAGATGGACCGGTCTTCCGTTTCCTAAAAAACGAATCACCGCTTCAAAGTCTTGGAAGACGACTTGCGCGTTGTAATCTTTTTGTTTCTTCGGTTTACTCGAATTCCCCGCGCCTCTGAGATCGAAAGCGCCCACGTTGAATTCTTCGCTTAACAATTCCAATTGCCGATCCCATGTGGAGTGTTCGTCCGGATATCCGTGAACGAATAGGATCGTTTCCCTTTCGGGTCTTTCCGCGGCGGTCGTGTTGTATTTCAGAAAAAGATCCAAATTCCCGTTACGGACCGAGGTCGTCCTAAACGGAAGAATCACTTTCGTTTTTTTGAATGTCTTTTGTTTTTCGGACGATAAAGTTATCATTTCATTTTCCGTTTTAAGAGATCGATCGTGCCTGGACGAAACGGCTTTCGGTAATTTCCGGATTTTCCCGTCTGAACTTTAAAATAAGAACCGAAGGGACACGATGTCGCTTATCAAAATCGTATCCGCAAATACACGATAAATTCTTAATATATTAATTCTTAGAACCTGTCGCTGAGACTCGTGACCTTATGGACGATATTCGGCGTCATGCGGCTGAAAAAACTGATGGTCTTGGATTTTATTCCGGGAAAGACGTGCAGTTTTCTTTTTTCCATTCCTTTCACGATCGCTTTTACGACGGCGATCGGGCTGTCCACGATTCCCATCGGAATCTCCTGTTGTTTTCCGAACTGCTGCGATTTGAGAATCCCCGTATCCGCAAAGAAAGGATATACGTTCGTAACCGCGATCCCCTTTTTGCGGAGATCCGCGTCCATAGCCTCGCCCATCGCGCGTATTCCGAATTTGGAAATCGAATAATAGATCAATTCCCCTGCGGCGACATGACCTGCGACCGAAGAAAGATTTACAATCTGTCCTTGTTTTCTTTCCAACATCGCCGGCACAAACAAACGACTCAGATGGATCGGAGCGTAGAGATTCACGTCCAGGATAAGATTCCAGTTTTTATCGGGAACGTCCAGAAGTCCGCCTTTGAACGCAAGCCCCGCGTTGTTTATCAGGACGTCCACTCCCCTCGGAGAAAGGTTTAGAGTATTCTGATATACATCCTTACAACCTTCCTGCGTCTGCAGATCTCCGGAAAAACTTCCTAAGATCTTTCCCACGCGTTTAGGATGGAAACCGTTCTTACCGTTTTCGATCCACTTTCTCTGAAGATAAAAATCCGCGTCCGTACTCGGGGCCTTGAGATCCGTAAGAATCAAATCGGCTCCCTTTTCCAAAAGTTGTTTTGTAAGTTCTCTACCGAAACCTCCGTTGGCTCCGGTGATTAAGATCGTCTTCTCTTTCAATTTGCTCATGTTGCTTCTCTGTATTGGTGTTCTTGTGATGAAAAAATTTCTTTGGCTAAGTGGAGATTGTCCTCTTCGTCGGGATGAAAGGAGACTCCGAAATATCGAAACGCGGCCCGCATCGTCAACGGAAGAACTTTCTCTTTCGTGAAGAGAAGTTGAAAGAGTTCTTTCTGAGTTTGCAATTTAAAAAGAATCCCGTCCTGCCAAAGAAACATCAATACCGCGATAAAGGTGAACGCGAAAAAGATTCCCGATGCGATACACATTCCGAAAACACGGATCCAATAACTCTTCGTGACTTCTTTCAAAACGTCGAAGGCGGCGGACTTGTGCTCCAACTCCTCCGCTGCGTGCCATTCGAAGAGCCTTCTCATCTCCGGATGCGCCGGTTTGAGAAGACCGCTTCTTAAACCGAGATCTGCTACGAGCGAGGTGTAGTGTTCCAGTCCGGCGACTGCGGCGAGATTCATTCTTTCGGAAAAAAGTTTTTCCAAAAGACCGAAGGCGAACCAAACCACAAAATTCATAAAACCTTCGAAACGATAACCTTGGTTCTTCAGATTCTGCCAGAATTTTTTGTGTTCTCCCGCGTGTTGCGCTTCCTGACCCACGAAGGCGATCGCGTTTCTTTTAACCTTTCCTTCTTTGAGACTCGGAATGTGTTTCTGAATCGTTCTGATAAAGTATTTCTCCCCTTCGGGAAAGAGGATCGTCCACGCGTTCAGAACGTGCGTAAGAGAGGCGCTTCCTCCGCACCAGTGTTTCGGAACGTCGTCCGAAAATTGAAATCTGGGTTTTCGAACCGGGTAGTCCGGTTTTTGGATCTGATTCATAATTCTTCCATTCGCATTGTTATTTTAGAATATTCTAATTTTCTTTAGCGCCTCAATCCGAACGGGCGGCGGAGTTCGCCTCGCAAGGAACGATCGTATTTCGGAATCCAAGTTCCGATTTTTTTACGCGGCTCCGACCCTCGGCTTCGGATTCTTTTTCGTTTTAGGAAGAGAAGAAACCTTTTTCACCTTTGAGATCCGTTCCTGTTTTTCCCAAAAACGAACGTGAGGCAGATCCTCGTCGAGCCAGAACGCATCGGAGTCGCTTACTACCAAGATCTCTTCCCATTTCACTCCGAAACTTTCCTCCTCTCGCGAACCGGAATAAATCTTTCCGATATGAGGCTCGACCGCCCAGAGCCCCGCGTCCGCGCGCGACTTTGTAAATTCTCCCCAGAGAGGAGAAGCGTTGGAGGAAGATGCGAAAATCCCTTTAAGAATTTGCGGCACCAAATAAAGAAACGTCTGCGGAGGAAAACCGAGAAACCTTCCAGCCGGAAAGTTCGAGGCCGGAACCCTTCCGACTTTGTGGCCCAAAACTCCGTTAGGATAAATCGTATGACAATTGGAATAACCCAGATCTTGAATGAGATCGTCGCAGGCCCGGTAGATATCGCCCATGGATCTTTCGGAACGGACCAGCTCCAGGATAAGAGTTCTGAATTCTTTGAGATCCTTGCGTCCCTGTTCCACTTCGGAATTTTTACCGAACGAGAAAGAATATCCCACGTCCGCGGTCACACCTTTCACGTTAGGCGCAACGTCTAAGATGACCGCCATTCCTTCCTTTAACTTTCGATCGGAAGGTTGAAACTGAAATCCGAAGTGAGGGAGAAGCCCTTCCCCTCCGATCCGCTTCCAAGTGAGCGGCCTTCTGAATCCGCGAAAACAAGTCCTGTCTCCGAACCACGCAAATCCGTAATGAAAGAAATTTTTTCCGCCTCTTTCGTAGATATAAGAATCGATCAGAGAAGCCGCCGTCTTTTCCGTCATTCCGACGACGAGACGCTCGCGAACCCACTCGACGGCATCGTATGCAAGTTTTTGCACGTTCTTAAAATCGTTCAGATCCGCGGAAGTATAATATTCGCGAGACATTCGGATTCTCCTTTCAAACTCTTTTTCGAGTTCGGTTCGGAGATTGTAACGCATGTCACAGGAGTAATCGTCCGATCTTATGATTTACGACCGATTTTTAGATTTTTTTTCTCCACTCGGCCGGAGTCATTCCCGCGATTTTTAAGAATTGAGCGTTGAACGTGGACTTCGTATTAAAACCGACTTCGAAACCGATGGACAGAATCGTCTTTTCAGGTTCTTCCAGAAGAATTTTTTTCGCCTCTTGAATCCGGAATCCGTTGATGAACTCGTTGAAATTCTTCTCGTATGTTTCGTTCAGAATCCTCGAAAGCTGATGCGGCGTGATCAGAAGTTTTTCGGCGAGATCCTGCATCCGCAATTCTTCCTCTCGATAGATTTTTTCCTCTTCCATAAGTTCAGTCAGACGAGTTCGGATCGCGTCCAAGTTGAGTCCGCCGAGTTGAGTTTTCTCGTATCGTTTTTGCTGTAATTCCAATTTGAGAGAATTGAAGAAGTTCGGATATCTCGCCGTGAATACAAAGACGAGTCCGTTGCCGAACGTCATCAACACGGAAGCGAACGCGAACAGTTTTGGAAAGTCCAAATAGAAGCCGATTCCGGAAAGTTGAACCGATACGATCGTGACGAGAAGAATCCAGGAGGCAAGTCTTGAGAGATGAAAGTCTATCTCCCGAAAAGATTTCCAAAAAAGATAAACCGAATAGAAACAATAGATTGTTAGGTGAAGATAGCCGATCCCGATCAGAAGAGAAATCGGACTTTTGCCCCGATGCACGAACGCGTCTTCTATGAGTTTCGATTTCGAATCCGTCGGATAAAGAAAAAAGATCAACTCGCAAAGAACGGCGAGATACGCCGGAAAAAAATGTCTCTTTAACGGGATCTTCTTCTCGAGAGCGAATTCCAACATTCTTCCCAAGACAAGAAGGAGCACGGGGCCCATCGCAAAAAGAGATGAAAAAAAGAAGATCCAGAGAAACGGATAAGCTCCCGTTCCCGGAATCGAAACCAAACCGATCCGAGATTCGACGGACGCCATAAGAAACGCCAAATAAAACATCCCGGTAAATTCTTCTCCGCGTTTGTGTTTAGCGAGTTCCGTGAAAAAAAGAAGGATACAATATCCCGGACCGAGTTGGATCAGAAATTGGAGACCGAGCCAGGATATATCCGGAGCTAAATTCGGGTTCATAGGAAATGCGAAAAGGAAAGCCGACCCCGAAGTTTTGTCCAGAAGAAACGGGAAAAATCAACGTTCCTAAAATTAGAAGAATTGACGCGTACCATTCTCCGAGGTTCCTTATCGGTATGAGTGAATTCATTGAAATCAAAGTTGGGGAGAAATCCTACCAGTTGCCATTGATCGCCGGAACGGATGGAAAAAAAGGGATCGATATTCGTGAACTCCATCAAAAGACCGGACTCATTTCCTACGATCCCGGTTTTTTTAATACCGCGTACGCAGTGAGCCGCATTTCCAGAAGGGATCCCGATTCGGGAGAACTTCACTACAGAGGATACGACGTCGCCGATCTCGTTCAACATTCCACCTTTGTGGAAACCAGTTATCTTTTGATCTACGGTAAACTTCCCACCGAACAACAACTCAAAGACTTCTCCTTAAAACTTTCCAAACATTCTTTGATCCACGAAGACATGATCAATCTTTTCGACGGCTTTCCCGGAAAAGGTCATCCTCTCGCGGTCCTTTCCGTGATGGTAACTTCTCTTTCCAGTTATTATCCGGAAGAATACGAAGAATCCCTCGACAAAGGGATCGATCATTCCGCAAGACTTCTCGCAAAGATCAGAACGATCGCGGCCTTCAGTTACAAAAAGATCGTGGGACAACCTTTCGTTTATCCTTTGGACAAACATCCTTATTGTACGAACTTTCTTTATATGTTGTTTTCGATTCCTTCCAAAGATCACGTTCCTAGCGAAGACGTGGATCGGATTCTCAATCAGCTCTGGATTCTCTACGCGGATCACGAACAAAACGTTTCCAACACTACGGTTCAGGTGATCGGTTCGACTCAGGCGAATCTTTTCGCCTCGATCTCTTCCGCGATCAACGCGCTCTGGGGTTCCAGAGAAGGCGGGCGTCAAGTCGCGGCGGTCGGTTTGATCGAGGACATCATCAAGTCGAGAAAGTCGGTCGCGGAATACTTCGAGAAGTTCAAAGGCGATTCGGAAAGGCTCTTTTCAAACGGTTTCGGTCACAAGGCCTACACCGCGAAAAGCAGAAGAGCGATCATCGCCGGAAAACTCTTTCACGAATTCTACAAAAAACATCCTCTCAATCCGATCGCCGAAGTCGCACTCAAGATCGACGAGTATATGCAAAATGATGAATATTACATCAATCAAAACCTTTACCCCAACCTTGAGTTTTACAGCGCCGTGATTTTCAATTCGATAGGAATTCCTAAAGAACTTTTTACCGCGATGCAGGTAATCGGAAAACTCCCGGGATGGCTCGCCCATTGGAGAGAACAACGCGTTTCCGGAAACTACAGTAAGGCTCGTCCGAAACAAATTTACACCGGAGAAATCGGAAGAAAATACGTTCCTCTTTCCGAAAGATAAAGCACGATGCAAAACCCGAGATGGAAAGACTGGCTCGCCCAAGCCGAAAGAGACTTGGAATGGGCGGAAGTGTCTCTCAATTCGGGTTTCTTTGCGCAAGCCTGTTTCGTCTGTCAGCAAGTGGGGGAAAAGGCTTTAAAGGCTCTTGCTTACTTTAGAGGCGCCGATCTTGTAAAGTCCCATTCCGTAAAGACGATCGCGAAAGAGCTGAATGAAAACGGAGAAATCGAATCCATCGGACAAAAATTAGATTTGTATTATATTCCCACCCGCTACCCCGATGCGTTTACGGACGGAGCGCCGTTCGAATACTTTGAAAAATCGCAGGCAAAAGAAGCCTTCGTATTTGCGGAAAAACTGATTCGCATCGTAAAAGAAAAAATCCGATGAGCGTAATCGTTTTCCCAAAAAGAGATCCCCTCGGAGGGATGACTCGAGAGGAGCTGATCCGAAACATTCAATCCGCTCTTCGGGAAAAAGTAAACAAGACGTTTTTATTCGGAAGCGTCGCAAGAAATTCTCAACACGCATACAGCGACGTGGATCTGATCGTGATCGCGAAAACGGATCTTCCCTTTTTAGAAAGACAGGAACTCTTCCCGGAACTTTTACGAATGCCGGTCGAATGGAACTTATTCGTTTATACGGAAGAAGAATGGGAAAAAATCCGGGAACAAAGCCGATATCCCGGTTTTTGGAAAACGGTCTTTGCGGAGATGATTCCTATTTTGTAATATACTTTTAGATATTGTAGATTCTCTCCGTAAAAATTCTTCTTCCAATTGAAAAAGTTTTTTTAAACAGCCCCTTTCTTCAAGACATTTGCTTCGTTTGATTCTATCATTCAAAAACCGTCCATAGAGAGGTCCTATGAATTTTAGAATGCCGAAACATTTCAAAGTCGCTTACAAAAAAGAACTGAACTCGTATCACGTCCGACTCAAAGAGAAGAATTGGATGGAGGCCTGGAAATTTTTAGAGAGGGCTCATCTGATTGGACAATATCATCCGTTGCCGCACACAGGAATCCATTTTAGAATGCTCGTCTTTGCGGTAAGAACCGCGAATTGGAAAGAATTTTTCGGACAACTCTTGCGACTTTCCGTCGGAGGTTTGGGATCCCTTTTCAATCGTGTTCCCGTTGGAAATACGGGCGGGGTGAATGTTCCGATCCTTGCCTCCCTTCCTCTTCCGGAAGATTTGCGGGAACTCCTCGCGAAAGCGGATACTTCGGGGAAAGGTTTGTCGGGGCTACGTTAGACTTTTTTCGGGTGATTTTTCTTTTCAGACGAAATCACCCAGGAAATTGAGGGAGCTCCCACGTTCCTTTGGAAGTCAAAATTCTTCTGTGGATTTGAAAAAGTAGGAACTCACACAACACCCAGAAAGTCAACCTTCGAAGAAAACCATTCCGTGATACCAAAAACGCGGGAGTTCCCGCACTCGTTTGGAAACCAAATTCTTCAAGGAAACATCAAAAAGTAGAAACGAATACCTTTATCAGAAAGATTCACTCTTATGCCGATTTTTCCGTGAGGCGTAGACCGGGGAGTTCCCGCAAATTCACCCGAAAAACGGCAAGGTCCAGAGGGCAAAAAAAGACCGGCTAATCGCGTTAGCAACCGCCGGCTGAATAGGTTTCAATTCTGTAAGTCCAGTTAATTAGACCGGTTCTTATCGGTCAACGCCTTCAAGAAAGTTACAATCGACTTTGTATCGGAATCCGAGAGGTCTTTTCCGAGCTGAAGATGGGCCATTTTCCGAACGGCTTCTTCCAAAGTTGCCACTTTCCCGTCGTGAAAATAAGGTCCGGTGATGGCTATATTACGAAGAGACGGAACTTTAAAGACAAAAGCGTCGGCCGCATTCTTCGTAACCCCGAGACGGCCCTTGTCCACGGTATTTTCATACGGATTTACCTGCCCCAGTTTTCGGAAAGAATTCCCTCCCAAAAGAGGACCTATGTGACAAGCGGTGCAACCCGTAGCCAGGAACGTTTCCAGACCTTCCTGTTCTTCGGAAGAGAGGGCTTTGTGATCCCCTCTTTGAAAATCGTCAAAACGGTCTTTGGTCACGAGAGTTCTCTCGAAAGCCGCGATCGCGCCCGCGAGATTTTCATAAGTGATTTTCTTTTCATCCTTAGGATACGCTTTTGCAAAGAGGTCTTGGTATTCTGCGATCGCACCGATTTTTTTCTCCACCTCTGCCGCGGACGGCATCGCCATTTCCACGGGGTTCAAAATCGGGCCTTTCGCCTGTTCCTTTAAGTCCTTCGCTCTTCCATCCCAGAATTGAGCGAGGTGAAAACCCGCGTTCAAAACGGTAGGAGAATTTCTGTCCCCATTCTTGCCAAACGCTCCCGGAGAAGTCGGGAGGTTGTCCACGCCTGCGCCCTTTCCGGCGACGTTGTGGCAGGAATTACAAGCCTGCGTATCGTTTGCCGAAAGTCTCTTTTCGAAATATAACTTTTCCCCGAGTTGGACCAGCTCCGGAGTATCGCCTTCTCCGCCGGGAATTTTATCCGGAATCGTTCCCAAGATCTTTTTGGAATCGTCGATCAGTTTCTTCGTCTTTTCAGACGGCCCGCAGGAAACCAAAACGGCCCCCAAAAGGACCAAAAATAAGGCCCCTAATGTAGATTGTTTCATACCAGTTCCTCTCTCCATTTTATTTTAGAATGATTCTAAAAGTGGATTCTATTTAGAATCGTTCTAAAAAACAATTATTTTTTCAAACCTTCTTTCGCTTTTTCCTCTCAATCTGAAAAACCAAACCCTGGGCGTTGATTTTAGAATCAAACCCGAGCAACATCTCCTCTCTTTCACCCAGGGCGATTCCCTGTGTGGAAATTTCTCTTTCTAAATAAGAGCGAATTCTTCCCGTACAAAATTCCAGAAGCGGCTCCCCTTCCAGACCGGATCTTTCACCGGAAGAAAGAATGTTCTGCATCGCATGAAGTCCTTGTTTCATTTGTCTCGCGCCGGAAGGAAGATCCTTCCAAACTCCGAAATGAGTTAGGTAGGCCTTGTCAGCCCCTGTGGAAAGAATTTTGTCCACGGTAATCATCGCCTCTTCGGAATCGAAATCCGTCGGCGTCGTGGACGGATATAAAACCGGATTTTTCCCAACCGCAAACTCACGATAACCGAGACCGAAAGAATCTCCCGTAAAAATTCCGTTACTCAGGGAATCGTATATGCAAAAATGATGATTTGCGTGGCCGCGTGTATAATAGAATTTGAATATTCTCCTTCCCCAAAGGATCTCTTCTCCGTCTTCGGGACTTCTCACGCGCTCCGAAGGAACGGGAACGATATCGCCGTAGAGTTTTTTGAAATTCTCCTCTCCGTAAACCTGGATCGAACTTTCGATGAGCCTCTCCGGCGAGACGAGATGTTTCGCCGCTTTTGGATGCGCGAGAATCGTAGCGTTCGGACAATGTTTTGCGAGAAGACCCGTTCCTCCCGCGTGATCCAGATGAACGTGAGTGACGATGATGTATTTTACGTCTTCGGGTTTTCGTCCCGCATTCTCCAATTCTTTCAAAAGAATCGGGACCGCGTGATTGGTATTGTTTTCTACGAACGCGGCCTCCTTACCTTCCAGAACGAGATAAGCGCAGGCGACTCCGGGAGAAATATAATCACAGTCGATTGTAAACAATCCTGGAAAGGGTTCTTTTTCAAAAGGCGGCATAAGATTCTCCTGAATTCAGAATCGAAAATTCTCAAACAAACGTCTCGTGTCTTCTTTCTATTTAAGAATCCAGTTATACCGGATCTCTCTGTTTGGAGCAAAGTCTATTTTACAAATCCTTTCTCTACAACTCCTTAATTTCTCCGATTTGTCCTTTCCGACGAATATTTCCAAACCATAGACCTGAATCCTTTCAAAACGGAAACTCGCTCGAATAGAAAATGCAATTTTCGTTCGATACAACGAGAAGATTTAGGAAAGAATCGAGAATCGATCTTTTTTACGCTCTTCGAGTAGGAATCGAGTTCTCGATCAATGATTCTTTCCTAATATATTTCTCTCCGCATCATCGCGCTTTTAAATCGATCGATCCTGCAAAAAACTGTCCCAATCTTTCCGTCGATGAAATCCCTTGATCCGAAACTAAGTTCGTTCCGGCAAAAGATAAATGGACGCCGAACGCGCTTTCTTTTAAAGGAGATTGAATCGCCCGGTAATTCTTAAGATAAAGAATTATTGGAAGATTTCGAACGATCCGCTCACAATCGTTTGTATTTAAGTCGGAAATTTTTTGATGAAAGCGATCTCTGAAAACAAGTGATTTTGTTTTAACTGAAGAATATGAGCGTTTTCTCATACACTCTATAGTCTTTCTTCTTACAAAAGCCCGATAAATTTCCGCTCTTAGAACTTTTCGAAAAAACTCACCGAAGATCGGATACGACGACTTGTCGAATCTAAGAAAGCGATAAGCGCCCGGCATGAGGGAAATACTGAACATTTGAAACGCACTCTGTCAACCAGAATAATCGCCGGAAGAATTCTTTTCAGGATGCTGAAACCTGTTTTGATAGGGGCGCATCCGTTTTTGTTTCAGATATAGGAACTGATCCCTGATCGAATCTTTCGAAGCGCCTTCGAACTCACGAAGGCCGACGATGAAGATAAGGTAAGCTCCATGAACATAAAATCGGAATCGGGGTTTAACGTTCCTTTCAAGTCGACATCAAGAAAGATCAGAACTTTTTAGAATATCCAAAACTAAAATATACGAAATTGGTTACAATCCTCTGCTGATTGTATCTTTCTTTCACGTATTGCCTAACGTTAGGATCCGAAAACGTTGCTTTGATTTGATCGTAAACGAACGTATTATCATAACCGTATAATTTCGAAGGATCCTGAACGTGACCGTCATGTGCAAGGCGCGTCGCGCCGTCGAAATAATTATGGTTGTCGTAGAGATGAACGTCGGGGCGATTCACGTGATTTCCGGAAACGAAAAAATTTTCAAGATGGAACTGAATAACACCGGAAAAAGCGGAAAGGTTTTCTCAAGTTCCCTTCGTATGAAACTTTAAAGGAAGGATCGAAGATCCATTCGGCTCAACCTTACTTCACAACTGTATAAACAATTTTCTAAGAAGAACTTCGTTCCAAGAAAACGTTGCTCTCAAGCTACCGAATGAACGAGCGAGGACACAAATTGCCGGAATGATTTTACGGAAGAACTCGACGCTCGCTTGAAAAGGGGAAAAAGATAATTCTAAATTCTAATCCGAAAAAAGGAACTGCATCGAATGTGATCCTGAAGAACGACGCGCTCTCACCGTCGCGCAACGTCGATCGTAAAGATTAAGATCCCAAAAATTCAAATCAAAGATAAAATAACGTAGAAAATCGCCAATTCGAAGCGAAAATTTGCCTTGAAAAAATAAATCTAATATGGGACATAATTATGTTATTATGACCCAAACAACTCAAGATTCAGTTTTAAATATTCATCAGTATTCCACTCCTCCGATCTTTTGGGAAAAAGATGCCTTTATTTGTCATTCTTTCCAGGCTTCCGATCCAAAACACTTTCATACGCTTCAAATGCTGAAGGACTTTGTTTATTCAATAAACATGAACGCAGGAAACGAATACCCCAGAAAGGACGACGGGTTGGATCCGTACACGACGTGGTTTTATGTAATCAACGAAAACGAACTTCTGTCTTGTATGCGCATCGTATTAAAAAAACCGGAGAATCTAATTCCATTAGAAAGTGCTCATTTAGCTGAGAATCCTGAAAAACAGTACAGGGTAAACGAGTCTAACGTGGCCGACTGGAATTCGGTCGCATTCGTATCATCCCTTAAGGGTGCGAAAGCCGCAAAATTAAACTTTGCCTGCGTTTCGGAATTTTGTCTAAATCAAAAATTTGACGTCGTCTACGGAATGTTTAACGATCGGAGGAAAGGAATCGGCAGAATCTATCTGGAAGCGGGAGCGCAAGTTTCAAAAAAATTTCCGGATAAGATTTCATTCCAAGATTTTAAAACCTTAGGCGAACCCGCCACATTCACAATCATAGAAATTGAAAAAAACAGTTTGCAAAAATTGTCCGAAATTCTACGATCGTGACAATTCTATGTCCTTCAACACATCCTATGAGATCATTCTTCTCAATGCGACATCCGCCTTACTCATCTTCTTGCTCGGACTCTATGTTCTTAACCCGATTCCCAACCGAAGAATCCAACTCTACTTTGGAATTCTCTGTCTTCTTCTCGGAGGATGGTTCCAATCGTTTATTCTTCGGGAAATTGTTCCTTTTTGGTCATACAACTGGCTGATCAATTGGGGATTGATTCCTTCGATTCCGATTCCGTTTATTCTTTATAAGATCACGACTTCGTACAATCAAAGAATGGAAAAGCCTATGGATTCAAAGAATTGGTTCAATCGAATCAACTTTGTATTCATCGGCTTTTTTATCGTTCACGCTTTCTTTTTGCAAACGCTCAAAATCACGTCCAAAGCGGACGAACGTTTCACTTTCGAAAGCAACTATATCTATAAGGCATTGCTTATATATTCCTTAACCGTAACTTTGATGTCTTTGGGAAAGTTGGGCCGAAATATAATCAAGGAAAAAGGAAGAGCAAAAACAAATGCAGTTTTATTGTTTCTTGGGACGATTCCGCCGATAATTTCTATATTAGTTTTTATCTATATTCGACCGACATTATACGGACTATTCTCGGGCGGTTATACCGCGATAGGATTCCTATTCGGAACTCTAATTTGGTCTGTAGCTATCATGAACTCAGACGCGTTTCAATTAAAGGATATAGAACCGTATCCGAAAAATCAACGAGTCTTGACCAAATTGACGATGCCGCTTTTTAATTTATCTTATTCGATCGTTGACAACAAATCTTGGATGACGGAAGTTTTTTCGAGAAAAATCCATTTTATGAAAATGGTGATCACAAAGGATACCGAGCTTGAGGATAACTACGAATACTCCCTCATGAAGCGAAGTTCCATTTTAGCAAGAATGTTCAGCGGCCACATAAAATGATTTTCTATCGTTTGTAGCTGTCGACGATCTTCTTGATCGCAGAAAGTTGATTTTCGGAAAGCTCCAAAAGACTCTCCACTAATTTTATCATACCCTTTCTATTCTCTAATTTTTGGATTAGACTGCTCTTCGCCTCGGATTTTTTCACTCGAGAAGAAGCAAGACCCGCTTCGAGAAGCATGTCTCCCTCTCCAACCTCAAACCAGCGATAGGAGATACTGTGGATATGCTCGAATAATAAAGCGGTCTTCGAGGAAACAGGTAATTTCCCCTTTAGCATTCTAGTGATCGCGGCGCCGGTTAACCCGATTGTTTCCGCCGTTTGCCCCTGATTCAGACCTTTCTCGTCTTTTAGGAATTTTAATACAACTTCAAGGCGTTCCTTTGGAAAATATTCTTTTTTCATTTTAACTTAGTTAATTTTTATATTTGACATTTTAATTTAGTCAAATTATGTTCGGAGAACACATTTTGACAATTCAGTTTGATAAGGTCCGGTATTAAGTCCTTCGAAAGAGCAAAATTGAAACAAACCACTCGATTGAAATTTCTCGCTTCGGTCAGCATCCGAATTCGTCACTGAAATGAATCTTAAATTTTGAATAAATCAACCTGAAACCATGAATCGACATACAATATTTCCGAATCAACCGAAGGAACTAAAAAGCGTCCGCTCAAACTTACTGTTAAGAAAAACCTCGAAAGAAGAAAATTCAAAGCCAAGCCTCAAACAACGTATGTAATTTCGGTGTGAAAAGACGGGATAACCAATGGATATCTTTTTAAATTTAAGGAATTCTCAGATGACTAGATATAAGCTCGAATCTTTAAAACAAAGCATGAAGCTCTTTGATTTGAAGAATTCGGAAGGCAAAGCCAGGAGCGATTCAGAGACTATAGATCTTCTACTAACAAGATGCGCCCTTCAAGAATATTATCTCGAAGAGCGAAACTTGTTGGAACGATATCACGTCTGGTTAGACGACCAGGGTCTTGAGGAATGGGCGTATGACTGAGACCTTATTTGAAACAAATACGGACCTGAAGGATGAATCGGAAGAAGTCACATTCCGAAAACTATTAAAAGATGATTTGATCGAGGCGTGCGTTAAAATAGCAAAAATGAAAAAGCCGATGGCGGAAATTGCACGAATGACAAAGCCACTTGGAATCCCCTACTACACTGTTTTCCATGTATTTATGGGAAAATCGAACCGTCCCGAAGTTTTAGAAATCCTAACCGAGCTTGGAATCCCGCATGGAAGAAAACCAATCCGAGAACTTCGAGAAAAGAAAATTAAAAATGGCTAAGTTTTCTTTATTGATATATTTTAAACAAAGAGCGAGCAGACTTTGTAATCTGATTCCTCTATTTTATTTGAGTCATTATTTCATTGGATTTATAGAGGGAAATTTAAACGTGCAATTCTTAAACCAAAAAGCTTTTGAGATAAATGAAAAAGATTTAGAAGGACGCGAGAAAATATTAGGCTTTGATCAAATCCTCTTAAATCGGAAAACAATTCAAAAATATTCAAACCAAAGGGCAATCCCTCGATTCTTGAAAAATCGAAATACAATCCAAACCGCGTCCTTCGATCTGGATTTTTTCTTTAAAATTCCGCAAAATCATCTGTAGGACTATTTTCGTTAAACCGAAATCTTCAAAGGTGAAAGGAAGTTTCACCTTCTGGTAAGGCGGCAAAAGAAATACCCAAAGCGCTTTTCAAGTTCTCTTTCACGTCAAACATTAAGATACTAGCAAGTATCGAAAAGGAACGGGAGCCTAAGAAGGGTCCCTATCGTACCTACGCATTCGATTTATGTACAAAAAAAAGTAGAAATAAAGAAACCAAAAAGAACATTCACGAACGGCCGTCTCAAATTCAATAACTCAATCGTAAATAACAATGGCTCGAGTCAACGGCAGTAGTTTCGATGGACACAATTCTGCGAATTGCACAGGCGGGTGAAAGGATACGGAAGAATTGCTCTTCATTCCGATAGTGTTCTCTTTGTGTCGTGCTCTATCAATTGTTGGACCCTTGCTTTCCATTCAGTTCCGAAGACAACTAAGCCCCGCTGATTTCATTGTCGGTTATGCAACAGTGTTCGAAAATTCCAACATTGTTAGCGCCTTTCAACGTACGTTTACTCATTGTGGTCTCTTCCTGTAGCCGCAGAAGGTCAAAATAGAGCCTATCAAAATAAGAAGAATTTCAACGCTAAGAATCATGTCATCATTCTTAAACTGAACTTTATAGCGTTGGGGGAAGAAAATCCGGACTAAACCCAAGAGCAAACCTGCCCATGCGACCAGCGTAATAAGAACGGGCCAATGAAGTGTCCAGAGGTTATGCGACCTAAGGATTGCCAAGCTCGCTGTGAAAATCAAAATGCCTGATAAGTAAACTAAAGGAGCAATTTGATCATTGTAAAGACTCGGATTCCAAAACCGCAACTCAGATGTCACCATCACGATAAGGACGGGACCAAGGATACAGGCGATTTTTTTTGAGTTATCAAATTTCATATCAGTATAAACAGTGACCAAAATAAATCCCTCTTTCTCCGACGTAAATTTATTTCTTCCAAAGCCCACACAACCAAGCACAGAGAATAATAATGATTCCCGCAAATATTCCTATAAAATTATTATGCCAAGCAGAAATCCAAATTAGAATTTGACCTCCGAATCGAATGCCTTCCAAACCGCGATTCATGAATTTTAGGATATAACTTCCTAAAGGAGAAGATGATAATTTCTCCCAATCTGCATAAAGCATCAGGTAGAGCGTAATTGTAATCGATGCGGAGAATGTTATCGTTAAACCGGTTAGCCACTGATGTTCCCAGAAAAAATATGTTGAGAGAATGCTCCCGAAAATATCCACAATCAACTTTGCTGGATGACTTTGGTGGAGCGTGAGTTTTTCTTTGAAAGTTAAATCAATCACTTTAATTTTACTCCTGATATTTTATCCGAACATTCATAATCGAAAAAATGAATTAAAACATTAGATCGCAGAAATATTATAGAACATCTGTATGTCCGCAATGAGACCATCTTTCAGAATAACCAAGATAAATCGTGAGAAGCAAATTTTCAAATGATAACTCTTTCTTTGAACAAATACGATGTCAGCCTGTGTATTTGTATCTGAATACATCAGGACCCGCCGAGTCGTTTCTCTGGATCTCACCATACGGTTTGTAAGAGATATGAGAAGTTCCGCCCATCTCTCCGCCTGCGATTCGATTTCCTTGTCCGTCGGTCACCATCGTGATCGAGCCCAAGTGATCCGGATGAAAAAAGATCATTCCCGAGACTGGAACGCCAGATGGCTCCGCCACCGCTTCCGCCAGGGCTGCGCGATGGATGGAGTTGTGGCCGGAATCATATATAGAGTTTATTTAGATGCGGGCGTTGCCGCTTCCGCGGCCGGGCTCTCAGCTTCGGTCAAGTTATTGGTAACTTCATTTTAAAACAGAGCCTTATCCGAACGTTCAATAACTTGACCACGCTTCCATCCCTAACGCAAGAGAGATTATAAATGTATTTTTTCTATAAAAGCTTTAAATCAGGAGTCTCCGTTACAACCCTCTCTAAGCAAAATTGCTACAGTCAACAAAGAGGGATCACCTGTTCTTTCATAATCTCCTAAAGCCAGTAAAACATTCAAATCACAGCT
>NZ_NPDU01000028.1 GCF_002811985.1 Leptospira adleri
TACGCAGCGAGTAAGGTTTTTGTTTTGTATTTTACGGACGGATTGAGTTACGAACTCAAAGGAACCGGAGTCAGCGTTCACGCCGTTTCGCCAGGACCGATTCGAACTCCTTTTTTCGGAAAAGCTTTTCCGAAAGGGTTTCAATCTCCGGATCTATTCTGGCTGACTCCGACCAAGGTGGTAAAGACAGCTCTTGCCGGTATGGAAAGAGGAAAGACGATCATCGTAGTAGGCTGGGTAAATCGTATTCAGCAAATTCTTACTTCGATTCTTCCGCGAAGAACGGCCGCGTGGATCGGATCGATCGTTTTTTCCATCGGAAAAAAAAGAGAAAATTAGAATTTTAGAATATTCTTTTAAACTCCGTTACTCGCGGTGAGAAGGATGGGTTCGTTTTCGGTCACCACGATCGTATGTTCCTGTTGTGCGACGTAGCTTCCGTCTCTGGTTACGAGCGTCCATCCGTCCGAAGTTTCTATCGCGATTTCGGATTTGGTCGAGATAAAAGTTTCTATCGCAAGCACCATTCCGGATTTCAATTTCTGCGAATATTTTTTGTCTTCGTAACAAGGGATATATTTCGGAGCTTCGTGAAGACTTCCTCCCGTTCCATGTCCCATTAAATTTTTGATAACGGTGAAGCCGTATGATTTTGCTTCTTCGTGAATCGCTTTTCCTATGTCGCTGATTCGATTTCCTGCTTTTGCTGCGGAGACACCTTTGTAAAGCGATGTTCTGGAACAATCGACGAGCGAGGTAAGAATCGGATGTCCTCCTCCCAGAATGAAAGAACTTCCGTTGTCTCCGAAATATCCACCGAGCTCGGCGGATACGTCGATGTTAATGAGATCGCCGTCTTTTAGGATTTTTTTTACGGAAGGAATTCCGTGCGCGATCTCTCGATTTACGCTGATACAAGTCGCACCGGGAAAGTTATAAGTGATCGAAGGGGCCGATCTCGCCCCGTATTTTTTAAGAAGATTCAGTCCAAAGTCGTCCAGTTCTTTTGTGGACATTCCCGATTTTGCGAAAGATTTCATTTCCTTCAACACGAGCCCTACGATTTTTCCGATCGTTTTCAATCCGATCAGATCTTTTTCAGTTTCAATGGACATTATCTTTCTCCGATTCGATTTTTTTCGTTCGATTATTGTAGTCAATGGATTCT
The DNA here is from genome assembly GCF_002811985.1 of Leptospira adleri. Taxonomy (GTDB): domain Bacteria; phylum Spirochaetota; class Leptospiria; order Leptospirales; family Leptospiraceae; genus Leptospira; species Leptospira adleri. The sequence continues at coordinate 1,169 of NZ_NPDU01000028.1, forward strand.
CCGTTCGCTTTTTAAACGATTCCGGAAAATCCCCATGTTATCATTCGAAAACAATTAATCCAAAAGGACTAATTGCCGTTTGGTTCTTCTTTTTTTTCTTTTCATTTAAGAATCCTTTCAATCCTTTCGTCTCTTGATTCTAAATTATAAAAGAATAGTAGCAAATGCCTCCTGAATCACCTAACTTACTCAACCACATTCAGCCGATCGAATACAACAAAGGTCAGATCATTTTCCGTCAGGGAGATCCGTCCAAAGACCAGATGTTTTTTATTTCTAAGGGTTCCGTCGTCTTATCCGAAACCGTAGACGGAAAAGAACGCGCGATTTGTCGCATTAACGAAAATAACTTTTTCGGAGAAATGGCTTTGTTGACCGGCGGGAAAAGAACTGCGTCGGCGATATCCGCGGTCGACGGGGTTCGTTTGATTTCGTTGGACAGCAGCATCATCGAAAACATGATTCATAAAAATCCGAAGTTTATGTTTCGGATGCTTTTAACCGCGGCGAGTCGTCACTACCGTGAAGAACTCAATTTTACCCAATTACAACGTTTTGTAAAAATTGATCCTTCCAATCTGGAGTTTGCTAACGACTACGAAAATTGCAGAATTCATAACCTCGGCGTAATCAGCAGAATCTACGGCCATCTGAGCAGTTATTTTCCTCCCGGAAAATATCTCTTTCGTTCCGGCGAACCCGCTTCGGAAAAACTTTGGTTCGTTCTACAGGGTAAATTAGTACTTTGTAAAGTTGCAAGAGACGGGGCGGAATCGGAAGTCAGAGATTATCATCCGGGGGACTTATTGGATCTTTCGTCGCTCATCGGTTCCAATCCGAGAGTTTTTTCGATCAAGTCCGTCGAAGATACGGCCGTGGTTACATCGATCGATAGAAACCTTTTGTATCGAGTTCTGACCTTAAATCCAAAATTATTCTTCAACGTGTTTAAGACGATCGTCTATGATTTTACGATTCTCAACAATTGTTTTAAGATGAGTAAAGTGGCGGAAGCGAACTTCGGCAACGGAGTCGTTCACGTTCCGGAAACGGAAGAAGTCAAAGGTGAAAGCGGAGAAGGGCTGGATCACCTTGCGGAACAGGCTTCTTCCGCCGCTGTCGACGCGCAAGAAGGCGCGGACTCCGAACCGCAAACGGCCGGAGCTGCGAACAAGGAAAATTCTTAAGGTCTGAATCCGAAAAAGAGTTCCTCGGACGGAAGATTTTTCCGTCCGGTTAGAATGAATGTGCTGATCTTACCTTTTCCCTTGATTTCCACATCTTCCCTTTTTTCCATCGAAAATTCTTCTGAGATCAAATCGGCAGTGGAAGGGGTCACTTGGATTTGTCCGCTCAAGCCGTGTGATTCCATTCTACTTGCAACGTTAACCGCATCGCCCCAGATATCGTAGATAAACTTTTTGGTTCCGATCACTCCGGCCACGACGGGTCCAGTATTGATCCCGATCCTCATGTCGAGTTTAAGATTGCCTTCTCGAATTCTAAACCTTTTGAGCATGTCCATCATTTCCCAAGCCATATGAGCAATTGCTAATGTATGATCCTTTCTTGGTTGAGGAAGCCCGCCCACGACCATGTATGCGTCTCCGATCGTCTTGATCTTTTCGAGACCGTATTTTTCGGCCATAAGATCGAACGCGGAAAATACCTTGTTCAAAATTCGAACGACTTTTTCGGGATGAAACTTTCCCGCGATTTCCGTAAAACCTACGATATCGGCAAACAGTATGCTCGCCTCGCTAAAACTCTGAGCGATGACCGAACTGTCTTTTTTTAGTTTATCTGCGATGGATTTAGGAAGTACGTTTAACAAAAGTTTTTCGGCTCTTTCCTGTTCCTTTTGTACCTTGGCGTACGCTTTTGCCAGTTCCTTTCTCGCTTTTTCATTTTCGTCCAAAGTGATCCGGACCGTACCAAGAACTTGATTGTATCGATCCGCAATTTGACCTACTTCGGTAAAGGGTTCGACGGGAACGTTGTAACTCAAGTCTCCGGTTTTTTTCTGATGCTCCATCACTAAAAAAAGATCGATCAATTCGGTTGTCGCCCGATGTTCGGAAATGTTTAGTCCTTGGTATTCTTCTTCCGGATCGACCCTTAACTGAAAGAATCGATTGATCGTACGAAAAATGAGATAAGAAGTTCCGAAAGCAAAGGCTCCGATCGAAACGATTCCTAATAGCTGGATTTGGATCTGCTGCCATCGTGTAAGACCCGAATTAAGAATTTCAAGATTCCCGAAAACGCCAACGCAGATCGTTCCGAAAATCCCCATTCCTAAGTGGACCGGAACCGCACCGACAGCGTCGTCAATTTTAAATTTTTCTAATATATCTTCGATCGGCGATACGAGAATTCCGGCAAGAACCCCGATCAATCCGGCTTCCATCGCATTGACTACGTTCGCACAAGCGGTGATCGCGACAAGACCGCCTAAGGAGCCGTTCAAGGGAAGGACGGCGTCGGGATAACCTTTTCTGAACCAACCCACAAACAATCCGGAAAACATCGCGGCGCCAGAGGCAAGAACCGTGTTTAAAAGAACGGTTGGAACGTGTTTATCAAAAGCGAGAGTGCTTCCTCCGTTGAATCCGAACCACCCGACCCAGAGTATGATTCCGCCTAACATCGCTAAGGGGAGATTGCTTCCTGTCACCTTTCGGGGAAGTTCTCCATCCACGAATCTTCCGGTCCGTGGACCCACCACGAGTAAGAATGCGAGCGCGACCCAGCCGCCAACACTATGAACGACCGAAGATCCGGCGAAATCCCTAAAACCTAAAACCGATAACCAGCCGTGAGTTTCAGACTGATAAAGTCCCGCCCAAACCCAATGTCCCGCAATCGGATAAATGAAACCGGATATAAGAATCGTAGAGATGATATAGGAAACGAATTTGAGTCTTTCCGCGATCGCGCCCGATACGATCGTGGCTGCGGTTCCGCAAAACACCAACTGAAATAAAAAGAAGGCCGGACTCCAGATATCATCGGGAGGAAAGACCGGTAAAAACCAAGACATGCCGAAAATTCCTTTCCAAGAATTTCCGAACATAAGACCGAAACCGATAAACCAGAATAGGACCGTTGCGATTCCGAAGTCCGCGATGTTTTTGATCGCGACGTTGATCGAATTTTTAGCTCTTGTCAAACCGGATTCTAAGATTAAAAATCCGCCTTGCATCAAAAGAACAAGTCCGGAGCAGAGTAAGATCCACAAAACGTCGGTAAGTGATTTTTCAGTCGAGCCCATAAACATTAAATGCATGCATACTTCCTGTAAAATTGAATCCCAAATTTTTTCGCTCTTAGAATTTTCCCAAATTCGTTATCTCATAGAGAGAAGCAGGTATACAGACGTATCGAGTTCTTCAGTCGAATCGAAAAGATAACTTAGGGGACAGTCTTTTTATTTTTATAATCGGTCCGTTACGAATCTATTTTTAACTTTAATAATGATAGAATTAGAACGATTCTTCTCTTGGAATAAGAAACAGATCTGCATAACGTTGTAAAACGATTTATTAGAATTCTTTTCAGAATGATTGTTACGTCTTTGCGGGACAAAGACTATGATCAAAATTGAATGCACTTTTTAATACGAAGAGCGCATTTGATACAATTTGCAGTTTCTTTGAATAAAATGTCTACTTCTTCGGCAGGATTAAAAAGATTCTTCCGGGAGTTTGAATTCGTCCCGCCTGCTCTTCAGCTTTCTTGCCGGTTCCCAAAAAGTAATCCAATCGTCCGTGTCCGGTTATCTTCGATCCACGATCGTGGACAAAAACCAAGCGGTTCTCTTCCGTTACGGCGGGAGACTCAAAGGAAATCAGCGCGGGAATGCCCAACGGTATATTCGGGTCCATCGCGACCGATCTTTTCGGAATGAGTTCGATTCCCCCGCTTCCTCTAGGCGCAGAAGTCTCTTTTTGAAAGAAAACATAACGCGGATTTTTTAGGATTGCGGTTCTCACTTCTTGGGGGTGATCGACGATGCAGTTTCTCAGATCGGACGGGATCAAGCTCGGACAAACGCCGTTTAGAGATTCGGAAGGACTGATATATCTTTTTCCGTTATCGGAAGAATACGTTATGCGAAATGGATTTTGTCCGGGAATACGGACGATCGCCGATCCTTCAAGCTGAGCCAAATGAAGATCCACGATCTTGACGTAGCCGATCGATTTTGTTCTATTCTTCCAAGAGGATGGATCTTCCAATTCGATTCTACTATCGTAAGGAATAAAGTTGCCGTTGAGAATTTTCCCCACGATTTTTTCCGAGCCTTGTTTTTTTACGATTAGGTCGGAAGGTGTTTCTAAAATCGGTTCGGAAAATTCCGCGTCCGGTCGGTATTTGGCTTCAATAATAACTTCGTAATATCCGGTTATTTTGCCTTCGTTCGGATCGGCGGTTTCCAAAAGTAAGAACGATTTCTGAAATTCGATTTTTCTTTTTTTAACGTCGCGTTCTTTCAAAAGGGTTTTTAATCGTTTTAAGGAATTCAAAAATTCTTTTTTATTGTAGGAATTTTTATGAAACTTTATTTTCCAATCCGCGGGCAGTCTCTCGAAATAGGATTTCGATTCTTGAAAAGCTAGTTCCAGCGTTTTGAAGTCTTCGGTTCTTTGTAGTATCGGCGTTTTTTTTACGGGAATAAAACCGGATTCTTCCAATTCTTTTGAATCCAATTTTGGAGAATTAGAAAGAAAGAATATGCAAAAAAATAGAAATACTCTCATCAAATGGATTCCGGATATAGCATCAACTTGTATTCCGATGGTGTCATTCCGGTTAAGGTTTTAAAGGATTTTTCCATTTCTCTTGCGGAAAGAAAACCAGATCTTCTGGCAATGTCCAGATGTTTTAGATCCTTTCTTGTTTTTAGAAGATGTTTGGCTTCTTCGACCCGATGATGATTCGTATAACTTTCAAAAGACTGAAATTTGGTGGAGGTCTGAATGTAACGTTCAAGGTCTGCAGGAGTGATTTTTAAAATACTCGCCAAGTCCTCTTTCGTTAACTCCGGGTTTTTGAAAATCCTTTCAACTTTAAAAAGATGGTCTATGCTGAATTCTATGGACGGCGCCTTGTTGTCCGATTTCGGATCCGCAATCTGATCCGGCTTTCTTAACTTTTCCTGTAATTGTTGGATGTCATAGGCTCGACTCAGGGTTTTTCTTCTTACGAATTTTTCGCGATCGGACAGGCTAATCATCACGACAATATATACCGTTGGAAGCGCGACCACATACGCGTGAACCGTGAGTTCGTTGTATTGAATCACGTCCATGAAATAAAGTAGGGTGATCATCACGCTTCCCACTATCGGAATCATACAAAGAGCGATTTTTCTCGCGGGTCTAAACGAACGAAATACGATGGTCGTGCATACGATGATCAACGAGCAAGAAACGATATATGTCCAAGCGAATATTTTTACCGCAAGCGGACGATACGGAAGAAAGGATGTATAGATCGCAAGAAATAGGACGAGGAAGGATCCTCCGAGCAATAATCTTTTGAAGAATTTAGGAAGGGACGACGGTGAAAGAAATTGATACATGAAATATACAGAACAGGCGAGTGCGAGTAACGCGAAAAGGGGCGGTGTGATATTCTGAAATTCCGGAAGCATAGGCCAAAGATATTTATATCCGCTTGCAAAACACGCCCATCCTTCCAGGGAAACGAATATTAAAAATCCGACGATATATAAATAAATCGGATCCAAAGTCTGACGATAGACGAAACCGGTGAGCAAGGTTATAAAAAGGCTCAGAACTAACGTAAAAAGGATGATTAGATTTCTATAATAGTTTCCTTTTTCATATTCCAATCCGGATTCCAAAAGCAGGGGAAAATTGATAATCGAAGAGGTTTGGACCCAGAGATAGTAGATCTTTTCGGCGCTTTGATCTTCCGAAGGCTCTAAATGAAAAACGGGATAATAATCGTCCACGGATCTTTCGGAGTATGGAAATCGATCCCCGGAAATCTGGATGGATGATTTGGAAAACATCGCGGCTGCGTCCAAAGTAACTTGAGGGATTCTGAGAAAACATCTGGATCTCGGATATTCTTTGATGCTGAATCTTATCCAAATCTCTTCTTTGATAAAACCGAATTTTAAAAACGCTCTTTTGAGTTCCGAATACGAAAGATCCGTTTTCGGTTTTGACGGAATCGAATTGGAAGGATTCTGATTCGTTGCAAATTCGATCTTGCCGAATTCGCATATTTCCATCGGAGGATTTGAATATAATAAATTCGGCGATAGGAAAGTTAAAAATAATAAAAGAGGAAGAACCCGAACTCTTACTTTGTTATTTGATTTTGTGAAGCGACAGAACATTCTAATAAAAATCTTATTTAATTAAAGTTCTGCGAAAATTGGAAACGTTTGAAAACGGCGTTAGTCTATGTTTTCGTTGCATTTGTCTTAGCCGAGAACCCAAGCGGTCTAATATTATCAAGAGCGGTAATTCCAGTCAAGAGTTCCAAATAATTAGGCGGACTTTTTCTATTCTTCTTAAGATCGAAATCGGATTCGTTGGATTCGAAATTTTTACTCATTCTATAATTCTAATTTTTGCTAATCCGATTTCGATTAAGCGAAGTGAAAATTTAGCACCGTTTCGTCGAGCCTTCGGCAATTCTTTTGACTGAAAAAAGAATCGATTTCCACACGGAGTTTTATCGCTTTCGAACGAAAATTTTCATAGTAATTTAGTACGAAACCGTTGACTGCCTACCTACCAGTAGGTAGGTTTGGTCTAAAGATGAAACTCGTCGGAGATACGAAAGAAAAGATCGTTAACTTGGCGAGAGGTTATTTTCAAAGCGTTGGATTTCAATCCTTCAGCTTTCAAAATCTCGCGGACGATCTCGGAATTAAAAAATCCAGCGTTCACTATCACTATTCTTCGAAAGAGGAATTGGGTTTGGAACTTTTGGAAATCTTCTACAAAGATTTTGAGGAATACACTGAAAATCTCAAAGAAAGACCTCCGCGAGTTCGTTTGTTCGGCCTGTTTAAACTCTACGAGGCTTATACGGGAGAGAACGGAAAAATTTGTCCCTTCGGCGTAGTTGGAAGCGAATACCACGTTCTTAAGCAACCGATTCGGGATAAAGCGCTCGTTCTCCACAACCAGCATCGCGATTTTCTCATTCAAACGTTAAGCGACGGAGTGAAAGACGGCTCCTTCGTTCTTGCGTTAACTTCGAAAGAAACTGCGGATTTGTTTATGTCCGCGATTCAAGGCGCGATGCAGATAGCAAGAATTCGCAAGGATAGGGAATATTTTCCCAGAATAATCAAAAGTCTTAAATCGATGATTCAAATAAAGGAGCATAAAAATGCCGGCCACCGATACGATTACAAAAGTTAACGACGAACTCGACAAGATGTCCGCGAAAATGGCGAAAGAATTCGGCATCAGCCTCGAGGTTCCACCGAAGTCTTTTAAGGAAATGAAAGGAGAATTTCTGGAAATAGAATCGAAGAGAATTTTGGTCCGCTTTCCGTATGACGCGCGTTTTGCGAATCCTATCGGAATGTTTCAGGGAGGAATGCTCTGTACCGCATTGGACAACACATTCGGTCCGCTTTCTTATATCACTGCAAAAAGACCTTGCGTTACCACCGATCTCTCCACTCAGTTTTTTAGATCCTTTGCTCCTCAGGACGAATACATCGAAATAGAAGCAAGAGTCGTCGCGAAATCTCCTGCGATGCTCACTATGCTCGCGGAAGTTCGAAATCCGAAAAAGAAACTCATCGCGACCTCCACGACGAGCATGTTGATTTTACAGGATTCTATGTTGAAACGAATGAGCGGGAGACAAGATCAGGAAGAATAGAATTTAGGGTTTTGTCCTAAAACCAGAAAATTGTGGGAACTCTTACGTTCTCGCAATGATGGGGAACAATCCGAAATCATACAAAAAGCCTGATGAGACGTAATTTGTAGGAACTCACACGAAGATCGGAATTTAAAAAACAAGGTCTTTTCCGCTTTGTGAGGGTTTTAGGACGTACTCTTTAAAGCCGCCGTTAAAATCCGAGCCGATAGGAATCGATCGCAGTTATTTAACTGCAATCCACCTGGGCGCAGTTGTCCCTTTCTTCTTCGGTTTCCAAGGTTGCGTGGGCGATTTTAAGTTCCTTCAGAATCGCTCTCGCTTCCGATTTGATCATTCTCCTTCTTTCGGAAGTGAGATCGTTTTGTAAAACAAGATGGGCCGTGAGCGCGTTTTCGGTCGTGCTCAAAGACCAGATATGAATATGATGAATATTTAATACTCCGTCGATCGATTTGAGTTGTTTTTCCACCGCCTCCGAGTGGATCGAATCCGGAGCCGAATCCAAACTCAAACGCAGACTTTCCTTAAAAAGAGGAATGTTTCCGTATAAAATGATAAGACCGATGATAAGGCCGGTCACGGGATCGATCCAAAAAATTCCTTTCCATTGAATCAAAAGACCGGAGACGATAACTCCCAAAGAAACCAAGCCGTCCGCGAGTAAATGCAGATAAGCTCCCTTTAAGTTTAAGTCATTGTCCTTATTCTTATGAAATAAAAAAGAAGTGGAGAAGTTTACAAAAACCCCCGCAAGCGCCACGACCGCGATCATTCCTCCGGAGACGGGACTCGGTCTGGAAAGTTTTTCGATCGATTCGTAAACGATAAAAGCAAAGGTTCCAAAAAGAAGAATGGAGTTGAGAAGGCTGACTAAGATCGAAGACTTCTTCAAGCCGTATGTAAAACCTCGGGAAGGAGCCCTTTGTTGAAGTTTGATCGCAATCCACGCGAGAAATAAAGAACTGACATCCATTAGATTGTGTCCGGCATCCGATAACAAAGCGAGAGATCCCGACCAAAGTCCGATCCCCGCTTCGATCGCCGCGTACAAAAGATTGAATGACATCGCGATCACTAAGGCCTTGCTCGAGCTCCTATGATGGTCATGGGTGTGATGAGAATGATCGTGAGAATGGTGATGCGCGTGATGATGACCCATGTTTATTCCCGAATTAAATTTCTATTCCCAGATTAGAAGTTCTACCGGTATGTAAATAGAAAAATAATTTTGTTGTTGAGAATGGATTCTCTCATAAAAATTTTTTCGAATTTTATTTTTCGAGAATTGTTTCTATTAGACTTTTCTAAAAGAAGCTCAAGCTCTTTGAAATTGATTTCCTATTATCAGAAAAATTCTCTTAAAAATCGCGTCCCTGATTTCCGTTTTTCGAGCGAGGAATCAAAATGAAATCGACTTCGTATTATTTTTTTGGGTTTTCGTCGTGCTTAGGATTTCCTCCAGCTTGACGATTCTTTCCGCGTTGTTCAATCCTCGGTAAGCTCGAATGAGGTTTCTGAGATTTCGGACGTTTTTCGGATCTCTGATTCTCAGACGTTCTCCGACGTCCACGGATTGATTCATATCTCCGGCCTTTCTCAACATTCTCGAAGTATATCCTAACATCGCGTCGTCCGAAGGAACCGCCTTCAAATATTCGTGCGCGCAAAAGGAGGCTTTGTCGTATTCTCTCAAACGAAAGTAAGCCAAGCTGAGTTCTTTCAAAGCCGCCGGATGCGCTTGTCTCCCTTCTCTGAATTCGGCAAAGAATTTATCCAAAGACTTTTTATCTTTTTTTGCGAGTTTGATTTTTACTTTTTTAGGAACGGTTCCGTTCCATTCGATTCTCATGATGGAAAGATCGTCCGTAAGAACTCCTTCTCTTTCTAGCTGCGAATTGATTCTTTCCAAGTCGCCTTTGGATTCTTCTACGATGCGAAGAATTCTGGTCTCATCGTAGTTCATATTTTTTTTGCCGTCTATGTTTTCCAAAAGGATATCGTCTCTTCCGTCGGATCCGTTAAAGAGTACGTCGCCTGGCATAAACTGGAACGTCTGAACGGAAAGAGTTCCTTCCACGAGTTGTGATCCGAGTTTTCTGTAAAAAACGTTCTCACCCAAAAAAGAAGCGATTCCGTCTCTATAAAGAATGGAATAGGGATGCTCCGCGTTCATATAATAAGTGAAGCCCGTGTCGTCTTCGATAACTCCGAGAACGATCGAGACCAACATGGAACCTTCGAAACTTTCGAAAACTCTATGCAATTCTATGAATGCGTTTTTCAACCATCTTTCCGGATAAAGATCCTTCATAAAAGCGCTGAAGCGGGTTCTTTCTATGATCGATTTAAAAACCGCTCCCAATACCAAGGCGCCTCCGGCTCCTTGCATTGATTTTCCCATCGCATCCGCGTTAAAAAAAACGGTGACTCTTCTTCCCTTGAGAACGATACTTTCCGTTTTACAGAGATCTCCTCCGATTTCGTTTCGGAGATTCTTAAAATGAAACTGTTTCTTTTGTTTGATAAAAAATTCGATCTTAACGTTTTCACTCTCGGCGTTGTTTTGTCCGAGCGGATTGATGAGCAGGGAAGTAAGAAAATAATCCCCGTCCTGCTGATCCTTCAGTTTGCTCATCTTATCCAAAGTGTCCGTAAGTTCGCGCGTTCTCTCCTCGACTCTTTGTTCCAGATTTGCGTTGAGCTCCTCCGTTTTTGCGTGAAGTTCGCTGAATCTTTCCGCGAGAATCGTCGCGATTCCCATAACGTAAAAGAAAAATCCGTATTTGCTGAGCGCGAGTCCGGTATTAAAAAACAAAGAATCTAAAACGTCGAAGATCGCGGTGAAAGTGATGACTACGGTTCCTAAGAATAATCTTTTCGCCGCGGGAAGTTTCAGTCGAATCCCTTTGATCAAAACGTAAAAGTTTACGGGAACGGCGTAAAAGATCGCTCCCATCTGCCAAAGCCGGAGCACATACTCGGAAAAATACATCGGCGCAAAAAAAGTCGGTATCGCCAAAAGAACGTTGAAGACGGAATAATACCGGATGGCGGAAATCGTCTTTCCGTAGAAAAGCTGACTCATGAAAGTGAAATAGCTGGAGATACAAATATAGAGGGCGATCAATTCGATCCTTTGAATGAGCGTGGAATCGATCGGATATTCGAAGACCGCCGACGATCTCGTGTAGATATAAAGTCCAAGCAGAAGCGCGAAAAGACCGAAGGAGAAATTATGCCTTTCCTTTCTTCGTTTTAAAAAGAGAAAAAGATGATAAAGTCCCGTGGTGATATAAATTCCTATCAGAACGAGAGCGATGCGGTCTTGTTCTTGATATATTAAATTTTTATAATATCCTATTTCGTAGCCGGAAGTAAGATAAAATCCTGTATGATCGTATTTAGGATCTCCGGACAATTTGATCACAAGCCGGTTTCCTTTTTGTTTGAGAATTTCCCGACCGATTTCGTAGACCTGTCCTCGAACGGTTCTGTGGAAAACCACTTTGTCCTTCGATATCTCACCTTCTTTTGCGATGAGCTTTCCGTTGATGTAAATTTCGAACGTTTCTCCGATTTCTCCGAAACGGATTCCAGGTTCCAGAGGGCTTTCCAGAAAACGGTTCGGTAGATCGAATTCGGTATAAAAAGTAAACGTATGAAGCGAAGAATTATGAGCGTAGAGTTTATTCACCCAAATCGGAAAGGTTCGAACATTCTTCCAGCCGGAATCGGGAACAAAATTCTCCTTTAAAAAATCGTTTTCAAACCGATCTAGAATTTTCCATTCCTTTGATTGGCAGCGTTCCTCCGAGTCGCAACTCTTAAAAAGATCGATCGAGTTTTGAGAATACGAAGTTGATTGAACGAAAAGTAGAAGGAAAAAAATATATGCGAAAGTTCTAAACTGTTGATTCATTTGTTTTTTGAAAAAGCTCCTACGCGCGAGCCGTTAAAAGTTCGGACTTCGAAAAAAAGATTCCAGACTTTTCTAATCGGAATGGTTACGGTATTTCGACCTCGGAAACGAATCGTTAAAGATCCATGGGAGAATGAAACGTTACATCGCATTTACAAGCATATTTTTTACCGGGAATTGTCCGGCATTTTTTCCCATTCTTTTTGAAAGACCGCGGTTTTTCTTTTTTGCAAGGCCGGATCAAAGTTTTGGATTCTCTATTTTTGAAATCTTCAGAATTCGATCTTTTCTCAAAAAATGTCAGGAAAGAGGGCAAGGATATAAACTATTGTTGCAATTGTTGTTAAAAGGTGCATTTATTGTCGATTTATGTTTGGGAAGAAATTGACTAAATCGATTCTTATCGTTCTTTTTTTGTTATGTCACGGCCTCGGCGCGTATCAGGAAGACGGTCACTTTTATACGGTTCAAACCGTTTTAAATAATTTTCATACTCCTTCTCCTTTGACGAAGGAGGAAACCGCGCTCGTAGCCTTTTGCGCGCAACTTCCGGATGAAGTGCCGGAGCTGGACGCGATCGGCGTTTATAGAAAGTTGGCGATCGATCATCCTTTTCAATATCTACTTTGGGTTTTTACCGATCAAGGTTCTCGTTACACGCTCGGTAGAATGGCCGAAGTGCAGCAGCTTCTCCACGGATTGACCGGCGGAAATAGCGAACATCTCAGAAATGTCGCGATCGTCACTCTGGATCGTTTGAGAAACGAGCTTACGTCAAAAAAAGAAAAACAACCGGAGAAACTTTGCGCGTTGGGATTCGCTTTTCATCTTTTAGGCGATTCATTCGCACATCGTAAATTATATAATTCTAATAAAATGTATCCTACGGGAAGAGGACACGCGTCCGATATGACTCTTCCCGATCATCCGGTTCACAGCGACAATCGAGTTTCGGAATGGGAAAAATACGCGCAGGGGATTCCCAACCTGTTCCGTTCCAAACTTAAAGAGATCGTCGTTAAAGACGACTTTCCGAAAGTGAGAGAACTTACCGGAAACGACAATCCCTGGCACTGTATTTTCGGAACGAAGTGCGAAGACAATATGCGGAAAATATTATTGAATCGTCTGAGAATTTCGAATTCTTTTCCGAAATACGATCCCATTCAGAAGGATCGGTACAAAGCAAATAATTGTCAGGAGTACGTGCAAAAAGTCGTAGCGTTGAGAGATATTCCGATCACCCCGAATTGTGAAGGATCCTGGAAAACTTACAAGACAGCTTCCCTTGGAGTCTGGAAAACCCTCGGTTATTTTCAGAACGAGGATTCCCGAAAACAAATCGAACTTTATAACGGAGACGACTTATGGTAGAAGCAACGAACGAGGATCCTCGTAAAAAAAGAAAACGTAAGGTAAAACGAAACTCGATTTGGGGCGAGATTCTGATCGTTTTCGCCGGGCTGCCCATTTTGATAGTTTGGGTCACGCTGCGGACGTTCGTATGCTGGGGAAATCTGGGTTTCTTCGGCGAGTTGTTTTGCAGAGTTTCCGGCTTTATAAAACCGATACTTTTGATTTCCACGCTCGTTCTTTTGGCGATCACTGTTTTTGATCTTCATAAGCTCGGAGACGAATTGGAGGATCTGCCGAAATGGGCCTGGAAACGGAGTTACAAAGGATTTCGCTCTTTGGATAACTGGGAAAAATTTCATTTTCTATTTTCTTTTTTCTCGTTTCTGGGAGCGTTGATCATCGGATTTTATCTTTTGCATAAATTTGAGTTTAGTTTATTTTAATATATTAATATAATCATCGGGGTTGTAATGAAAAAATTCGAAGCGGTTGTGATTGGCACCGGTTTCGGCGGAGCCGTAAACGGTTGTAGATTGAGTAAAAAATGGCCTGGACAGGTTTTGATCCTGGAACGGGGTAAACGTTATCCAAAGGGCTCTTTCCCGCGGTCTCCGCACGATATGGCCAAAAATTTCTGGAACGTTCCCGAAGAGAACAAAACTAAAATACGTCCGGGAAAGTTGTCCAAGCTGAATCAGACGGGTTTGTTCGATATAAGAAATTATCCGAATATGGACGTGGTTTTATCCGCGGGACTCGGCGGCGGATCTTTGATCTACGCTAACGTTTTTTTGGAACCGCCCGATCATATCTTCGACGAGAGATGGCCGGCGACCGTAAAAAAGAAAAGCCTCACATCGTATTATAAAATCGTAAAGGAAGTTTTGGGTTCGAGACCGATTCCTCTCAACGACGATCCAAGAAGAAGAATCGTTCGTACCGAACTCTATCAGAAATTCGCGAAGTCTCAGGGAAGAGAATCCAAACTCGCCGATATCAACGTATTTTTCGGAAACGATTTTAAGAAGCCGACCGAAATCGGTCTTCAGGAAAAAAACCGTTACGGGGCGGTACAAACTTCCTGTACGTATTGTGCGGAATGCGATATCGGATGTAATTCCCATTCTAAAAATACCTTGGACCTGAATTATCTGTTCGTCGCCGAGAACAAATACAAAGCCGATATCCGCACGGAACATCTCGTTCAAAAAATCGTACCGGTTTCTTCGGAAGGAAACGACGATCCTTCCGCGCACGGAGAACACGGTTATAGAATCTATTTTTTGGATCTATCCTCAACAAATCGAGGACTCGAATCCGTCCTTACAAAGAGGGTCGTGGTTTCCGCGGGCACGTTAGGAACCACCGAACTTCTTCTCAAATGTAAGGAAGAATACAAAACCCTTCCCGATATTTCGGAACACATCGGAAAACAATTTTCCGGAAACGGGGACTTTTTATCCTTTGCCACCAAGGGAACACAACCCGCGGATCCGAACTACGGACCGGTCATTACTCAATACACGGATTATAATCTTTTTAAGAATTTCGATCCGAAAAAGGCGTTCGTTCTGGAGGATGCGAGTTATCCGGTCTTTGCGGCTTATTTTGCCGAAGCGGCGATTCCGTTTATTTTTAGAATCGGATTTTTCTTTCACATGATCGGCGAACTTTTCAAACGTTTTTTTACGGGAAAAATATTCGGAAAGGTCGGTTATCTCATGAGCGAAGTGATGAAAGGGGACGTTTCTTACACGTCCTTGGTTCTTCTTTGTATGGGAGTGGATCGTTCGGATGGAAGAATGGTTTTGGACAGAAAACGCGGAGTCCAAGTGCAGTGGCCTCAGAAAAATAGTATGCCGCTTTACGAGGCGATTTTGGAAGTAACGAAGAATTTTGCTTCTTACATAAAAGCCAAAGCGCACTTTGCGATGCCGACTTGGGCGTGGCCGATACGAAATAACGTCTCCGTACATCCGTTAGGCGGTTGTATCCTCGGAAATTCCAAGGCAAACGCGGTAACGTCGGCCGAGCCGAAGACGTTCGGCCAGGTTTTTTCCTACCAGGGGCTTTACGTAGCCGATGGAAGTCTTTCTCCGACTGCGATCGGAGCGAATCCTTCGATGACGATCGCGGCGCTTTCGGAACGGGTCGCCGAAGGAATTACGGGGATCAAGCCGACGCCAAAACTTTAATAAAAATTACAATTCTGCAAGTTAATAGACAATACCGCGAATAAATGGTCAAAATTCTTCGTCTAACAGCCTTGCGGAATTGATAAAACAAAAATAACATTCGATTTAGGATTATTATGAATAGTGCAACGGAATCCATCAAAGACACACTGGAACTGATCAGACCTTATCTACCGTCTGCAGTTGTCCGAAAATTGGCAGATTCCAACGAGTCGAAACTTCAGCGTTCTCAGACTTTCGAGGGCGCAGTTCTCTTTTTTGACGTGGTGGGTTTTACGCCGACAACTTTGGCGCTCGCGGCGAAGGGAACGAGAGGCATCGACGCTTTACAAACCGTGCTTTCCAATTATTATACCGCTCTCTTAGAACACTTGAATCAGTGGGGAGGAGCCGTGTATCAATTTGCGGGAGACTCCGTTCTCGTAAGTTTTGAAAAGAAGGAAGACGAAACGGATTCCGACGCGGCGTTACGAGTTGCGAATTGTGCATTAGGAATTTTTAATTCGATTTCCGAATACAGTTCCAATCAACTCCTGGGGGAAAACGTAAATCTTCCGGCGAGGGTCGGTCTCGGCTACGGAGAATACAACGAGTTCATTCTTGGAGATCCGGACCGTTTTTTAAGAGCGGTGATCGCCGGGAATCCGGTTGATGATTCCATTTCGGCCGAAAAATTAGCGTTAGGCGGAGAAATCATTCTCAGCTCTAAACTCTGGGACTTGTTGCCTGATTCGAAAGCCGGCGAAAGTATCAACGCCAATTTCGTACGTCTGATCGATTGTGAAAGGATCGACAATAACTACGTTCCTCCTTCTCGATCGGCCTCGGATAGAATTTCATCGGAACGTTTTTTCAAACGTTGCAAACGTTTTATAGTTCCTGAGTTATATCAAAGAATTACAAACGTTCACAGGGCTTTTTCCGGAGATTATCGGGAAGTGGCCGCCGCCTTCGTTCACATCGATTCTCCTTTGGAATCGAGTACGGATTCTAAAAACTTTAACGACTTTTTTGTTTATGTTCAGAGTATCGTCGCCGCTTGTTCGGGAACTTTCGTTCTGACGGATTTATCCGATAAGGGCGCGCTCTTTTTGATTCTATTCGGCGCGCCTGCGGCGTTGGAAAATAAGGAAGCCCTGGCCGCGCGTTTTGCGATTCGTCTAACGGAGGGAGCGTCCGTCTTTCCGGCTGCAAAAAATCTTCAGACCGGAATCTCGACGGGAATGGCTTATTGCGGCGATTTGGGCGCTCCCTTTAGAAAGGACTTTACGGCGATCGGAGAGATGATGAACATCGCCGCCCGTCTTTCCACGTTAGCCGGTCAAACCGGAATTCTGATCGATTCGCAGACAAAAAGCAAATTAAGTAAGAATTTCACCTTTCATGAAATCGGAGACATCGAACTCAAGGGCGTGACCGGAGTCAAAAAAGTTTTTCAACTCACGGGAGAGCAGAAAAATATCCCGGGTTTACTCATTCAATACAGAGATCCGATGATCGGAAGAAAGGAAGAGATCGATCGTCTTCACAAGATGCTCGATACTTCTATGGAAAAAGGCGGGGTCGTCTGCAGAGTTATCGCCGACGCGGGATTGGGAAAGTCAAGATTGACCAATACGTTTATCGATCAGGCTTATGATCGAGAAGTCGAGATTCTGATAGGGTATTGTTATCCTTACGAGAAGTTTACCCCATTCTACCCGTGGAAAGAATTACTCAGTTTGTTTTTGGGAATTTTCGAAGACGATTCGATCGAAACGAGAGTTACAAAGGCCGAAAAAGCATTAGAAAAATTGAATTCGTTTGATATCGCCTGGGCCAAGGCTCTCGTCGCGCTGATGGGAGTTCCGGTGGAAGAGGATCCTTTGACAAGGGAGATCGACAGGAAGCAAAAGAACGAAAGACTTTTCGAAATCATAATTTCATTATTGCAGGAGCGCGCCGAGAGAAAACCGCTTCTACTGATCTTCGAAGACGTTCACTGGATCGACGAACTTTCCAGCCGTCTTTTGGAAAAATTGGCCGCGAGACTTCCGTCGATGAAAGCGATGTTGATCCTGGTTTCGAGACCTGAGGGACAGTTTGCGGAAGAATCGGTCGCTCCGAACGAGGAACTCATTCGTCTGAAAGAGTTCAAACCGGAAGAAGCAAGGGATTTTCTCGTTCATAAATTCAAAATGGATACGAGCCAGGAAGAATTTTTGGATCAGATTCTCAATCGATCCAGCGGAAATCCGTTCTTCTTGGAATCGATCGTTCACAATTTGATCGAAGAAGGGACTTTGAAAAAATTGGAGAATGGAACCCTTTCTCCTTCGGAAACCACGAGGGATATTCAAATACCGAATACGCTCAACGACGTGCTGCTCGCCCGCGTGGATCGTCTGCAAGAACGGGAAAAGATCGTCTTAAAAACGGCGTCTGTGATCGGACGTCTGATCAATGTGCAGACGCTCAACCACCTTCTTCCCGTGGAATTCCGCTCCGAGATTCAGAACATTCTTCAGAGCTTGGAAGGATTGGATCTGACTCCTCTGGAGATTACGGATCCTCTAACGTATATTTTCAAACATATAGTAATCAGAGACATCGTGTACAATACGCTTCTTCATTCGACGCGGGAGGATTTACACAAACGAATCGCCTCCTTTATTGAAGAGGAAAACGAGGATAATATCGTAGAGATGGCGGATATTCTTGCGTTTCACTATCAGCAATGCGCAGACTACGAAAAGGCCTCCAAGTATTCTTTGATGGCCGCTCGTAAGGCGAGAAGCAGATATGCGAACCGGGATGCGATCTATCACTACGGTCAAGTTTTGGAAATGATCACTCAAGCCGGTAAAAACAAAAGTGATCTGTATTACGAAATCACGCAGGAGTTGGCGCACGTTCATAGACAGCTCGGGGAATATTCCAAAGCGGAAGCCCTTTTCAGAGACTGTTTGGAAAACAAGTCCACTTTCAATTTGATTCGTTCTTATACCGGTTTGGGTCAGGTTTATCAGGAACAAGACGACATTCCTCGCGCAATGGATGCGTTGGAAACGGCGCTTCGTTTCACCGGAATTCGGGCGCCAGGAAGCAGACCGGATACGATATTTAAAATCGTATTACAAATTCCTTTCGTTCTTCGGTTCTCTCTTTTGGGGCCTTCCTACACTTCTTCGAACAAGGCGGAAAGATTGCGTTTGAGATGTATCATCTTGGTTACCCTCGCCAAATTGTATATCATGAAGGATATCAAGAAGTTCGGCTGGTCGGTTTTTACCCAGTACAACGCCACTCAGAGGTTCGACGATCCGGTTCGTCAATCCCTCGCCGAATGCGCGTTAGGTCAGGTTTTCTTCGGTTTAAATCTTTTCGGACCTTCCAAACACTTTTTGAGCAAAGGAATGGAACTCGCCGAAAAAACCGGGGATCCTTACGCGAGGGCGATCGGCTTTCTCGTTCATGGAATCTATTATATGATGCAGAATCGTCCGGACTTGGGTCTTCCGTATCTTCACGATTCGGTTGCGATCTATAGACAAGTCGGCGAAAAGTGGGATCTGCTTTCCGCGCTTTCTTCGGGCGGATTTCTTTATTATTTCCAATCGGATTTTAGGACCGCTAAAAAATACTTTGACGATATAGGCGAGTTGGCGAGCGATCTCGGCGCCCAGCTTCAGTTGAGATGGACTCGTATCTGGTCTCCGTATTTCGGATATCTTCTCGGAGAAGTGGATCCCCTGGACTTGGAAAAAAGACTGATGGTGGAAGCGGAAAGAGCCGCGTCCGAAAACGACGTGATGAACGAACTTTCCACGATCAATAAACTTCTCAAGCTGACGATCTACGAGGGTTGGGCGGAAAAGGCCGCTTATTGGTCGAGAAGAAGTTACGAGGGATTTTTAAGATGCGAAGTTAAATTTCCCCAACTTCAAATCGGAAACGTTTATCTCGCTGAGGCCGCGCTTTTTGCCCAAAGAGAAACCGGCGATAAGAGTCTGAACAAAATGATTCAATACGGTTTAAAAAACGGATTGAAATTGGGAAAATCCTTACCCTATCTTTACGGCCCGGCATTGGTCCTCAAAGGAAAATTAAAATTTTATTCCGGAAATATTCAGAAGGCGGAAACGATCTTTAAAGAAGCGGAACTTTTTCTGTCCAATACCCTCAATCGCTGGGAATACGCAACCGCGTTGTATGAAATCGGTCAACTTCTCAAGGATCAAGGACGTATCTCGGCGGCCAAAAGAATTTTTCAGGAACTGGACGCTAAAAGGGATTTAAAAAGATTGGAAGCGGATTCGATCCTCTGAAATTCCGAAATCGAAAAAATATTCAATATTCTGAATATTTTGTTTTTTGAATCGACTTGAAATCGGACTTAGGTCCGATTTCAAGGGGTTTTTTTGAAAATATTTTTAAAAAAAAGAAGAATCGAATTCTTACTTTATTTCGCTTTTTTTCCGGCAAAAAATGCGATCGCTCCGATTACATATAACTCGTAGTCCTTAAAGTTCTCTTTGAGGGCGGCTTCTAAATCGGCAAAAGTGTCTTGGGTATTGTGAAAGACTCCTCTTCGGTTTAAATTATTCATTCCTCTGCGGGAAAGGTAATGGGTTTGACCCAGATCGTGCAATGCCGTGGATCCGAAAATCACCCCGTCCGCCGTTCGGATTTTCAGAAGATTTTTAAATGCAGTCGACGCTTTTTCGCGGATCGCTCCCGGAACACAATGAAACAAAAAACTCATTCCGATGGAATCGAATTTTTCTTGGGTATTGATCGGCTCTAGGATATTGGCTCGATACGCGTTGAATGTGCCGGCGAGATGGGATAAACGTCTTCGTGCTTCTATAAGGCTGTTCGCGTTTAAGTCCATCACCGAAATGGTCGGCTTTGCAACCGGAAATTTCGCCTTTTGCAGGAGATAGCCGGTTCCGACTCCGATGTCGAGATGATTTGCGCTAAGATATTTATTGTAAAGTTGAACCATGTTCTGCGGAGGACAACGCCAGAACCACCGGCTAATGATGTGCAGAACCACGAGGTCATAAACTCTTAAAAAGCTAGTCGTATAGACCTGTTGTCCTTCGATCACTTCTTGACTGTATTTATCCTCAGACAATCCGAGATCGATATAAAGCTGATTTTGTTGCATTTACGTAAGTTCCTTTTTCTTACTTTTGTATTGACAGATGTTTGCTTGGATCTCGAAAGTCGACTCAATTGAATCTTCTAAACTCGCCTTTCGTTCCATTTGTATTTTTATTTTTCTGAATATCGAATGAACCAAGGAAAGTTCCGTTTCCTTGGACAAAGTAATATCAATATTTCTAAATTAGAATTTTAGAATGCTCTAATTGTGTCAATTGTTAAATCGGAGCATTCTAAGGTTCTTTTGTCCGGATCTCGCACCGATCTTGTTTCTAAAGATTGGAACAGATTGCGGCGGCGGTATGTTCGGCGACGGCCGAGATGGTCATTACCGGGTGAAATCCGATCGACGAAGGGATGACGGAGCCGTCGGCGATGAACAGATTCTTATAGCCGAAAACTTCTCCTGTTTCGGAAACAACTCCTTTATCCGGATTTGCTCCTAAATGACAACCGCCCATCGAGTGTACGGAAAGAATTCGATTGAACAAAAGAAATGTCGCGAGAGGCCCAAATTGTCCGCCGTAGGCGTCTCCGATTTGCTGCATGGAAGCGGTCATATTTTGGATCAGAGTTTGATTCTCTTTTGAATACTTCCATTTTACGTCGATGTCCTTTCCGCAACGAACGATTCTTCCGTTTGCGTTGTCCCTTCCGATCGCGAAGAGATTGCTCATGTATTTCGGATCGCCGGCTCCGGGAGCTCCGGGTGGTAAGGGTTTTGAAATCCATCCATTCTTAAAAATTAAAGGAAGAATCCACCTCAGACTTTTCCAAAAAAGAGGACCGATCATTCTCAAGAACCAATTCGGTTTAGCGATTCCTAACGACGCGAGAACCGTCATCACAGGTTCGTTGAACGTAGGCGCCGCCATCGTGTATTGAAATCCGTTCGGAAAATAATTGATGACCGTTGTAACGTCCGGTCCGTCCCAAGGTTTGAGATCCGTTTTGCTGGATTCGATTCCGCCTAAGAAGTCTCCGTTTCCGGAATATCCTTTTCCGAGACGTTTACTCAGATTCGGAAGAGTTTTGTAGTAATCTCTGCTGTTAAAAAGAATTCGGTTGGTCCCTAAGGTTCCCGCCGAAAGAACTACTCTTTTACCGCGGACGGATCGTTTTTCTCCTGTTTCCGTGTTTTCATAATAGACGATATATCCTCCCTGCGGGTCGGGGGCGATATGCGAAGCCAAAGAATCCGTCTGAAACACGGTTCCGTTTTTTTGAGCGTCGGCAATATAATTAAAATCTAATGTATTCTTAGCTCCGTGATTACAGCCAAATTCGCATTCCGCACAACGTTGACACGTGGACTGACCCGGTCTTGCCGCTTTTAACCAGCTTACCGCTTCGTCCGGATCAAAATGAGGATGGCGATTCAGGTCCGCAGCGGCTTTGAATTTATTTCTTTTCGGAAGATCCCATTCCTTAGGAACCGGTTTTACGTCGAGTTTGGAAGCGACCTTGTCGTAATAAGGATCTAGATATTTGCGATTGAAAGGAGCGGGCCATCTCGGATCTTGAAAGACCGCGTCGTCGGGTCGAATATGGATGTTCGCATAGATCAAGGAACCGCCGCCCAATCCGGAAGCCGTTACCGTCCCGAGTCCGCTGAAAAAATTAAGTTCGTAAAGTCCTAAGGATTTTTTCTTTTTGGGATAACGCCAGAGGAGATTGTTCACGTTCTGTACGTCTCTGGGAAACATCCCCGGAGAATATTTCTTACCGCGTTCCAAAACCAAAACTTTCTGACCTTTTTCCGACAGACGCAATGCGCTGATGGAACCGCCGAATCCGGACCCGATCACGACCGCGTCGTATTGTTGCACGTTGTTGTTTGACATTCTTTCTTCCGTAAGAGATAATTATAAAATTCTAATATATTCGTTCGTTTCAGTATTTTTTCAAAGCCTGAAGGATGAGCGGATATACGTCTTTGTGGGCGTTTTTCCCGAAAATACAATCGATATGTCCGTAGCCGGGTATAACGTGACGTGCATACTGGGACGGATTGAAACGATCGATCAGAGTTTGATAAGTTTGTTCGGTGCTTTCCGGAAGGTAACACTGGTTCTCCGCGCCGTGGATAAAGGTGATCGGAAGATTCAGACGTTCCATGTGTGTAACGTAATCATCGGCTCCCGTCGCAGTCACGACTTTATGTGCTCGGATCATCTTGGATAAGTGTTCGAACGCCTTGATGTTCGCGACCCCGAACATTTCTCCGAGTCCGTATCTGTAAGTCTCTTCATTCAAATTATCCAATTTGTATAAACTTCCATAAAGAAACGAGATTCTTCTACTCACCGGATTTACGTCGTGTGAAAAGAAGGACTGCGGTTGAAGCGCGAGAGCCGAATTGAAGAACTTATCCAACCAATCCGCGTGGTCGGTCGTATAAGCCGTCAGATCCTTGATTCCGATCAGATCCATCAACTCGGCCGTGTGAAGTCCCACTTTGATATCCATCGAGGTCGGAACTTCGACGTTAGCCGAAATCTGAGAAAGTACGACGGAGCGAACTCCCTCCAGCCCGGCGAGCAAGGCCATCGTAAACGTAGTCGCTCCGAAACAATGGGCAACCACTTGAATTTTATCCACACCGGTCAATTCCCGAACCTTTTTCACGGCTGCGGGATAATCCTTCGTCGCGATCACGTCTCCCGTATTCGGAAGAGGCGCCGAAGGAAGCGCGATCGAAGTTCTGTAATCGAACATCCAAACGTCGTATTTGTTTTCGAAAAGGTATTCGAGAAGATTGGTTTCGATCGTATCGATGCTGAAGATCAAACTGGAGACTCCGAGACCCGGAGACAAAAGAACCGGACCTTTGTTTCCGCCTTTATATCTCAGAAGTCTAAGATCGGCCCCATCGTCCGCTTTGAAAAAATAAGTTTCCGGAGTCGAAACACGAAGAGGTCTTTTGGTTCTAGGGCGCGCGTCTTTGTCCCAAGGAACGATCGCGCTCGCGACTCCTCCGTAAACGTCGTAGAGAGCCGCGGTAAAGAAGGCGCCGAATTTCGCCATTCCTTTGATAGAATCCGCAATCGATTTGGAATTGATGACTTTCATCGTTGTCATTTGTTTTGCGAAATCTTCGGGAAGAATGTGGAGAATTCCCTTTGCGTAAACAGGCGACGTTTCCGTTTCACCGTCGTAGATCGTAACAAAAAGCGTGCTCGTGTCCCTCCAGATGTTTGTGATCCCGTCGTTCTGAACCCATTTGGCTCCCACAAAAAGATAACGTTTGGATTCTTCGGTTTGGAGAATCATCTTATAAACCATGTTTCTAGTTTCGATTCGATCTTCTCTGTTTACAAAGAGCAGAAAATCCCCGTTTGTAACCGTGATCACGTCTTTGGAAATCATAGGAGCTCTTACGGTTCCGAATAACGTGGCCTTGTGTTCAGGATCCGAAACCATCCTTTCCAGGTCATTGCTTCGAATCGTAAGTAAGAATTCAAAGGAAGTTTTTTCGTCCTGACCGATCTGAAATCCTCTTTCGTAATCCTCTTTCGATTGAGTGGAATAAAATCCTTTCATACATTCGGTGAATTCGATTCCTAATGTGGAATCGTCCGCAACGTCCGTATTTTTCGGATGAGAGGGAAGGCTGTAATCGATCTTGCGTCCTTTTTTAGAGACGAGCTTTTCGCAGGCTCTTTCGGAGATCGCACAGATCGTAAGAAGCGGATTGACTCCCAGCGATCGGGGAATCACAGATCCGTCCATCACATAAAGTCCGTTATGCGTCGCTTTTCCGTTTTTTCCCGAAAATACCTGACAGTTTTCGTTTACAACCGAAGACGACGCATCTTCTCCCATCGGACATCCTCCGAGAGGATGAACCGAGATCAAATCCTGATCGGTCAATTTATTCCATACGGGATTCTTAATATAGGTTCCCTCAAGAGGAATGGTGGACTCTTTTAAAATTTTGCTGATTTCTTCAAAGATCGGTTTTTTGCCGACATTCGGCCAGGAAATTCGGAGGCGATCGTCTTTTAAAAACATCTTTCCGTCGTTGCCGTCGTGCGCCATCACAAGATAAGTCTGCGTATTACGAACGGCGCCGTGGAACGGACCGAGGATAAAACTTAAGAAAATTCTAATCTTTTCAAAGATCCAGCTTACAAAACCTTTTTTGGTTTTAACTCCGGTGAGTTTGGAACCCAACGCAAACACCGCGGGCAATTGGGCGCGGATCGCACCCGGAATCGATCCTTCTTCTATGATCATTCCGTCTTTGAGTTCTGGAGCGCCTTTTCGAGTATCGATCACTCCCGTGATACAAGGACCGACCGGACCGTTTCCATTCTGTTTCTTACTTCCGAAACCGATTCCGTTGATCTTTGCGGTTCCATTATAAGAAAAACCTAACATATCTCCGTTTCCGCTAAACCGAACTCCGACTTGGTCCGAAAGATCGAGTCCCTTTTCCTTGGATCTAAGAAGAATTTCCGTGGAACCCAAGGCACCCGCCGCGAGAACGATCGTGTTCGCCCGAATGAAAAGTTCGTCCTTGCTGAATTTTTCCCGATCCACGCCGAGAGGAATGAAGTGAACCAACCAGTAGCCTTCTTTTTTCTCAAGGTAATTGACTTTGACTTCGGTAAAGATCTGGGCGCCGAAATTCGCGGCGTCGGGAAGATAGTTCATCAAGGTTGTGTTTTTGGAAGAGACGTTGCAACCCGTTACGCAGTCGCCGCAGTTTGTGCAGGCCTCTTGTTGAACTCCGACGTGGTTGACCTTGGATTCGAACGTGACATTGATCGGAGTCGGATAAAAATCCTTTCCCATAAAAGCCGCGGATTTTTTGAGAGCTTCGTGTTTGGGAAGATTGGAATATTTTTTCGGAATCGTATTCGGTCGAAGCATTTCTTCGGCTCTGGAATAGTAAGGATCCAGTCCGTGATCCTTTGCTTCTTTACGAATGTTCGCGGGCCAGCATTCGTCCTGAAAAACTTCAGGCACCGCGCGGAGACTAACGTTCGCGTTGATAAGCGAAGTTCCGCCCAAACCGCATCCGACGAGGACGTTGATATCCTTGTTGAAGTGAAAATCATAAAGTCCGTTTTGACTGCCGACGTGTTTGTCCTCGTAGTTTGCTTGGACTTCCTCGAATGCATGGATTTCTTTATTAGGAAATTCTCCAGGACGAATTTCTTTGCCTCTTTCTAAAAGGCAGACTTCGATTCCCGCTCTGGAAAGACGGGATGCGGCGATCGCTCCGCCGTAACCGGAACCGATAACGATCGTATCGTATTGACCTTTGATCTTCTCTATGGACTGTGAAATTTTTTTAATCAATGTTTTTGCCTGGGTTAAATTGGCAAAATATTTCCAAAAAAGGAAAATATTGCAAGAAAAATAGTAAGATCAGAGCCTGAGAATCGATAATATTTTGACAAACCGCGCGGATATTAACGAAAAAGAAAGATTCAGCTCGTTCGTAAATTTCATGTCTAACGCGTGAATTTTACGAATACAAACCGGTTCAAAAAAACTCGTATCGGACGGGAATCGATCCTCCCTCTTTTTAGAATTCGGCGCTTTCGGCAAGATCCGTTCTTTGATTGACTTTTACGCGGGATTTATCTATAATGAAATTCAGAAAACTGAATATGATTGTTTGATTTCATTCTTAACTTCTAACTCCCGGCGTTCCTGAAAAAGGGAAGGGAGTTCCGTATCCATTTCGAAATAAGAAGGAATCAAATGTCACAATCAAATTCACTGCTCACCTCGTACGGCTGGGATCCCGAGTCGTTTCTCTCCGAACCCTTGGCCGACCTCGTTCCCGCGCGGGTCATCTCCGTTTATGGAGAATATTCTAAAATTCTAACATACCGGGGAGAACGAAAAGGAATCTCTTCAGGAGTTTTACTATCCTCCGGAGAATCGCCTGTCGCCGGAGATTGGATTCTCGTTCGAGAAATCGAAGGGGACGATCTTTGTATCGTGGAAAAAATTCTTCCTAGGAAAACGTTTTTAAAAAGGGCGGATCCGGGAAAACGGAATCAATCCCAGGCGATCGCGTCGAACATAGATCTTTTACTCGTGATCATGGGTCTTGACAACGACTACAGTCCGAGAAGAATCGAACGTTATCTCTTTTTGGCTAAGACGAGCGGCGCGGAAGTTGCGATCGTCTTAAACAAAAGAGACCTTTGCGAAGATCCCGAAACAAAATTCTCCGAAATCAAAAAGATAGCCGGAGATGTTCCCGTATTGATGATATCGGCATTGGATGATTCACAAACACAGGGTTTGATGGAATGGATTCGACCCGGAAAGACGATCGCTTTTTTGGGTTCGTCCGGAGCCGGCAAATCTACAATCATCAATTCGCTGTTAGGCGCTGAAGTTCAAAAAACGAATACTCTCAAGGTAAGCGACGGAACCGGAAGACATACCACGACTCATAGGGAACTATTTCTCCTGCCTCAAGGCGGAATTTTGATGGACAATCCAGGAATTCGGGAGGTGGGGCTTTTTTCCGGAGGAGACGAGAACGAGATCGAACTCGTATTTCCCGAGATCGCTTCCGCGGCTATGGAATGCCATTTTAGAGATTGTACGCATCGGGAGGAACCGGGTTGTGCCGTTCTGGCTGCGATCTCAGAAGGAAAAATCGAGGAAGAACGTTATGCGTCTTATCGAAAACTTCTGAAAGAATTGCAGGCTCATAAGGTCCTTACGGATCCGATCGAGGCTCGAAAGCGAAAGCAATGGGACAAACAGATGTCGAAAGCGATCAAAAGTAGGCTAAAAGACAAAGGAAGAACGTAGAATTTCGATTTCCTCCGGGCGCTTTAACGAAAGAAAAATACTTTTTTTCAAAAATCCCCGGAGGAAGATCGTTTTTTTAGAACCAAAAAGGCCGCGGCGGGGACTTTAGATCGTATGAAAGACAAATCCTATATCGAACTTTTGGACAAAGCGAAGTCCGGAGATTTACAAGCCTGGACCGTTTTGCAAAAACGTTTCTCGCGCTTTGCGACGAAATTTGCCGCGAAGATTCTCAAAGACGAGGATCTTTCTCAAGACGTGGTTCAGGAATCTTTTTGGGATCTCTATCGAAATCTCGAAAAGATCACAACACCCGCAGCGTTTCCTTCCTTGCTCAAAAGAGCCTTGATCAAACACGTGGATCGGATTCTTAGAAAGAAGGAACACAGAGCCTTGGTTTTTGTGGATCCGAATCGTATGGATCAAAATTCGAAAGAGTTGCATTCCTCGTTTTTTGAAAAGGAATGTTATGAGACGATTCTTAAAAACGTAAAAAAGCTGGATCCGTCAGATCAAAAGTTGATCGAGATGTATTATTACAAGAATTTTACGTTAGACGAAATTTCTAAGTCCGAAGGAAAGACTCTTTCTTTTATCAAAAAAAGGCATCTCCGTCTGAAAAACATTCTGAGAGACGGAATCGGCGAAGCGTTTAGACCGGAAGCCCGTTTGCGGCTCGCGCTTGCGGCATAGGAGAAGAATTTGGAAGCGACTCAATTCAATCCGAATTCGCAGATCGAAAACGTATATCTCGAACATAGAAAGGTTTTTCTCTGGGGTGAAGTGAACGATAACTCGGCGAGATATCTCATCGATCGATTCTTATATTTGGAAACGGTGGATCCGACGCGACCGGTCACTCTTTTTATACATTCTCCCGGCGGATCGACTTACGCAGGTTTGGCGATCTTGGACGTGATGAAGAGCGTTCGAAATCCGGTTTACACCGTTTGTCTTGGAATGGCCATGTCTTTCGGCGCGGTTTTACTTCTTTGCGGAGACAAGGGAAATCGAGCAGCGTATCCTCACAGTAAAATTCTGATTCACCAACCGCACGTTATGGGAGAATTCAAAGGTCCGGCGGAGGACATCCGGATTTTTGCGGAATCGGTCAAAAGGGAAAAGGATTTGTTAAACGAAATCATGGCGAAGGCTACCGGCCAACCTTTGGAAAGAATGGTGAAGGACACGGATCGTGATTCTTGGTTTTCCGCAAAAGAGGCTCTGGAATACGGTATGATCGATAAAATCATCGGAGCCGAATTCTAAAATTCTTCCGGATTTCCGGATCTCGGAAATTCCGTCTAAAAAATCCGGCCTTTATCTTAAGAACTCGTTTTGGATCGAGATGGAAAAGATCTTAGGCTAAACCGCCGGAATTTTCTAAATTAGATCGTCTCTTTTTATAAGTATTCGTAAAAGGAATTTCCAATGAAAAAACCTTTTTACTCATAGAACGGATACGAGAATATATATCAAAATTACCTGTTTTCTAATTCGGTTTTTTGAATTCAAAATGAAATTTTTTTTAGTCCTCGGCGCGGCCTTGCTGCTCAATTTTTCCGTGTTCGGGGATTCCTCGGTTCGAGAGAACGGAAAAATTTCTCAACTCCAAAAACTCGACAGCCTTAGAACGTTCGTCCATTATTTTAAAGACGCGAGCGGTAAAGAATTCAAAGAACAAATCTTTTCGAAGCCGCAAGGATTGGATTTTCAGAATATTCCTTCCGAACTTCTTTCTCTCGGTTTTTCAAAGGAGACGGTCTGGTTTTATATTCCTCTGGAGAACGATACCGAAAACGAGTTTAACGGAGAATTCGAAATCTACAATCCTTATCTGGAAGAAGTCGACATCCATTATAAATACGGACATGAACAGATAACGCGCGAAATTTCCGCGGGCGCCAACCGAAAGTACGAAGAAAATTTTCCGTCGCTCGATTTTTATCTCAGGCCAGGAGAATCGATACAAATCGCGGTTCGTATCAAAAGCGGAACTCCTCTCAGGATCCCGCTCCTTTTGGAATCGGAAAAAAAGTTCGGCGTTACGAAACAGTTTAGACTTGTCGTGGTCGGATTGACTCTCGGTTTCGGAATCGCGATGAGTTTGTACAATCTTTCCCTTTACTTTTTCTTTAGGACAAGGTCCTACTTATATTACTTTTTAATGATATCATTTTTTACCGTATATCTGACTTCCTGGGACGGATTGTTTCTCAATTCGTTCAAACCCGAATACGGAAAATACTACCTTACGGCTACTCTCGTTCTCGTTTATACTGCGAGCTTATTCATATTTTTGTTTTCGTTGGAATTTTTATATCCGGAACAAAAAAGCAAAAGAGCGAAAATCGTAACCACTCTTTATACTATCTTCAATTTGGCTTTGATTCCGGCGGCGACGATCGCCCCGATTCAATTGAATCAATTTTCGTATTACTGGATTCTTATAAACAATCTGATCATCGTATATTTTTGTTTTTTAAGAATTCAAGAAGGTTTTAAGTCCGCGAAAACTCTTTTATTGATCCATCTGATTTTTCCTACGGCCGGGATCGTAATGAATCTAAGCGCGACCGGAGTTCTTACGATAAACTTTATTTCCCTTCACGTTCTAAAATTGGCTTTTATTTCGCAGTCGATTCTATTCTCCATTATGCTCGTACAAAGAATTAAAGATTTGGAATTTAGACTCAAAGAAGGTCTTCAAACGGAAATTCATAAGAATATCGTACTTCTTAAAAAAGAGATTCAGCAGAGAAGGGAGACCGAGTGGGAATTGATCCAAGCGAAGGAAGTAGCCGAAAAGGCTTCGAAGGTCAAGAGCAGTTTTCTTGCGAACATGAGTCATGAAATTAGAACGCCGATGAACGGGGTGCTCGGTATGGTTCAGTTGTTGAGTACGACCAAGCTGAACGACGAACAAAAAGAATATACGAAAATTCTTTCAGGTTCCGCTAAATCGCTTTTGCAGATCATAAACGATATTCTTGACTTCTCAAAGATTGAAGCCGGCAAGATCGTTCTCGATAAGGAAGTTTTTTCGATCCGTTCCGTTTTGGACGAAATTCACGATCTTCTTCGTCCTTTGGCAAAACGAAAACAGATAGAATTCAATCTGGAAGGCAAATACGACATTCAAGAATTTGTGTCCGGCGATCAACTGAGACTTAGACAAATTTTATGGAATCTCGCTGGTAACGGTATCAAGTTCACCAGTCAAGGAGGCGTGGTTCTGAAAGTCTCCGAAAAGAAAATCTCCTCCAATCAGGTTTCCATCGAATTTGCGGTTTCCGATACAGGAATCGGAATACCGAAAGATAAACAGAAACAGGTTTTCGACGCCTTCTCTCAGAGCGATTCTTCCACTGCAAGAAAGTTCGGCGGTTCGGGGCTTGGATTGAGTATCACGAAACAACTCATCGAACTTCAAGGCGGAAACTTATCTTTGGAAAGTAAGGAAGGAAAGGGTTCCAAGTTTACTTTTTCGATTGTTTACGATATCGCTTCTCAATCCGAAATGGATTCGATCTTGGAACCCGAAACGACGAGGGGACTCGACGAGGTTTATTTGAATGTGGTTCCGAAAAAAATGCGCATCCTCGTTGCGGAAGACAATGAGACGAATTGTCTTTTGATCGAAAGATCCTTAAAAAAACTCGGCTACGATCCGGTCGTCGTTCACAACGGCCGCGAAGTAATTGAAAGAATGCAGTTGGACGTTTTCGATATCGTCCTTATGGATATCCACATGCCCGAAGTCGACGGCATTGAAGCGACGGGATGGATCCGTTCCAGAAAAGAAACCTCGGAATTTCCGGTCATCATAGCTTTGACGGCGGACGCGATCGAAAGTAGTAAGGAAAAATACGTCTCCTTGGGTATGAATGATTGTTTGATTAAACCTCTTGATCTAGTCGGTCTCAAATCTACTTTGGATCATTGGTCCGATCATATAGAGTCTTCCAGGAAAAAACTTTAAAAAAGAAGAATATTCAAATTTTCTGTTAAATCCGATTCCCCCTCAGAAATCCCTCGAATTTTTCCTTAAAAACTTCGAATTTCCCGGGAACCCATCGATTGGAATCGTAATTGAGAAGGATCGTGAGTGTTTCCCGATATGTGGATGCGGAAACGAACACCGATTGGGAAAAAGCCGGATGGACAGTAAAAGAAAGATTCGAAACGTCGAAGTGGTCGAATTTCGGTAAGTCGGGTAAAATACCCACGTTACTCAGAACGCTGGATTGCGGAAATCTTTGCAGAAGCGCCGAAAGCGCTTTGACGCCGTTCGGTCTGCTCAAGATCTGATCGGCGGGAGGAATGAGATCGTAAAAGGAAACGTCGTTGTATCCGTTTCCAATCCGCGTCTTCAGTCCAGAGGAGATTTCCTTTGCGATCTCCCAGAGATCCGATTTTTCTCGAACGACGACTCCCAGAGTAAGAAGTGTAATATAAAGTCCTAATGTTTCCGCAGGGACTTTTTCGGTTAAATCCTTTTTTAGATCCGCGGGGTTGGAGAGGTTTAAAAGAATCGGATCCGTCGTTTCGAATAAGGAATACAACGATACGAGCTGCGCCGCACCGATGATTCCGTGAAGAGTGGTTTCGTTGTTTCTGCAAAGGCGGAGTAAATTTTGTAATTCTTCTTTTGCAAGTTGAAAACGAGTCACGACGGGATTTGAATCTTGATTCTTTTTGGAAAAAGCAGGTAGGGAAGCTGTTTTTACCGTAATTTCTTCGGACAAATTCGGTTTTTTAAATTTTTCCGGATTTTCATTTCCGGTTTTTAGCAAAGAAAGAACGGAATCCGGTATTTTTTTAAAATTAATAATATTATAATTATCTAAATTTCTTGAACATTCCCGCAGAATCTCCGCAAGAAACGAAAAGCCCGATCGTCCGTCGGCGATGCTATGGTGAAAGACGACGACGAATATCCAGTTTCCGGATTCCGAACGAAAAAATATCGCTCGTATAAGAGGAGATTCCTCTTCCAAAAAAGGGATCATAACTTCTTCCGCTATTTTTTTCTTCCAATCCGGATTCTCTAATTTGAAAATTTTGAGACGGATTTTATTTTCGGTCGCGGTTTGAAAACTAAGGCGGAACTCCTTTTCGAGTTTCACTTTGACGTTTGCAAGAGGGTGTTTTGTTTGAACAAAATCCAACGCCTTCCGAATCGTATCCGGATTTAAGTCGCCTTCGCCTTCTGCGATTACGGCGAAGTTCATAGAAGAAATCCGATCTAAGAGCCAAAACGCGGATTCGGCCTTATCAAGAAGTCGTGCTTGTTTTTCTTCGTAAGAATTTACGTTGTTTTGCATTTACATTGATCGGTTTGTTTTAAGTTTGAGGTTTGAAAGCGGACGCTTCCGAAAATTCGGAGGAGGTTTCCATACTATTCTTGGTATTTCCTTTGAGCATACTTTTGAAATCGTTAAAGCGAATTCCATAACGTTTCATAGCGGGAAGAACAAAATACGAAGCCAATTGTCTCAGGTAAAAAGGTTGATTGACGACGAAATGATGGATCCCGTGAGTCGCTCCAAAGTTAAAGCAGAAAAGATGAAAAGGGAAAACAAACCAAGAATTTAGAACCTGAATTTGATTATATACGTTGGTAATGCCTCCGTAGTAGTGCATATTGGAGGAAACAATCTGAATCGAAGTTTGACGGATCCAGTTCGGTATGAGATAAACTACGGCGATCGTGTCGAGCGTCGAAATGACCGGATTTAAAAACGACAATTGTCCGAACGGAGAGCCCGCAAATAAATTCAAAAAATGGAATGTATTGAGAATCAAAAAAAGATACCAGAGTAAAAAGAAAGTCTCCCTGTAAGGACCGATGATTCTAGGAGCTTTTATTTTTCGGAGATAAGAATACGCGTCCTTTCCTACCTTTCTGCCTTGGAGGATTAAGGCCATATTTCCGTCGATCATCGTGAACAACCTTCTCCAACCGAATGACATCCCGTTTCCGATCATTCTTTCCTCAACATCTTCCTTATTTCCGGAAACCTTGTGGTGTAAAAGATGAATCTCTTTTCGAAACCATGGGTTTACCGTGTTGGTCCGAAAGAGCCATACCACCCAGAACATAAAATTTTGAATTTTAGAATTTCCTTTGTAATAAAGGTTATGGATCAGATCGTGTTCGATCTCGTGCAAAAAAGACGCAAGGATCGCGTTAGACAAAATACAAAGCCAAAACGGAATTCGACCGGTTATATAAAGTCCCGCGAATACGATCATCAAAGAAGATGAACAGAGAGTGATTCCCAGACCGATCGTATCTTGGTGTTTCGTAAAAAAAGGAAATCGAGTCCGGATTTTCGAATCCCAGAATCGAATCCATCGTATAATTTTCTGAGTCCTTTCTTTTTCCGAAAGAACTTCATAGTTTCTGTTTGCGGTTTTCAATTGCACACTCATGATGACGATCTTGTTTCCGATTTTATGAATTCGGCTTCATGCTAACTCGGTTCTTAGAACCCGTCGTCCCAGTTTATAAACCGGGCCCGGCCTCACCGAAAATTCTAACCTAGATTTCGAAATTAAAAAACTTTTTTCCTATTTTGTTCCCGGTATTCGGAAGGTGGAAGTCCCACTCCCTTGAGAAAAGAACGATGAAACGAGGTTTTACTTCGAAATCCGACTTCGTAAGCGATGTCTAAGATCGAACGTTCCGGTTCGTTTATCAAAAGCGCGCAGGCGTCTTCGATTCTATAATCGTTTACGAGCGCCGCAAAATTCTTTCCCATCTCTTGATTGATAAATTCGGAAAGTTGATGCGGTGTGAGTGCGAGTTCTTCGGCTAAGATCGATAAGGTGAGATCTTCGTCCCGAAAAATTTTTTCTTTTTCAAAACAGATCAAAAGGTTTTGCCGAATCACGTTTAGATTCAAACCCTGCAACAGGGAACGCGCGTATTTTTTTGCGGATTCTTTCGCGACACTCTGAAGATTTTGAAAATACTGCGGATATTTTCTTCCTATGAGATAGGAAACACAAAGACTAAGAGCCATCAAAGAAGAACTTAGTTGAAGGAATATTCCATTTTTATGAAATAGAAAAAGCGCGGCCGTAAAATGATTGATCGTAGTCGCGAAAATTATGTAAAGAAGAACTCTCGCTGTCCACTCGTTCCGTAGAACCGCGATTTGAAAAAGTATTCTGCTACCTTTAATGATCGCGAAAAGATAGGCGATAAGGATCCCTAAAGGGAAAAGACAAATCCAATTCGGCGCTTCCGGGCTCGTTAGAAAAAATCGAATTCCTCCCCGGATCGTAGTTCTCGGAAATAGGGAACTTGTGAAATAAAGGATCCAAAGGATTCCGGGAAGAATCCAGTGTTTCGTTTTTAATCCGAACTTGCTCTCCTCGAAATTCGGATCCTGTATGATTTTATGGATTCCGTATAGGATAGGTCCTATCGTTCCCAAAACCGGAAGATAAAGAAGAACGAGAAACGGGAACGATTCTTCACCTTTTGTTAAGATGCAAAGAACGCTGATTTGCAAACTAGCCAATCCTAAGAATAACGTCGCCAGCAATCGATTGAGCGCGGTTTTTTTTTCGAGAACGAGTTGTCCGAAACAGAGCAAAACTCCGAGATAGGATCCGAAGATAGTAAACGAAAATAAGAACGAGGATAGAATATTCATAAAAGATTTGGAATCGACGAAGAATCCGTATCGGATTTCAAAAATCTGTCAAGGAATTACGGCGCTCGCTTTCTTCATTCGAACAAGAATAGAAGAAAAAGAATTTCGTCTCTATTAAATTCAAATCCGTTTTCTTAACGTTTAGAAATACGTATTTCGGATTTTTTAAACCGAACTCGAACGAGCATTCCAATCGGCGGTCAGTAAGGATTCTATTTGTTCCCAATCGGGAATAAGAATTGTTCCTCCGGAAAGCGTTGTGATTCTTTTTAATCCGCCGAAAACTCTCTCCAATATGCGGTATCGAAACTTCTCCAGAGGAATTTCTTCGCGACTCGTGAAAGCATAAAGAATTTTTTCCTTTATAAGTTTTTGAAAAAGTTTTACTCCAATCGAGGATCGAACTCCCGCTTTTTCTAAAATCAAAAGTGTTTCCGAAAGGGAACACGTTTCTTTTTCAGGAATCTGCGCGCTCTTTAGGAAGTTTAAAATGCGGGTAACGATAAATAGAGAATAAATATCTTCTCTCTCAAAATGTTCGGAAGGAATCGCCATCGAAGTCAACCTGGAAAGAAATACGTCCGATTCGTTTCTGTCGGGAAAATCAGCGGCGATCGGAGAATTGGGCGTGAGATAAAAAAGTGAAGCTCCCATCAGAACCGGTTGTTCCGCGTTGAACTGAAGAGTTTGTATCATGGAATCCAAAGTTTCCATCGGCAGCCCGAGAATCTGATAAGATGTGATGTTAAAACCGAGAGCAAACCCCTCCTGTACGATCTGCAGATATTTTTCGATCGTGTGCGGTCTTTTGGTGGTTTCTCTAACTAGTTTATCCGAGCTGACTAACGCAAGATTTAGATTGGTAAATCCGGCTTCCTTCATCAAATGCAAAAGTTCCGAGTCCAGGCTGATATAGGAAATTCCGTTCATCGCTACGAATTGAACGTCTTTTTGCGGGAAGGTCCGAATTAATTCTTCGCAGAGTTGTTTCATCTCCGGTTTGAAAAAGGTAAGGTTGTCGTCCTCAAAATCGAAAACTCTATAGCCGAGTTTATAAGATTCCTTGATTTCGTTTAACACGTTTTCGACGGTGTTTCTTCTATACTTGGTTCCGAATGTGGTATGAACCGAACAAAAACTGCATCGATGCGGACAACTTCTCGAGGTGATGATAAAACGCATCGGCTTTCCTTCGAAAAGATAGTGTTCTTTTGAAAGCGAAGATATATCCGGAGGTGCGAGTTCGCTGATCGAAAAGTTTTCTCCGATCGGATTGAGAATCATCTTTCCGTTTTCTTTCCATCCGAGAGAAGGAACGGTCGCATAACGTTTCTCGTTTTTGAATTCTTTCAGCAGATCGCAGATCGGTTTTTCACCTTCTCCTCGAATGATAAAGTCGACGTTCGGATCGGAAAGCATCAACTCCGGACAGGCCGAAACGTGAGAACCGCCCATAATAATCGGAACGTCCATAATTTCTTTGATCGTCGCCGCCGTTTTTAAGGCTTCCCGATAATAAGGCGAAAACAAAGACGATATTCCGATCAGATCCGGTCGAAGCAATTCTGCTTCCTTGGCTATGTCTTCGTAAGACGCGCCGAAGCGAAAGTATTCGAAAAAAGTGGAGAACGGACTTTTATCCGCGACCGGATAATATTCTCTTAAGTACTTGAGTTCCTTAGGAACGGGAAGCGTTCTTCTTCCCGCAAGTTTGTTTCCGTTGCCTCTGTGAAAATCACGAATGATCACTTCGACATCCGGTAAGAATTTTTGTACGGCCCCCTTGAGATAACAAAGACCGATTGGTTGCAATCGGATATCAGTATCGTAAAAATCTTCCACCGGCGGTTGAATGAGCAAAAGCCGCATGACACCATAGAAACCGAAACGACTTCAAGAGCAAGCGACTTCGGTCGGAGCGAAAGCTCTATTCCTGAATTTTATACATTGACCGAAGAGTGATTTCGGATTATAATGCGCGAGCGTGAAAGGAGAAGCGGAAATGCCTTACAAACCTACGAAGCCTGCGATGGATCTGAGTAAACTTTTGGTGAAACTTGCTAAAGACACTTCAGTAGGAACTTTGGAAGGAGTTCGCTCGATTTTGACCGAATCCTTCGATTGGTCTTCTAAGCAGCTCTCTCAACTTTCGGACATTCCTCTGATTCAAGATACGAGCTTCGCCGAGTTTCTTTCTAAGTCCGGAGAATCTCTGAAAAGCGCCGGTGAAAAAACGGAACAAGGACTTACTCAGGCGCTCGCTTCCACCGCAAAAGCGATGCACCAAGCGTTAGACGCGCTTGATATGGCGGACGTTGTTGTTAAACGAACTCTTTTCGAAAATATTCCCGTTTCCAGCATCGTCGGGGAATCCTTTGCCGGGATGGTCACCACTTCTCACATTAAAGCGTCCTTTCGTATCAACGGAGCCGATGTCGGTTATCAAGACGTCATAGACGATTGGAAAAAATCCGAACTTCCTCATCTGATACTTTGTATTCCCGGACTTTTTTGCGACGAAGGGTTATGGAATGCGAAGGGAGAGGTCCCCATTTCCGAAACTATGAAAGAATCCGGATACTACCCGGTCTATCTTCGATTCAATCCGGGGATTCACATTTCCACCAACGCAAGCGCGATGTTGGATCTTTTGAAGCCTCTGTTGAATTCTCCGGAACTTTCCGGAAATACGTTAGACGTCATTTCTTATAGTCAAGGCGGTCTGATTTTTAGAAGCGCTCTCTATCAATCAAAACAAAAGGACGGCGACTTCGGAAAAAGAATAAGACACGCGCTTGTAATCAATTCTCCCGACGGCGGTTCTTACATTGAAAAGATAGGTTTTTGGCTCGGGTTGGGTGCGGAATCGCTTCCGATCCTTCCGGTGAGCATCGTCGGTTTTATCGGAAATCAGAGAAGCGACGCGATCAAGGATCTTTCTCACGGAATCATCCGAGAGGAGGATTGGATTCAAAACAAACAGATTGAGAGATACGTAAACGATTCTTATTTTGGAGAATTGGACGATATCGACGCGACTCAGATTTACAGTCTTGTTACGGAAGAAGAATCCAAATGGTCCTCTTGGATCGGCGACGGGATCGTAGAAAAACCTAGTCTCACTTTGTTAAGCGACAAGGTCTTTCGGAAAAAATCGAATCCGACGTCCAGAGTGTTTTGTCTTATGGAAACCTCCCACTATCAAGTGATCACACATCCGCGGACAAAAGAAATTTTAAAGAACGTTTTGAAAAAACACTGAAGCCGCTTTTTCTTTTTAGGAATGAGTTGCTTCCATTCCTAGTCCGAGTTGTTTATGAATGTAATAAAAAAAATCGGGAAAATAAATGAGTTTAGATATCGTTTCTAAGGAAGAAATTCAAGTTATCGGAATTTCGGAAGTTACCAACAATCAAGATGAAATGTCCGGAACCGGAAAGATCGGCGGACTTTGGAATCGTTTTTTTGCGGATGGAATTTTGGACAAAATTCCTAACAAAAAAGAACCCGCGAATATTTTTGCGGTTTATACCGACTATGAATTGGATGAAACAGGAAATTATAGAATTCTAATCGGAGCCGAGGTTAAGGACGTAAGCTCCGTACCGGAAGGAATGATTTTGCGCAAGATTCCGAAGGGAAGTTATTCTAAGTTCACAAGCGGGAACGGAAAGATCGCTGAAGTTGCGGTTGCGGTCTGGCAAAAAATTTGGGCAAACGTCGAACTAAAATCGAAAAGGGCTTATTTAGCCGACTATGAACTTTACGACCAACGATCTTCAAATCCGGAAACCGCTCAAATCGACGTTTTTATCGGTGTAAAATAGATCTAAAGTTTGGAGTTTCAAAATTGAAATTCTTTTTTAGACCCCGAACGATGTGGCGAAAACAAATCGGATCGTGATCGATCTGTCGACCATTGCATCTTTATACTTCGGAAAGACGCAATGGTCGTTGAGCTTGCGGTTTCATTCTATTTCGCATAACGTGTTTCGCGAAGAACGTTGCGAAGGTGCGACTTTTTTTATCCGAAAGGCTGATCCGATAAGATCGGTTTTTTAAGAATCAGCCTTAACAATAGATAACTGAGAAGTCCTAACGGCCCGAATAAAAAAGTCGCGATCTGACAAGGAATCACAAACCAGCGCGAAATTCCCAATTTCTGCGCGTTGGCGCTTTCCCAGGTTCCCACAAAAAGATCGAAGGCGAGATAATGGATCCAGCCGGCGACCAACACGGTCGGGTTCTGAAATAAAAGCGTAACACCTTCTAAGGATCCGAAGCTGCCTTGCGTTTTTCCGAAACCGGATATTAGCAAGAAAGAATATAGTCCTCCGAACAAAAATGTGCCGAGGATTCCGGTTGTGATCCAACTTGTGTACTTCCAGTTAGGAAAAACGATCAGAAGAATCCATCCCGCCAGTGCGACATTGTTTACAATTTTGAAAAGTAACGATAGTTCCACGATTATGCTCCTTTTATCGAGGTCTTGAGGACTTTTTTAGAAAAAAACGGAACGATAAAACTTCCCAACATCCCGATGGTACAGATATAAAATCCGATTTGAATTTTGATCGAGGGATTTAAGAGACTTTCCCCGTCAAGGGCCTGCGCGGTAAGAATTAAAATTAATCCGATTAAGAATACGGAAAAATTCCGAATAGATCTTACAATATTCATTTCCGAAATATGCAAACTTCCTAATATTACTGCGAGCATCGGTATCAACTGCATCGCGTGAATTCCAATGAAGTGCGGGATTCTCATATCTCCCGCGATCGTACTCCAGCCTAAGACCGGCAAGCCGGGTCCTCCGTCTTCCGCTCCGAAGGTATGTCCCCCGTTCGCCTTTAAGATTCCTAATTTCATCGCTTCGATCTGGTCGGGTCTTGGGGCCGTCATAAAAAAACCGAGAATCATTCCTAATGCCGCGATGCCCATTCCCCAGCGAAAGGATTCCAACAGCGATTTATTTTCGATTTTTTGGCGGAACAGATAAAATGCGATTACTATATGAGCAAACCATAAAATAGTAATTGCGGTTCCCATAATGCTAAAAATCATTCCGTTTAACGGAGACGTTATGTTGAAGTGGCTCGACTCGCCGCGGAATGCCTGTCCGTAGATCGCTAAATTTTCGATCGTTAGCATGATCGTGATGATCCAGGAAAGTCTTCGAACCGCTTTTTCCTTTCCTCGGATATATTGAAGAATCCAAACGAGAGTAAAAGAATACGTGGAAGTGGAAAGCGCGAACTTAATCGGCTTGAGCCAAATCGGCGAGTTTGTGACCTGCCTCGGGTCGATTAATAACGCTGGAATGAGGATAAAAAGGCTGATAGCGACTATAATACCGTTCCAAAATAAGGGAGGATTTGTCTCAGCCTGTTGAAAGAATTTGCTCACGATTCTCATAAAACCTCTAAAAAGGGGGTTGACCCCTTTGATTTCTATGTTATCACTGTAAACATATATGTTGATTCTGTCAACATATAAAGTAGCCACCGTCAACATTTATGAAAAAGAAAATTCCATCTAAAAAGAAAGTTTTGGAAAAGCAGACTTCGGATTCTTATCATCACGGAGATCTCAAAAAGGCGATCATTCTCAAATCCGAAGAAATTTTGGAAAAGACGGGAATCGAAGGTTTAAGTCTTCGAGATATCGCCGCCGATTTGGGAGTTAGTCACGCCGCGCCTTACAGACATTTTCCTAAAAAGGTAGATCTTCTTTTTAATCTTGCGATTCGAGGTTTTGCGGATCTTGCGGAACAAATGCGTCTCGCATGGGATAGCAGCGAAGATCCGGTGGAAAGACTTCGTTCCTCCGGAACACGTTATGTGAAACTGGCACTCAAACATCCTAGGAGAACCGAACTCATGTTTGGCGGTACTCTTGCTTGTGAAGCCGAAGTTCCGGAAGAACTTCAGTCGATCAGCAAAGAATCTTTTATGGGCCTTTTTAAAATCATCGAAGACGGACAGAGCAAAGGAGTTTTTCGAGACGGCGACACTCTAGGTTTGTCTTTTACTCTCTGGAGTCTCGTTCACGGATTTGCGGTTTTGACCAACGGAAAACAGATTCCTCCGCAAGTGTTTCAAGAACGTTCTTTGGATACGATTTTAGAATCTTCGCTTTCCTCCATTCTCGAAGGCGTCGTTCTTTGAGGTTCGTTTTTATTTTTCGAGAAAAGACTTGTAAGCAATTTTCATTCTTATTCAGTGAAGTCGTTTAGGAATTGAAGAATGAAAATTACAAAAATCAAATGGATCCTTCTTGGGAGCGCGTTTCTCCTTTCACTTTTTTTATTTTTTATAAAACCCAGGGACTTGGGAAAACAGTACGACTCTTATTTCCGAATTCTAAACGAAGAATTAAAAGCACACGGCCCCGGGAAACCCGTACTTCTGCTCGACCTGGATCGTCTGGACGAGAATCTAAGAATTCTCAAACAGAATCTTACGCCTCCCTTACACTATCGAATCGTCGTGAAATCTCTTCCTTCTTTGGATCTGCTTCGATATATCGTACGTTCCACCGGCAGCGATCGGCTGATGGTTTTTCATTCCGGAGACCTTGTGATGCTTTTGGGAGATCCTGAATTTAAGAATTTCGACATTCTTCTGGGCAAACCGATGCCGCTTAACGCACTCAAAGACATCCTTTCCAGAACGAACGCATCCGATTTTCAAAAAATTCATTGGCTCGTTGATACTTCGGAAAGATTAAACGAATACCTTCGGTTTGCGAAAAGTGAAAATCTAAAACTCTCCGTAAATTTAGAAATCGATATCGGACTTCATAGAGGAGGTTTTCCGGATCCAAATACGATTCTTCCATCATTGGAATTGATAAAAAACCAATCCCGGCACCTTCAATTTTCAGGTTTTATGGGATATGAACCGCACGTCGCTTCCGTTCCCGTTATTTTCGGAGATAAAAACGAAGCGATTCGGAAATCATTAAAGGATTCTCTGGAAGTATATTCAACTTTTATCAAGTTCTCTAAGGAGAAATATCCGGATCTTTTCGGAAAGGAAACCATTCGGAACGGAGGAGGAAGTAAGACATACCGTTTTTACCAGAAATTCGGAAACGAAATCGTAAACGACGTTTCGGTAGGTTCGGCGTTAGTAAAACCTACCGACTTCGATGTAGTCAGTTTGGAGGAACATTCTCCCGCAGTTTTTATCGCGGCTCCGATTTTGAAAAGAATCGAAGGCACTAAAATTCCTTTTCTGGAATCGTTTTCTTTTTTGTTTCCTCTCTGGGATCCCAATCAACAACTTACTTATTTCACGTATGGCGGAGCATTCTCGGCAAAAAAAGAATCTCCTTCGGGTCTTCAGGATAATTCCCTTTTTGGAATTAGTACGAATCAGGGAATTCTAAACGGTTCTTTTCAAACGGGACTCTTTCCGAACGACTTCGTGTTTTTCAGGCCGACACAAAGTGAAAAGGTTATGGCGGAATTGGGTGAAATTCATCTCATCCGCAAAGGCAGACTTTCGGGAAAATGGAAAACGTTTGTGAATTGATGTTTTATTAAGAATTTAGAATATTGTTGAAAGGAAGAATCGAACGTCTGAGCTCGGTCGGTTTTTGAAATCGGAATCTTCTTTCGGATGATTCTTACCTTGCGAACGGAAAACATAGGAACTAACAATGTGGAATATTAGAGAAGCTGCAATTACGGATTTGGATCAAGTCGCTCGTCTTTTCGACGAATACCGTCAGTTTTATAAAAAAGAATCGGATCTTTCCGGCGCTTCAAAATTTATCCGGGAAAGAGTTTTAAAGGGAGAATCCAGGATCTACGTCGCCGTGGACGACGATGAGAAACGCTTTTACGGGTTTACCCAATTGTATCCCTCTTTTACCTCCCTTTCCATGAAACGAATTTGGATTTTGAACGATCTTTTTGTTCGGCCGGAATTCAGGAAACAAGGAGTTGCAAAGGCTTTGATCGAACGAACGACGACTTTAGCGAGAAGTATGGACGCGAAGTATGTTTCGCTTTCCACTGCGATCGATAATAAGAATGCGCAGAAACTGTATGAGTCTCTTGGTTTTATCAGAGATGAGGAATTCTATCATTATTCGCTTATCGTTTGATCTCCCTTTTTCTGAGCGGAAGTTTTTGGGAATCGACAAAACGTTCCGCTTTGATCGGATAGATCCGTGACTGAAATGGATTCTTTAAAATTGAAAGTCGTTCACAAACCCTGTCCTCGTTGCGGATCTCAATTCGAGTGCGGGGCCGCGGCTCTTACCTGCGATTGTTTTTCCGTAAGTCTTTCTCCGAAAACGAAAGATTTTATTCGGGAAAATTACCGGGATTGCCTTTGTGTTTCTTGTTTGCTCGAGTTAAATTCTCAAAATCCGGAATAGTAAAAGCGGTTTCGAAACCGGTCTTACCGAAACAAATTCAAAAATTCTAATCTATTTTTAGAAACACTCGAAATAAGGTTCGACCGGGAACGCTGGACCATTCTATTCTTCCTTCGTTTTTGAGAAGAAGTTTTCGAACAAGATCGAGCCCGAGTCCGCTCCCTTCGCCGGCTCCTTTTGTGGTGAAGAACGGTTCGAAGATTCTATCGCCGATTTCTTCCGGTATTCCCGGTCCGTCGTCTTCGATTTCCACGACGGCTTCTTTACCGTTTTGAAAAAGTCTTACCGAAAGTTTTCCTTTGAACTGCATCGCCTGTAATGCGTTGTAGACGATATGGGTCCAGATCTGTACGATTTCTTCCTTAACGCAAAGTACGGGAGGCACTTCTCCGATATCGGCAACAAGCTCCACACCTTTTCTGATGTAGTGTTGATAGACCGTAAAAACCGTATCCAATGTTTCTTTGAGATGAACTTTTTTATAGGAAGTTTCGCCGCCGACTTCGGAATAACTTCTCAATTCGAAAAGAATCTTGGAAGCCCTGTCGACCGAAACTTGGATCGTGTCCGAGTTTCGAAAATAAATTTCTTCCAAGTAGACGTATTCCAAAAGAGTTTCCCGGTTCGGCATCTGGAAAAGCGGCCTAAAGGCTTCGTTTATACTTTCGACTCCCATGTCCGCGATCGTATCCGCGAGCGCTTCCGGTTTCGGAATTCCCCATTCTTGCAGAATTTTACTGATATTCTTTCTTCTTTTTCTGATTTCTAAACCCGCGATCCCTGCGTCTCCGTTTCTACAAGTTTCAATAAATTGAATATACAGCATTCTTTCCTCGGGCGTCGCGGAAGAAAGTATGGAATGAACCGCAGGCAGCATCGATCTCATTTTAGGAACCGATGCGAGCAACGTTTGGTTGGAGGCTTTAATGGCGCCTAACGGATTGTTGAGCTCGTGACTGATTCCGGCGGATAATTGTCCGAGGGTTGCCATTCTGACCGAATGTAAGAGTTGATTTTGTGCCTTTCTGAGATTTTCAAGAGCTTCTTCCAGATGTGTTTTTTGCGCTTCAATCAGTTCGTTTCTTTTTTTTATTTCATCGCTTTCTCTTAGAGCGGCTTGAGTGAGGATCCTTTCCTCCA
Source organism: Leptospira adleri (assembly GCF_002811985.1). Classification (GTDB taxonomy): domain Bacteria; phylum Spirochaetota; class Leptospiria; order Leptospirales; family Leptospiraceae; genus Leptospira; species Leptospira adleri. The sequence goes on from NZ_NPDU01000028.1 coordinate 45,670, forward strand.
GATACATCGAAAGATCCTCGCGCATCTTGTCCATCGCACTCAAAAGCGCGCCGATCTCGTCCTCCCTTGGATAATATGCCCTCGCGGACAGATTTCCTTTTGCGATCTCTTCGGAATAGGAAATCGCTTTTGAAAGTCCGCGCAAGACGTAACGATCGAAAGAGAACCTAAGCGCAAGCAGAATTATACTGAGTATCGCCAGGGTTGAAACGAGGGAGATGATCCAAAGATAAATTAAATCCCCATAATATAATGAATCTGGAATGGAGACTCTGACGGCCCAAGGTTTCGGGGAATCTCCGAGTAATACGGGGTAGTAATAGTGGGTAAAATTTTCTTTGGATTCCAGGAAAGGTTTACCCGAGGCGATCCCTCGGGTGATTCTTTTTCTTTCGAGATCGTCGTCGATCAGCATTCCTACCGTTTCCGGATTTTTCCCGTTTGCAGCAAAGGAGCCTTCCGGAGATAAGAAGGCGAGGTAACCTTGGTTTCTAAACGGTCGAATCGAACCAATTTTTGTCTGCATTCTTTCGATGGTTACGTCGACTCCCACAACTCCCGAAAATTTTGAATTTCTGAATACGGGAGCGACGATGGAAACCATAAGCGTTGGTTTTCCGGAGACGATATAACTGGTAGGTTCTGTTAAAAATTCCTTTTTTGTGTTTCTAGGAACCGAGTAATAAAGTCCTTTCGGACCTACGTCTTCGTAATTTACACAATTCTCATATACTAATTTTTCTTCGTCGATTGCGCGGTTTATGTAGGGAACGAATCTGCCGGAGGAGTCGTGCCCCTTTGTGTTTTTGTATTGAGAATCCAGTCCGTCGAACGCCTGAGGTTCGAACACGGCCCAAACACCGAAGTAGTCCGGTTGTATGTGCAGGAATTTTGCGAACGCCGATACGAATGCGACGCGATTCGGTCTTGTTTCCTCCAAAACCGCCTTGAAACTTCGGACGGCGCCCAAGCCTACATTCAAAAATTGTGATATTTCTCTCGTGTATTTTTCGGAAGCTAGTCGGGCTCCCGATTCGGCTTCCTGTTTTAATCTTTGATAAGCGACAATGGAATTGATAGTCGTGACCAAAATCGCGCCGACAAATAAGAGAACGGAAAGGATGATAGAAATTCGAGTCCGTATGCTTAACTTTTGTTTTTTGTCGATAAGTTTACTTTTAAAAAAACCGGAAGTCGGATCTCCACCCCGAACGTTTTCAAATGGATCATTGAAAAGAATATCGTTCTTTTTCATAAAGGGGACGAGCTTTGTTCGCCTTTTAGGAGAAGGCGAAGACGTCGGCTGCAAATTATTAGACTAAATCTTTGAATTGAAAGAAGTTTACTATTTATTAAGTAAATATTTTTCACATTTTGTGAACGCCGTTTAACTTAGAACCGCGAGACGGGGTAAAGAATATTCGAGAAGAAATGGATCTCGCGCAAAAAAAAAGAAATGTGACGATCGAACGATTTTAAAGTAAATATGTATTTTATATTTATAGTTTGTGTAATAATCTGTGGAATGAGGAGGATCTTGTTCTCCAATTGGGTTAGAAATGTTTAAAATTTAGGATCCTGCGCCTAAAAGTACGGTCGAACAAATATCCCAAAGGACGGTTTTTCGCATCGCTTGGATGGATTCGATTCTTCCATAGAAGCCGCCCAATAAACAAAAGTTTTAGATTGGAGTTCGTTTCAAGATCATCTCTTTGGACGAACTCAAGAAAGAGGTTCTACTTGCTTTCCGAAGTATCGATACGCAACCCGATTTTCTCTTGGATGATGATGGCCGCGATCATTCTTTTTGGATCGATCGGATTTTCAAGAATGGGTTTGTCTCAAATGCCGGACGTGGACTTTCCGGTGGTCAACGTTTCTTTAACGCTCGTCGGCGCGAACGCTCCCGTGATGGAAACCGACGTCGTTGATCCGATCGAAGAAGCTCTTATGGCGGTGGAAGGAGTCACCGAAGTTCGATCCATTTCTTCCGATGGTTCCGCGACGATCACCGTCGAGCTGGAACTCAGCAGAGACGTCGACGTTGCAGTTCAGGAGATCCAGACGAAGTTGGCTCAGGTCTCGAACAAACTTCCCGAAGAATTGGATCCCGCCGTGATCACAAAATCGAATCCGGACGATACGCCGATTATCTGGGTTTCGTTGACAGCAGTCGATAAGACCGAGCAGGAGAAGATGCTCTTCGTGAAGGATTTTCTGAAGGATAAGTTTCAGAAAATATCCGGAGTGGGCGAGATCATCTTGGGAGGATATGTCGATCGTACGATCAACGTTTATCTGGATCCTGCCAAACTTTCCAGAAGCGAAATCGCGGTGGACGATATCGTCAATACTCTCAAGGAACAAAACTTAGAAGTTCCCTCCGGAAAACTGGAAAATAGAACGAGTGAAATCAGTCTTCGCGCGGTTGGAGAGGTTCCAACCGCCGATCAGTTCGGCGGAATCTTATTAAATTCCAGAAGCGGCTCTCCTTTGTTCAGATCGATCCGATTAAAAGACATCGCGATCGTAGAAGACGGGTTAGGCGAAGTAAGAAGAATTTCTAGATTTAACGGAATATCCGCGGTAGGAATCGGTATCAAAAAACTCAAAGGCGCCAATGCGGTTCAAGTCGGCGATCTTGTAAAAGCGAAAGTGAAAGAATTAAAACCGAGACTGCCGAAAGGTTACGATCTTACTGTTTCCAACGATAACACCGGTTATATCCGAGACAGCGTAAACGAGTTGGAATTTACCCTTATCTTCTCCGCGATTCTGACCGGATTTGTCTGTAGACTCTTTTTAGGAAATTGGAAGAGTACCGGAAACGTACTTCTTGCGATTCCGACTTCCGTGATCGGAACGTTTTTATTCTTATATTTCGCCGGGTTTACGATCAATACGTTTACGATGCTCGGTCTTTCTTTGGCTACGGGAATCGTCGTCGACGACGCGATCATGGTATTGGAAAATATTACGCGACATCGCGAGATGGGAAAATCCTGGTTCGCGGCTTCTTTGGAAGGAGCGTCCGAAATCCGTTTTGCCGCGTTGGCCGCCACGTTAGCCGTCGTTGCCATTTTTCTGCCGGTCGCTTTTATGAAAGGAATCATCGGAAGATACTTTTTGGAATTCGGCGTCACGATTTCCGTCGCGGTTCTCCTTTCTCTTTTTGAAGCGTTGAGTTTTACTCCGATGCGTTCTTCGTTGTATTCGGAGGATAAGAAGAATCAGGAATCGAAATTTTCCCGTTATAATCCTTTTTCGCTCAACGCGAAGGAGAAATGGAATCTCTGGATCGATCGGATTTCTTTTTTTAAGAAAATGGATCCTCAGATAGAAAGATTTCTAGAATACGGCGCAAAACTTTATTCCAGATCCATCGACTTCGTATTAAAGCATCCCAAGACGATCGTCTACGGATCGACCGCTCTGTTTTTGGTTTCTCTCGGTTTTTTCTTTCTGTTGAAAAAAGAATTCATTCCTCCTCAGGATATGGGCCGTTTCATCATCCGGGCGCGTCTGCCTTTGGGTTCTTCTTTGCAAAGAACGGACGATGCGATGAGAAAGGTGGAACAGTATCTGATCGGAAGAAAAGAGATCGAAAAATACATGTCCAATATCGGAGGTTTCGGAGGAACTGAATCCAACACGGGAATGTTCTTTGTCACGATGAAAGAGATGGGACATCGCCCGAAAAATCCTAAGACCGGAAAGGAAATCACACAATCCGCTTTGTTTGGAATTCTTAGAAAAGATCTGAAAGAACTCGTTCCGGAGGCGACGTTTTCCGTTCAGGATCTTTCTCAGAGGGGATTTTCGGCGGGAAGAGGTTATCCCGTCGAACTCGTGTTAACCGGACCGGACTGGCAGAAGTTGTCCGCCTATTCGGTTCAGATTCTTGAAAGATTAAAGGAAAGCAAAGCAGTCCTCGACGTCGATACGGACTACGTCGCCGGACAAAAGGAACTCAGACTCGTTACCAATCGGGAAGCCGCCGCTCTCCGCGGAGTCAGTATGGCGAACGTCGGAAACACGATAGGAACGTTGATGGGCGGAAAGAACGTTAGTCGCTTTACCGAAAACGGAAGAAGTTACGATGTAAGAGTTAAGATTCAAAAGGACAAAGGAGAATCGGCTTCGGTCATCTCCGATATCGGAGTTCGAAATACGTTCGGAGAGTTCGTAAAATTGAGGGAAGTATTGAGCGTCCAGGAAAAGGAAGCGTTGAAAACGATCACCCGTATCAATCGAGAAAGGGCGATTCGTGTTTTCGGAAACCCGGCTCCTGCACTCGGTCAAACCGCTTCCACAGAGAAAGCTCTTCAGATCGCGAAGGAAATTCTTCCGGACGGTTATAGCGTTTCAGTGACCGGCTCCGCGAAAACGGCGAAAGAATCCGGGAACAGTCTGACGCTCGCGCTTCTTTTCGGTATTCTTCTTTCGTATATGATTCTCGCGAGCCAGTTTAACAGTCTAAAACAGCCGCTCTATATTCTTCTTGCGATGCCTTTCAGTTTTACGGGTGCGTTAGTCGCTCTTTATCTATTCGGCCAGTCGTTCAATATGTACAGCTTTATAGGACTCATTCTTCTTTTAGGTTTGGTAAAGAAGAATTCGATTCTGCTCGTCGAGTTTGTGAATCACGTTCGTTCGGAAGGGAAGGATATCAAAGAGGCGATCAAGGAAGGATGTCCGATCCGTTTAAGACCGGTGCTCATGACTTCCTTTTGTTCGATCGCCGCGGCGATACCTCCTGCCTTGGCCCTCGGACCCGGAGCCGAAACTCGGATTCCGATGGCGGTTACGATTTTGGGAGGGATGACTCTTTCCACTCTCATTACGTTGCTCGTCGTTCCCGCGGCCTACTACTTGGGCGAGAAAGAAAAGGAAAAGAATCCGGAGGAGAACACGATCCTTTTTCCGGAACCGGCGATTAAAAACAAAAAATCAAAAAGATGATTCTAAGAAATATTATAAAAAAAGAATATATTATGCCTTTTTCCGTTTTTGTTCGAAACGTCGCCTTTGCGACGTTTTGTTTTTCACGGAATTCCTCCGAGGTCCGATCGAATTCTAACTCGGAAGTTCGCGGAAAATTTTATCTCCTTTCGATGATTCTTCTTCTATCGTTTTTATTTGCGGATTGCACGGACGATTCCGCGATTCGCGCGAACGACGGAGTCGTGGAACCTCGACTGGAAGAAGTAAGCGGGGTCACCACCGAAAAGATTCGAAAGATTACGCCCGAACAGGAATTGAGCATAGAAGAATTGTACGCCTTTGCCGTGGAGAGAACGGAAAGAATCGCGCTCAAAGAAGAAGCGATTCAACAGGCCGATTCTCAAAAGATGGCGGCCTTTGCCTCTTTCTTTCCTTCGTTGTCTTTGGTTTATAATAAATTCTACAGAGTTCCCGGGCCGAATCACCAATTCAATCCGTATTATACCGAACCGAGTCCTTACAGTGGGTCCTCTTCCAGCAGTTTGCCGCCCACGGTCGGACCCGGAACGAGGCTTCTGCTTTCGGTTCCTATCTTAAACGGAGTGAGTCAATACACAACATACAAAGCTGCGGGCGCTCTTACTAAGGTGAGAATGAACGAAGCGCGATACGAATCCGGAAGACTGTATCTTGAGATTGCACAAGCATATTATAATGTTCTACAGTTGAAGGACGTCATTCAGTTGGAGGAGAAAAAGACGGATCTCGTCCGAAAAACCATTCAGGAAAGAAGGCGGCTTTTTTCCTTGGGAAGAATCACTCGAGGAGATCTGAGCGGGTCCGAAGCGGATTTTTCTAGGTCCGAAGCCTCCTTGGAAGATTTTCGATATCAGCTTAAACAAAGCGAGATGGCGTTGGAAAGTTTAGTCGGCGCGGGAGAAGGCGGATTGCGACTCGCTATTCCAAAGGAAGCAATCCCTATTCCGCAGAATCTTCTTCCCGAGGAAAGAATCGCAAAACGATACGACGTCATCGCGGCAAAAGAAAATTTGAAAATGGCCGAACTCAATCTTACAAAGGCATGGGGGGGACACCTTCCGTCCGTCACGTTGAACAACTATTATACGATCCCGGAACACAATACGACTCCGAATAAGGACATAACGATGCAGCTTTCAATCAACGTTCCTCTTTTATCCGCAGGTACGATCACAGCGGGAGTCAAACAAGCGGAGTCGGCCGTCAGACAGGCGGAATTGCAGTTGTCTCAAGCGAAAAGAATCGCCGTAGACGAGATTCGAAAGGCTTATGAAAGTTCTTTGAATTCTTCGCGGCTTCTGAACTTATATTCAAAGGCTCGAAATTCCGCGGAAGCAAATCTGAGCAGTCATAGAAGAGGGTTTAGTTTCAAATCGACTTCTCGTCTTGAGTTGCTCGTTTCGGAAACTTCCTTTTTGGATTCCGAAATCGCTTATCGAAAGGCTTATTATCAACATTCTCTCAATACGATTTGGTACGGAGTTGCGATCGGTGAACTGCCGAAATTAAAAAAAACTAGAGAAGAGGATAAGACCGGGGGTTAGTTTCGTTTGTACGCTTGACATCTCTTCTCAATGGTTTTAACTATTGAGCATATTCGAGAGGTAAGAACCCCCATGATTATCAGTAATTACTTTCAGGACAACGAAGATCTCAAACTCGTATTTGATGAGTTGATCGACTGGAATGAAATTGTCCACGCATTCGAACACAAATTCGAAGACGCAGAAGAATACAAAAAGACCGGAAATGAACGATTGGCGTACGCTCCCTCCAGCATCGAGGAAGCTAAAGAATACTATAAGTCCGTCTTGGACTCCTTAGGCGAAATTATGGGAGAATTTGTGGCTCCCCGAAGTAAGGAAATGGATCAGATCGGACTCAAATACGAGAACGGCAAAGTGACGTTTCCGAAAGCGCAGGAAGAATGTTATAAAACTCTGAGAGACGCCGGCTTGATGCCGATTTCCATCAGCAGAAAATACGGTGGAATGGGACTTCCCGCTACGGTTCAATCCTTTATGTGCGAAATTTCCGCCCGCGCAGACGCCGCGTTCTGTCTTGCATACGGAAACATCAACATCGTAGAAATTATGGAACGTTATGCGTCACCGGACATGTGCGAAAAATGGATTCCGGAAATAGCGGCCGGAAAATACAGCGCGGCCATGGCGTTGACCGAACCGAACTACGGATCCGATCTTCCGAACGTGCAGACTAAGGCCGTCCAAGATTCAAACGGAGTCTGGAGAATCACCGGGGCAAAACGTTTTATCACGCACGCCTGCGGATACGTCGACGCTCCTTCCGTAATTCTTACGTTAGCCAGAACCGGAACGCCGGAAAGCGGTGCGAGAGGACTTTCCTTTTTCCTGGTGAAAGGAAGCGACGTGCATGTCGCCGGAGTGGAACACAAGATGGGGCTTCATTGTTCTCCGACTTGCGAAGTCGTGTTCGAAAATTCCCCCGGTGAATTGATCGGTAAAACCGGATACGGTCTTGTGAAGTATTCTATGGGAATGATGAACGCGGCAAGACTTACGATCGCAACTCAGTCTTTAGGAATTGCGAGCGCCGCTTACTTCGAAGCCAAAAAATACGCTTCGGAAAGAATTCAATTCGGAAAGCCGATCGAACAAATTCCCGCGGTAAAAAAAATGTTGGATCGAATGGAAAGAGAAGTGTTGGCGACGAGAGTTCTCATCGCGGAAACCGGAAAGGCGATCGATCTCTATCACTGGCCTAAGGAGCATTTGATCAAGATCGAAGGTAAGACGGAAAGAGACGCCAATCAAGACGAGACAATTCGCCGATGGGAAAAACTCGCGGACCTTTTTACTCCTCTCAGTAAATACTACGCTTCCGAAGGATGTGTTTCCATCGCATCCGACGCGCTTCAGATTCACGGAGGAAGCGGTTACACCGAAGATTACGACGTGGCAAGAATCTACAGAGACAGTAGAATCACGACTATCTACGAAGGAACCACACAACTTCAAGTAGTAGCCGCGATCGGAGGCGTCGTATCGGGTATGTCTCCGAGCGGACATCTCAGACAATACGGCGAAGCGGAACTCGCGAAGTTCAAAGCATCGGACGATCTCAAAAAAGTTTGGAACGGTTTGGAAAACGCGGTCCTCGCTTACAAATCGATTCAAGACGGAAACGTAAAAGATTCTCTTGCGTTCGAAGTCGTCGAAATCGCTGCGAGATTTATCTGCGGAATGCTTTTAGAGAGATCTTTGAAAGTATTAAACGGAAAAGAACTCGATAAGAGAAAAACGATTTCTCAAGCGTATAATTTGGACAGTCTTGCGACCGCAAACGCGAATCTATTCAAGTTGGAAAGAGCTTCTAAACAAGCCGTTCCCGCCTAACACAAAAAGCCTCCGTCGAGTTGAAGTTCGGCTCGACGGAGATCTCGAAAAAAATGAAATTCTTATTTTATACAAACGTCTTCGTAGCGTTGATTTTATTTTCGGAAATTCTTTTCGCAGGAATCCAGGCTCCTCCGATTGAGAGAAAGCCGAAAAACAAAGATCAAATCAAAAGAATCTGCTGTTGTCAGATCGAAAAACAATACGAGGATTCGGTTGTTTTGGAAAGTATCTGTTTAGAACGGGATCGAACCGTGGTAAATTTCAGATATCTCTTTTCTAATACGATTTGTTCTTACGGGGATCGGTTGGAAATGAGAGATTCCAATTCAAATCGATATCGGTCTTTGGGGATGAATCAAATTCAGGAATGCCCAAAGCTGTCTAACGTTCCGAAAGGACATCGTTTTCAGTGGTATTTTGAACCTATGGAAGGTAAGCCGGAATTTGTCGATATAACGGAGGATCTAAACGCGGATCCTTTGACTCCCAATTGGAGATGGTGGCATTGGGAAAAAATAAATATGGCTCAGTGTCATTCGAAGCAGTAAAAGAAACCGTTATCAAAATCCTTTTCGATCTTTTGTTTACGTTCGATTCGATGCTTTGAGTTGAACATTTTCTCATTCGCCGCTGTACTGACTTCCGACGACCGCCAAAGTAACCGTTGCTTTCGCGACGTGTTTTTCCCGATTTTTATGGAGCGCGTAAACGTCAGAATCTACAACGATCACCGTGGCTCCGTGATAAAAGACCTTAGCTTCGCATCTAAGTCGGTTTCCGATTCCGGGTCTCAAAAGATTGATCTTAAATTCTAAAGTTAATACGACTTGTTTTTCTCCGACCAATGTTCCTGCGGCTCCTCCGGCGGAATGATCCGCAAGAGTGGAGATTACGCCCGCGTGAACGTAACCGTTTTGTTGGAGGTGTTTATCTTTGACGTCTACAAACGTTCTGACTTCGCCTAACGCAATCGATTCGATCTGGATTTCCAGAAGATTTATAAAATTTGCCCGATGAAAAATTTTACGGATCCGATTTTCGTATTCGGGATCTTTTGATTTGAATTCTTTACCCATGGAAACTAAGAATGAGCGAACGAAAGTAAAAAATCAAATGAATTTCACCGGAAATCAAATCTTTGTGAAAAGCCTCGTTTGATTCTTCCTGAAATTCGATTTAAATAAGAACCTGTCCCAAAACTGAGACAGAACCTTGCAGCTTGATCTTTCCGACAAAATAAAATAAGGTTTTGGGATGCGCTGTAAATCGAAATGTCGAGTTTCAAATTTTTATCTTTGTCTCGATTGAAATTTTAAAAAGTAAAATTCTTTTTCGTTTCAGGAGTCTTTTTTTCGGCCGATTTTATCGGCGAATCGCCGACTGCTTTGGTGTTCTTAGAAAGGAGGTTCGATTTTAAGATTCGGATCGTTTTAAAGGACGTATTATCCGAATGGGAAAAAGGAATCAAAGAAGAATCGAATTGGATTCTAAAAATAAAGGCCGGAGAAATCATCGCAGACGGACCGAAATATTTCGATCGATCTGCAATAAGAATATTCGTATATTATTATTTTCTCAAAGTCTCCGTGGCGCTTCCTCCGGCCCAAGTTCCTTCCAGAAGGCGTCCGCCATTCTTAACTTCGTAGATCACCGGGTCGTTTTGTCCCCAATCGACGGTAAGAGTGCTTCCGTCCAAAGAACCGGTTCCCGTAAAAGATTGTCCGGCTACGGTCCATGTAAAAAGATATTCCCCGTTAGATTGAGTGATCGTGACCGAACCTCCGTAAGAAGAGCCGTCAGGGTTCGTTCCGGCGACTCTATACTTGCCGCCGATGGAAGACGGGTTGATTTGACCGATTTGCGCGCTCGCACTTGAGATAAATCCGAACACGAAAGCAACGATGAAAAGCCTTGAAATGATTCGAAACATTTTCGTTTTTCTCCTTGAAGCTAAAAGAGTAAAATACTCTGTTTGGAAATTTTAAAAAGTCAATAAATTATTCAAAAAAATAAAAAGACTTCTTTCGATTTTCCGTTCGGAATCAGAAGAATCTTTGCAAATTCCGGAATTTGATCGTTTCGTTTTTACAAAATGATTTGATAAGATTCTCGCCTCGTGAATGATGCGAACCGGTTCGTTTTTTTGAGCGAGCCGAAAACGGATGCGGCGAGGGGATGAGCGTAAAAGTTATGTTTGGAATGAACTACATACAATTTGATTCGATGACTCATGTGATTCTTTATAAAAACGGAAAGGTCTCGAAAGAAGGAAGAGGACTTTCTTTTTTCTACTTTGCTCCAACGAGTTCGATCTCGGCGATTCCTCTCGGAAGTAACGATTTGCCGTTTATCTTTAGCGAATCGACAAACGACTATCAGACGGTTTCGATTCAGGGACAAATCACTTATAAAATTTCGAATCCGAAAGCCTTGTCAGAGCTCTTGGATTTTACGGTCGATTCAAAAGGAACTTACAAAAAGAATGAAATCGAAAAGCTCAATCAGAGAATCATCAACTACGCTCAAACTTCCACGTCTTCTTATATTCACGGAATCGGTTTAAAGGATTCGATTCGGTCCGCGAAGACGATTGAAACTCAGATTCTTCAAGGACTTCAATCTTCACCCGCGATTTCCACTTTGGGAATCGAAATTCTTAACGTTAATATTCTTGCGATCCGGCCCAACCCGGAGATGGAACGGGCTCTTGAGACGGAGACGAGAGAAAAGTTGCAGCAGGAAGCGGATCAGGCGATTTACGAAAGAAGAAATTTCGCAGTGGAACAAGAACGTAAGATCAAGGAAAGCGAATTGAATACGGAGATCGCTGTCGAAGAAAAGAAAAAACAAATCTCCGAAAAACAAATGGAAGCCAAGATCATGGAAGCGGATAACAAACGGAAACTCCGCGAAATGCAGATCCAAGCCGATATCGCAGTGGAAGAACAAAGAAAAAAATTCATCGATACTAAAACCGCAAATCAAAGAAAGGAAGCCGAGGCCCAGGGATTCGTAACGGAAACCACTTTGAAACCGTTTAGGGATATCGATTGGAGAACGTTAGTCGCCTTGAATAACAATCCGGATCCCCGATTCAACATTTCGCTCGCGTTTAGGCAACTCGCTGAAAACGCGGAAAAGATCGGAAGTCTTAATATAAGTCCCGATCTTTTGGAAAATCTTCTTCAGGAGAAAAAAGATTCTAAAAAATGAGTGTCGAGTATGCGATCATCGTAAAGAACAAAACTAGACTGGAAACTCTTGTCGAAAGATTCAATACGAAACAGCAGGCGAAGTTTTACATAGAAAGGCTGGGCGGAAAGTTCGAGGAATACGAAATTGAACACGAAGTCTTTCATCGATCTCTGGATACGATTCAAAAAATATTATCTAAGACGATCAAATATAAAATCGTAGAAAGGGTTTTCGTTTCTTCCTTTCTTTTTTCGGAGAAGAATCTAATCGTGACCGTCGGTCAGGACGGCCTCGTCGCAAATACCGCCAAATATTCCAAAGGTGTTCCCATCGTAGCGGTAAATCCAGACTCCGAAAGATACGACGGAGTGTTGCTCCCTTTTGATTCGCATAATTTTATTTCCGGAGTTGAAGACGTAATCGGAGGCGACTATTCGTCGAAGACCGTGCGTTTTGCGGAAGCGAAACTCAACAACGGACAAAGACTGCTCGCGTTCAACGATCTTTTTATCGGACCTTCTTCTCATACATCCGCTCGTTATAAGATTTCTTACGATCAAAATTCGGAAGAGCAGTCTTCCAGCGGGATCATCGTTTCCACTCCGGCCGGAAGTACAGGCTGGCTCAGTTCTATATTCAATATGGCTTATGGAGTTGCGGGAGTTTTTGAAAAGGAATTAACCCTAAAACGGCCCGCTCTCAAGGAAGACCAGCTCCTGTTCGCGGTTCGAGAACCTTTTCAAAGCGTTCGAACCCAAATCGGAATCGCCGCAGGAGTTCTTACGAATCAGTTTCCGTTGACGGTGGAATCTTTGATGCCCTCCGGGGGAGTCATCTTTAGCGACGGTATCGAATCGGATTATCTGAAATTCAACTCGGGAATGATCGCAACGATCGGGGTTTCGAAAGAGAATGCAAAGTTGGTTCTGAAAAGCTGATCGGTTAAAGTGGAATTCTTGAGAAAGCAAGAATTATTGTTTTAAAACGGTAAGATTAAATTTAATGGAATCGAATAAAAGTTTAAAAAATAGTTGCCATAGTAACTAATAAATACTTTCATTTCGTATATGGTTTCGATAAAAGAAGCGTATGGATTCCTGATTGTCCGGTCCAATCGTCTCTTCCGGTTGCACTTTCAAAGGTTTTGTCAGCGAAACGGCATAGATATCAGTCAGGAACAGTGGTTTTTGTTAAATAAAATCGCGCAAAGTGAAGGATTGACTCAAGGCGATTTGACCGACGATCTTTTCGGAGACAAGCCGAACATCTCTCGTATGGTCGAGAAGATGGAACAGAAAGGTTGGATAAAACGGTTAAACGATAATTCTGATAATCGGATTTTACGTCTTTATCTTACTAAAAAGGGAAACACGACTCACGAAAGGATGATGGATATCGTCGGAAAGGAGCGAAGTAAAATATACGCGGGTTTGAGCTCTAAGGACTTTAAAGAATTTGAAAGAATCATCGGACTTTTGGAAAAGAATCTCCTCGCAAATTTATAATTTTATGTTTTTATATAGAATCAAAAAGATATTTAAGAATCGATTTCTCTTTTGGATGATTCCGTTCGGCTCTTACGTTTTCGGTTGTGCTTTTGTTAATATCACCAATCGAACAATCCGTTCGCCGGAAGTTTACAACACGTCTGAATACGGGTTTTCTCAGGGGATCGTTACTTCTGCGCCTAGGACGATTTACTTTTCGGGTATAGTTGGCTGGGACCAAAAAAGACGTCTCCGTGAGCCGAACGATTTTGAAGCGCAGACGATTCAAATTTTCGAGAATCTAAAACGATTGCTCGAATCGGAGAACGCAACCTTGAATGACGTTCTTCGTCTGGAGGTTTTTATCGTGGCGATCGATCCGACGAAGCTCAAAACTTACTCAAGGATCGTAAGTGAGATTTTTGATTCAGGACATAAGCCGGCCTCTACGGTAGTCGGGGTTCAGGCGCTGGCTAGGGAAGAATTGACGATCGAAATACAGGCGACTGCTACGGCGCGATGATTTTTTATTAAAAATAGTTGCTATGGTAACTATTTGACTTAGGAATTGGTAATCTTTTTTAAATAGTTGCTATGGCAACATATTGGTTAAGATTTTAGAAGGAGAATGTATGAGGTTAATCAAATTTTTAACGACCGTTTTTATGACGACGGCGCTTTTTGCGAATAACGAGGAGACGTCTTTAAAAAAACTAATCCATGAATTCGTAAAAGCGGGCGACGAGAGGAATACGGATAAGTTGGAGAACGTTTTGCATAAGGACTTTCGGCTTTATGCTTTCGTCGGAAACGCGAGTCAACCTTGGGAGATGAATCGGGAAAGTTATCTCGGGGCTCTAAAAGAAGGAAAAATCGGAGGAAATCCCAGAACGCTTAGTTTAACTTCCTTAAAGAGCGAAGGAAATCTTGCGTATGCAACGCTCGTTATGAAATCGAGCGAAATGAGCTTTGTGGTCAATCAGCAATGGATCAAAACCGAATCCGGCTGGAGACTTTTGCAGGATTTGGCGAACGCTCAAGTCTTGAAAAAATAACGAACCGGTTGGAAGGCTGAATTTTGGTCGGGGTCGAAAGAAATCAAAGGCCCCGATATTTTATAATTATATTATAAGAACCTGTCCCAAAACTGGGACAGAACCTTGCAGCCTGATCTTTCCGACAAAATAAAATAAGGTTTTGGGACGCGCTGTAAATAAAATCATTATATATCCGTAAGTCGTTTTTTGAATTTTAAATTTCCGAAAAACAACTCCGAGATTATTTTTGGATCGAATAAGGGCGGATTTAGATTTTCCTTTTCTGTTCGTAAATCATTCCTTGACTAAGCCGATTGATTTTTCCAGATGTTATATTCTTCTTTCATACAATGTCCGCAGGGTCTGAAACCGTTTTCTTCCGCATTTTGTTTTGAAAAGAAAAAAACCCGATTCTCCTTTTTCATTTTTTTTCCGGAGCTACAATTCAATTTTCCATAAATTCTCAATCGTAGATTTCCTCCGAATCGAATATTACGATTTCGGATTTCCTTTTTTAGCTTTTTTTCATCGATTTCGATATGAAGAATCATTTTATCAACTTGTTGCATCGTGAAAAATGATTCCCAGAGTATGGCGTTCTCCGGATAAAATTTCGCTCACTCCGTGTTTCATCTGCGCGCGATAGTAACCCTTGGCGCCTTGGATCGGTCTGAAATTCGTAGTAAAGAGGATCATGTCTCCCTGTTTCGGTTTTAACACGGTCACTTTGGATTGGGTTCTCGGAGTGGATTGTGTCATTACAAATTCTCCGGATAACGTCCTAAAATTTTCGCAGATTTAAGAATGAATGAGAAGGCTCTCCTTGCCGATTGAGTTTGTAGCGATCAAATTCAAAAAAAGGAGAACCCCCCAATGAGGGCAGAAGAAGAAAAAGCGCACCTGAAAGTAATCCAGGTGGATGAGACCCAGCTCAAGAAAGACTTGAGCGAACTCGTAAGAGGCTCAGTGGAAGAAACGCTGAACGCTCTCTTAGATGAGGAAGCGGATAAACTCTGCAAAGCCTCAAGGTATGA
>NZ_NPDU01000029.1 GCF_002811985.1 Leptospira adleri
CTGCCGGAGACTTTAGACATTGGTCCAAAGCGTGTAACGAACAAAGTATTGCGATTCCAAACGGAGGAGCCGCAGAACTTACGATCACTCCGGGAACTGGTGGAGTTCCTGAAACCAGATATGTGATCTTTCGTGAAACGGGACCGAATTCTTCTCTCATCCGTTACATGAGAGAGGTAAAGAAAAACACTGCGGCTCCTCCGTTTGGAATCGCAATACTTTGTTCGTTACACGCTTTGGACCAATGTCTAAAGTCTCCGGCAGAGATCCTGTATTTGTAGGTTCCTACATACGATCCGGTAAAAAGTGAACCTGGAACAGACGGTAAGGACGCGATAGAAAACGAAGGAGTCGCGGGTGCATCTGTATCGCTTGTTGCCCCTTCCACCCAAGTCCCAACTTGGTCGTGTTTCATCGGGACTCCCCATTCATGGCGATCGAGCCAGATATCGTCGTCAAAAAGGATAATGTTGTCTTTGGCGTTTGAATCCGCGACGCCGTGAACGATATTGCTGAGAGAAGTATTTCCAGGGGACTGATTGTTATTTTGAATTACAATAGCTCCGCCTACTCTGTCATAATTTTGGTCGTAGAGTGCTTTTGTCGCCGGGTGCATTTTTGCATAGTTCACCTGACCGAACTGTTTGGTTCTCACTTGAGAACTATAGTATTTCATTTCATCGACTGCGGGTAACGCGCCGCGACAATCGGTATAGAAATTCTTACCTAATGATTTAACTTGCGTTTCAAATCCGTCTTGTTCGAGTTTGTTTAAATCCTTTTTTCCAAACCAAATTTTTCTCATTTGGTTTTCCATACCGCGCCTAAGTGCGGCATTGGATTGTGTAAGTTCGGGATCTTGTGAGTTGTTTACGGTATCGACAACTTTGTTAAAAGAATATCCTTCCGCAATGTAGTTGATCTCGTTATACAAACGATCGAGTTGAGGATCTCTAAAAGAAGGTTCATCGGACTGTCCGATATAGGAAGAATTATACCATCCTCCACCGTGAGAACGATTTCGGTTGTATTCCACGATCACCTGGTTTGTGGTTCTTCTCGGAACTTCTTTTAAAAACTTAAAATCTTTGTCAGTCGAAACGGTTGCGACAAACACTTTGTCAAGTGACTGCATAGACAAAACAGCACCCGAGGAGTTGATATCCACAAAAGGAGTTGCGCCGTTTAACGCCGTGTTTGCTTCGAACGCTTTTTTAATTTCGATCAATTGATCGAGCGTGTGAGGACCGGTCATTTATTTTTGAACCTCTTTGTATTCGTTTATGAATGCTTGAGCTCGGTCGGAAAGTTTCCAGGTAGACTCGAAGTACGCGATATCTTCTAACTGGCAATGACCTGCTTCGATTCCTTTGATGATAAGATTTCCGATATGATCTCGGTCCTTACCCGTGACTAACCCCCCTCCCTTTATGGGATCGTTTGTTTTTTGAATTTTAGAAGTGACTGGGGTTTTCTCGTTCGCTGGACGATTTGCAAGCGCACCGATTTCGGATTTTAGAGTTTGAACTTCTTTAGAAAGCTGTGAATTATCTTCCGCAGTATCTAAGAGATGCTCGATTGCGGCCGCTAATGTTTCTTGTCCGCTTTTTAAAACTTCTAAGGTGTTTTGAATTTCTGAGATAAATTCAAGGCGAGCTTTCTCGACCTCTTTTTCTTTCTCGGATTCTTCTTCGCTTTTTTTCTTTTTCTTGTCCTTTTCTTCTTTCTCTGCTTCTCCTTCTTTGCTCTTCTTTTCGGATTCCGTGAGTTCGGACTTTGCAATTTCGTTTCCGTCATTGTCGTCAAAATACGCATCGATCACATCGTCTGCAAAGGAGGCAGCTTCTCCTTCCGAAATCCCTTGAGCAATCGCCCACTCCTTTACTTTATCCGTTTCAGGGACCACACTTCCCGAATCAAGTAACGTCGTTACCTGCGAGGCTAAGGTTTGTAAATCAGGAGCGTCTTCTCCGGTTGGTCCGTCTGATTTTTTTACGGGTTTTGATTTTACACGCTCCTTCAGACGATTGATCGCATCTTGTATCATCGATTATTCTCCACTCAGTTTTAGGAATATCGCGTCGGTGAGATTTTCTAAATCCTCGCCTTCGATGCTGTATTCTGTCTGGAGAACCGAGCGAATCAGGGCGGACCGAAGTTCCATTCCCTGATTTCTAACACGATCTGAAATATCGGAGATGATGAGTTCGACAAAGCGGTCTTGCGCTTCGGGATCCGATTGAAAGAGTTTTGTTAAGAAGTTGAGTTTACGTTCGATTCGTAAGAGGCGTTCTAATTCGTCAGATCCGTCTAAAATACTCTTCTCGATATCTCGAAGAAAAATCGCACCCTTTATCAATTGAACCGAGGTATCTGGATTGATTACTTCTTGGAGTGGAGCGATCGCGCATTTACGAAGAAGAATTTTGCGAATCGTCTTTCCTTGATAGTCTTGTGGTCGGGCGAATCCGGAAACGGAAGCTCCCCAACCTTGGAACCCGGCTTGTAACCCTTTTCGAATTTCCTCTGCGAATTTGTTTCCTGGAAAAAGTCTCCCTAGGATATATAGTCCGTCGTCTTTGATTCCGTAGTGAGTCGGAAAATCTTCTTTTAACCCGATTTGTTCAGGGGCGCCGATGATCGCTTCCGCTTTTGATTTTTGTAAATCGACGAGGAGAGATCCGGTTAGCTTCCCCTCGTTTTTTAGATCTCGAATCTCTTTATCGATATGATCGGTTAGATGGTTAAAGTCGAAGTATCCTTGGGAAGTAAACTCCGAACGCATCGAAGGATCCGCGTAAGCAGATTTAAGGATGACTTCCCCTTGTCTGTCTTCTCGTTCCGAAGACGCTTTGACAAGAATCTTGATTGCGCCAGTCCGATCCTCCGGAGTGGCTTTCATTATTTGGAATGGATGAAGAAATTGAGTCTCTGACATAGAGACCCTTGTATTTGAAAATTAAAAATCGGAAGTGGGTAGATTCGATTACTGACTCTATCTTTGAAATTATCTTAGATTAGAATATCAAATGTTTGATTAAAGAATCTTGCAAATTTTTAATGTAGAACGCTCAGAACAAGCAAAAGATGAATAATGTTTTTATTATAAAAAACCGATTATTATAATGAAAAAAAGTGAAAAATTAATAAAGAAAATCGCTTGTGTAATTAGTCTATTTAATGTAGCCTTCCAAATGCGTCTGGAATGAGTCGCCTAGCGTCTCAACGAGGGGCTTTCAGCCCCATCGCCAGTCGCCGTCCTCATAAAATTTATGTATCTTTGCTATCTGGATGAATCCGGAACTCCAAGTATTCCTGGAAATACTAGTCATTACGTTTTGGCAGGAATATCAATACCTGTAAAATATTGGAGCAATAGTGAACGACAAATCGATATAATTAAACGAAAATTTAATCTTGAAGGGTCCGAAATTCATACCGGTTGGATTTTAAGATCGTATATTGAACAACAGAATATTCCGAATTTTGAATCTTTGAATTATATAAGTCGTAGGCAAGAAGTGGAAAAACTCCGAATATCGGAAATACACAGACTTCAAAGATTAGGTAATTCTAAAAGATTAAAGCAAACAAAAAAAAATTATAGAGAAACCACCCCATATATCCACCTCACACATTCGGAACGTCTTAACTTTATTACTGAATTAGCACATACAATTGCAAATTGGAGCTACGCCAGACTATTCGCTGAATGTATTGATAAACTTCATTTCAACCCGACTATTTCTGCAAGGCCTTTAGATGAGCATGCTCTTGAGCAAATTGTAAATCGATTTCATAAATATTTAGAAATCATGGATAGATCTGCACAAGTACCTGAAAGCTATGGTTTATTAATTCATGATAATAATGATACTGTAGAAAAAAGACATACGGATTTGATGCGTCATTTTCATAATCATGGTACATTTTGGGGCAATATAACAAAGATTATTGAAACTCCGCTCTTTGTTGATTCTAAACTTACTAGCATGATTCAAATTGCTGATTTATGTTCTTATTCATTAAGAAGATATCTAGAAAATTCTGAAGACACTCTTTTTAATATAATTTTTCAAAGAGCGGACAGAATAAATAATGCCGTTGTCGGCGTTAGACATTTTACTTCTCAAACATGCAATTGTAAGATATGTACATCGAGACATTGATTACTTATTTTTTACGAAATCACCACGCAAAAATTTATAAAGAACCCGTAAGTAGCAACACTTATATTCAATAAAAAGCCAACCTTCCTCGCTTACGGGAAAAAGGATAGGAATATATCGAAAAAATCCCGTCACAAACCATTCTCCGTTCTCTTGCCAACCGTACATCGGGAACCCCATATAAAAAAGCTTTTTGATTTCTTTATCTGAATTCAATTTTGCACCTATTCAGGTGGTATAGATTTTTCATTTTTCTAATATTGTCAAGTTTGTATTTTCTGAATATCCCGAACGAAATCTTTTAATTATCATAACTTATGGATCCGAGACTAAAAGATAGACTCTCAATTTTCCCACAGAAGAACCGTTGGGATTCCAATAGACTCGGGCCTGCGTAAGTGCAGTAATTGTATCAAATGCAAGTCCTAAAAATATTCCTGGAACGGTTAAATCCGTGCCCCCAGGATCGAGCCACTTGTCTGCAAGAATTGTATCTCCTACAGTTAAGTTTGGTGAGCCGTTAAAAGGGATTAAAACTCTTACAAATACTTGAACAACGATGGAATTAACCTGTAAAATATCTCCTAAGTTAATTGTGCCGGCCGCGTTTGAAAAATCGATTTCAGCTTCTGCTACGTTCAACTTTTTCAATCGGTTATCCTCCGGAAAATCGTCAAAAGTAAATGGACCAAGGAAAGTTGGCATTGAAATAAATTATTATGCCTGTGTGAATCGGAGAAGGGGATTTTTATTTCTGGTCATATCACTTCATTTCTTAACCTTTTTCACAATGTCGCTAATAGTAAGTTACGTGAAATTCCCTCTTCCATCTTTTTTTCATAACGAATATCGTCTGACTGTTTTGTTAGAGTGACTAATCTCGTAGAAACTCCGGTTTGTCTGAAAGAATCTTTACCTTTAAAAGATCCCTCGGGTAACTTTTCGGAAACTCCTCCTTTTTCTGTAAGCCATTTACGAAATTCCTGCGATCTATGATCCTGGCGAAAGAATGAACCTTCAGACATGATCGCAACTAGTTTACCACCGGGTTTTAGAAGTGAATATGCGTGCCTGACATGGCGGATATCGTTGCCATTCTCAAAAGGAGGATTCATAAGAATTCGGTCATACCTCTTATCAACAAAATCTAAAAAATCATCTGCGACTACCGTATATCCTTTGGCTTGCAATATGTTTTTTAATGAATACACTGGTTCGATTGTATCCGGATGAATCCCTGTTTCTTCCGAAATCGTTTCGGCTAAATCCCCTTTTCCGGCGGAAGGTTCGAGAACGTCCATTCCAGGTTTTATATCCGCTTCCAGGATAAGTCTTTGAGCCAAGGGTTTTGGAGTTGGGAAAAACCCTGGAATTTTATTCCCAATCAAATCTCGTTCCAGATTTCGAATTTCTACTTTTTTCGGATCGAGTCCGGCGCTCTTGCTTTTTGCAATGAGTGTGCGAAGATACTGACCAGCTTCATGGACTTGTTCAAATGTGCTAAGTCCAAGTCGTAAAACTGCCAAAGTCCTTTCGTTGTAGTTTGGATAGGGATTTCCTCTGAAATATAATTCATAAGGCTTTCCTTCTATGATTACTGGTTTTTTAGTATCAGGTTTAGCTGGACGCGCGTATAAACACTGCTCGATTTTATTAAACTTATCCATGAGGCGTTTCAAAGATTCAGCCTCATCAAGATTTGAAGTATCGATAAATTCTGCTTCACGGGAAGGAATCGTTTTTTGGAGCTTACTTGCTCCTTCCAATTCTGACTTTGTAATCAGTCCGTTTTCATAAGCCCAAGTAAGGTTATGACCGTATATTTTATTACTACCTGAAACCGAAATACGATCCGATGATTTCTCTGAAATGAACCGAGAATCAAGTTTTCGAAACCATATTGATATTTTTTCAGTCAGGGTTTTTTGATCTTGTGAGTGTTGCTGGGTTCTGTTATTGTTTAGGGACCTAGAAACATTGAGAATTTCTTCAATGTCTTTTTTACTTTTTATTCTTTTGAGATTTTCAGGGAATGCCCCTAAGTCCACTTCCTCTGCTATTCCTCGTAGAGCAGATTGAATGTCCCGCATCTTCTTTGCATCTTCATACATTGAATCCGCGATTCTTGCTCTGCGATAGGTTGGGTTTTGTTTTGATATAGGAGGACTTTCTTTGTTACGAATCGATTCTTCCATAGCATCGGCAAGGTTTCTAAATTTTGCAGAAACTACCGCTCGTTTAATCGGAGTATCATCTTCGATCGGTTTAGGATTGTTTTTTTCGTTATATTTGAGTAAGGATTCTGAAATATAGTTACGAATAATTTTTAAAACGATGGACGGTTCTTTTTGAACCAGTTTGGAAAGTGCGTCATTGATTTTTACCGATATGGATGGGGCGATTTGTTTTTTATCTACCGATTCTTTTAGGCGCTCTACAAATCGACTTTCCTCTATCGTTAAATTCGAATCTTGTAAATGGCTTACCACTCCGGACAAAGTGTTCGCGGTTAGAATTGAATTTGAAGTTGTCTCTACGTCATGTTTCCCTGCGGCATTATCATTTCCAAGCATGGCCTCGGAGAGAGATCGTTTTGACTCATGGACTTTTGCTGTAATCAGAGAACGAATAATTTTATTTACGTTTTCCGAAGTGATGCTAACAAACTTGTAGGAAATGTTTAAGAGGCTATTTAGATTATTCCCTTCCCTATTAGCAAATTCCTCGAACTCAATTGCACGGTTATTAAGTCCCGCATCTATGAGGGAATTTTTTACCTGTAAAATGAAATCCTCTAAACTTCGAATCGATACAGGGAAGTAGCTGGGTTTGTAATTTTGATTTGCGAATTTTTTTACTGTCTTAGGCGCAATATCGAAAAGACTCGGCTCTGATGGACTTAGTTGTTTTTCGCGTTTTTGTTTACTTTCAGAACTTCGGTTGAATTTCTTTTCTTCAGTTAGAGGGGATTCCTTATCTTTATTCGAAGATTTTGAATTAAATTCGGTGTTTTTTACCGTATCTGCAATTAGTTTGGATGCGCGAGATCTCGAGGGAGCTTTAATCATAGCCCAAGCTCCCTTCTCACCGGAAGGTTTTACCTTTCGCCAAACAGAGCCGTCAGCATGAGTTGAAGGCCAGCCTACCGGCTTTTCATTCGATTTTAGAATTAGTAAAGTGGATTTTACGACTTCACGGATAGAAGACATTCTGCCCGAAAAAATAAAACAAAAGCGTCTATCGGAGTTTGTTTTTTAAAGACAGAGAATTCGAAACGGACCGATTTTTCTTTAATCTGTATAGGCTCTTGAAGACGTAGGACTCCATTTAAAAGAAATGGTTGTATTTGCTTTCGCTTGACCGGGAGAGAATTCATCGATTACGTCTGTGATATATCCAAACTCACTGATCTCGTCATCCGGCATCGGATATTTTTTAGAAGAGTCCATTTCGATTCGATATGGTATTCCCGGACGTAAAGGGATAAAGGGTAGATCAAATGAGCCACTGGCAATTTTTAATTCTTCTATATCGCAGAAAATACTAAAGAGCCTATCTCGAATTTTTGCGAGTTCGCTTTTGTAGTTTTCTTTGTTTTTTTCGTTTAGATTTTCTTCTTTAAAAACGAGTCCCGCCATTTTTACGTGAAGTAATTTAGGGCCAAAAATAGAACGGAGTTTGTCTTCGTATTTCGGTTCGGAGAGGACGGTGCCAAATTGTTGAAATGTGCTTTGAATTACGTGAACTCCGGCAATTACAGAATCTTCCGAATCCTCGATACGGTAATTCTTGAGGTCATCAAAGGCAAAATAATAACAAGCGTCGATATTTGAGGTTTTTAAATCCCTGTATTTTCCATCCTTTCCGAACATGTAAAACGGAGTTGGCCGAAAAACGACCTTTGCCTCCTTTCTTCCTACCTCGTATTCCTCGATCACATTCGATCCAATCTCTCCTAATGAAACTCCTTTCCCAAATAATCCGTCGATTTGAAACGATTGAAGTGGATCCACGAACAATTCATAGAGGGGTTCAGAAACATACGATCTTAGAATCTCCCAAAAATTAACATAAGAGCCGATCGAAAAGCTAGACAATACTTGTGATTCGTAAGTGAAAAATTCCGTGTATGCTTTTTTGGGAAGAAGGATCGTTAAAATAGAATCTGGATCGTTTTGTGAAGTCGGTGAAAGTACTGGATGATCTGCGTATCTTGAAACGTTCATAAGTGAACAAAAAAATTCATCCCAAAAATTTTTAATTAAATCGGATAGCTGTCCCTGCAAAAATACTTTCGTAGCTTTTGTGATGACGCCTGCGTAAGATTCTTGGGTTCGTGTAGGTGGCACTCCTTCCGTTCTTTGATAATCGATAAAAAAATCGGTATCCGAAAGAAGGGTTTCAATTGGTGAAATGGTCACGCTTACAAAACTTTTTCCCTCTGCTGAATATTCTCTGGACGTAGATTTTACCTTTCCGACATTTAATTTGTTAAAGCTACTTTCCTTTGAATTGCCTGATCCATTATCATAATAAATAAAAACGATACTTCGGACCGGAAATATATCTCTGAATCTTAAAAATTCTCCTTCTTTAATTTGAGACAAAGGAAGCGGAGTTTCAGTATTACGTTGTACGAAGTAACTTTCTTGGTACGGAATTGTTAGAGAGATTCCTCCTCTTTGCGCGGAAATGGAACGATGAGATTTGATCGTTGTTACGTATTCTACCGGAAAGAAAATATTACTGGACGATCCTGGTAAATGGACCTCGATCGCAAACGACTTTGGTGGAAGTCCAATGTCTATTCGCTCTCTTTTTTTTTCTACTTTGTCAGAATCGGATTGCGGATTCGGCACAAAGCAAATTTTAAAGGATTAGGTCATATCGGAGGACTTGTCTTTGTGGGGGGCAATGGTCCTGGGTTATAAAGATGGTCGTGTTCTTTTAAAGAAGTTCCCGCCGCGATTACATCGACATCGGATATGATTTTTTCTGTTGCTTCAATTTTTCCGGTGATGTCCAAATCTCCCTCGAAGGTCGTTTTCCCTACGATTTTCGTATCGCCGTTTATTTGAACTTTAGAATTTATCTCAACATTTTCAAACGTGAGGGTTGCTTTTTTGACTGTAAAATCAAGTTTCAAAACGACTTCTTGCGATTCGTTATATACCTCAATTTTATTCGTCGTTTGACGAACCGCGTAGCCTGACTCGTGAAAATCAATGATGTCGGTCTCCGGGTCGATAAAAGAAAATTTATTCCAGAAGTCTTGAATGTTTGATAAATCGGAATCCTTTGTTGAAAATGGAAAAACTTGAGTAATGAGAGGAGCGCGAAAAGAACCTCCTATAAACTCAAGTAATACAAGTTGATCTTTTTTAAGACCAAACGCTCGACCGTGAGCATCGCCTCCTTGTTTTAAAAAAGGTCCAAAATACCTGACCTTTTGAAATGGTTCCCCAAAAGTTGTCAGAACATTTGCGCGGAAACGGGGAAGAACTTCAGTAACGGTCGCGATCATCACAGGAGTCAATCTCGCATCCGGGGACTGCGGTTTTTCCTGCCAATCAAAAGGATCGTTCGAAAATGACCCTCTCATATCGAAATGATATTACTCCCGCCTGAAATCGATTCCAAATAAAAGCGAAATAGAATCTTATCCCCGTCTTGAATCACTCCAAGAAAACGAGCGTCATTTACTCTTGGATCGGACTTGAATTGTCGTAATAATTCCTTAATATATCCCTTACTGTAAATCTCATCCGGGGTTTCTCCCCAAGCAATCGGATTCCCAATATCCGGACTTCCCGGAATCGATCCGATCACTATATCAATATGATCCAGCTTTTCATTTACGAGAGCCTCATCACCCTCCACAATTTCCAAATCGCCAGTTGGCGAAATCGCAATCCCTCGGTTTTCAGTGAGTTTTATATCACAGCCTAAAAGACCGATTTCTAAATCCTTTGGAGTTGGATTGTCCGGCAAAACCGTAAAAACATTTGTTTTAGTTCCGTAAGGGATTTTAATTGCGCGTCTTGCAAGAATGGTAGTCTCATGTTGTCCGTTATACAGCGCTAGTGCTTGTCCTAAATTCACATCCCCTAATTTTTTTTCTGCAATCGACTCCCAGGTATCCCCAGACGACACATAATGAATGGAATATTCATTATCAACAGCCGCTTCGTTAATTGCGCTTTGAGTTTCTAAAAGAATCTGATTTGCAGTCAAAGCAAACTGGTAAACGTCGTTATCAATCCAAGCACTCAAATCGGCGTTCGGTAGGAGAGACATAGATTCATACGATCCCCCCGTTTGAACCGGAATCGTAAATTGAGCAATAAGTAAAATTAAGGCACTACAATCCGAGGAGGCTTTTTCTAAATTTTGTCTAAAATCTGCCTCGTTCGATCTCGATTTTCGATAAGCATCGTCAATTCTCTGCGAGATTTCTTCCGCATTAAATCCCCGTTTCTTTGATTTGATTCCAAGATCAGCTTTAGCACTCTCAAAAGTTTTTCTCGCTAATTTCCCTTGAGCATTGAATTGGTCCTTCATTCGATCCCAGGAGGAAAGAAGTCTCTTAGTAGAACTAGCAAATACTTGAACCCCTCTCGCGACTCCAAGAAGCGCACCTGATAACTGCAAGGGAAGATTTATGATATTTTCTAATTCATTCATGAGTCCTGAAATGGTTCGAAACGGATTAAAGTTACTTCGTATGAGTTGGCTCGTTATGGAAGAATCAAGTTCGCGTACAACAACCAGATTCAAAGAATATTTGTAAGTATTCGTGTCAGATACGGAACGAGTTATCGCAAAACCACTGGACGGAATGACTACCTCTACGGTTCGGTTTCTGTCATAGTCCCGAAAAACCATTGCGTGACTCTTCCAAGTGAGACGTCTTTCTCTGAAAAGTTTTGCAATCTTAGATCCTTGAGGATCGTTAGAGGTATATTGGACCGGATCAAGACTTCTCGAATAGTGAAGGATAAACATAAAATCCTGGAATTCTTGGAGTCCCGACCTAAATTCCCCTCCTCCAAAACTTAGATAACTACTTCTGATTTTATCATAGTAGCTACTTACAGAATTTGAAACAATGCTCTTTGCGGCCGAGAACGCGGATTGGATAAAACCTGCGCCTGTATCACCCGGAATTGCAGACTTCGGCTTTGCAGGTAAACCTAAATGGTAGATATGGAATTCACCTTCTAATTTTATTTCATGATTATCGGGTCCATAATCAACAACCACAACTCCACCAAAAGTTTTTTCAATTCCGACGCGGTATTTAAAATTCTCTGTGTATTGGAGCGGACCATTTACAAAAAAGTATTCATTCGAATCAACGTTTGCACCGGCCAGATTGTAGGAACCGTTGTTTTTCTTTTCATAGAAGGAAAGAGAGAATACGTTCTGCGGTTGGTAAGTTGGAGCTAAACTTCCGGAAAATGATCCTCCTGTAACTGAATTAAACGCTGATTTCGCACCGTCTACAACGCTCCCGCCAAAGCCAGAAATCGAATCTATCACTCCCATCGATTGAGATAATAGAATCTTTCAGCCTATCGGATTTCCGATTTTTGAATTCGAGTTACGTTTTCAGGAATGGGTTCTCCCGCTCCTTACATTCCAAAAACGGCACTCGAATACAAGACAGCTCAACAAAATAGCTTACTTGCTAGCGGTTCTAGACTTTCAAACTTTAGTCCCGGATCCAGGATCTCAACCTGGATAGCGACGATTGCTTCCGTTCTTGCAGAGGGAGATTTAAGAACTCTTAACGGATTTGAATACTCAATCAGAGAAGGGGTCTATAACGCCTTTGGTTTTACGAGGTTACCCGGCCTAAAATCAATCGGAGTTCTTCGAATCGAACATTCGGGTCACACAACTCCCGTAACGATCCCAGTCTTTACACTCGATCTCTTTGGTCTTCTTTATGAGTCAATCGCACCCGTTACGCTTCCCGTTGGTGAAACTTCCGTTGAAATCGAAATCAGAGCAAAGAACCCCGGAAAAGATTATAACATAACGAGGCTTTCCATTGATACCCAAGAAGGTCTTGGTACTTTAAATGTTCAAGTTCCACCGAATACAAGGATCTGGAATCCGAGTGATTTCGCAGGTGGAACAAACATTGAAAGCGAAGAAAATAGGCTTCGTCGTTTTCGTAACTTTATCGTTTCTCTAGGTCGCTCTACTCCTCTTGGGATCTATACCGCCGCAACTTCTATCCCAGGTGTTGCAGGAATTCAATTAACGACTAACGTGAATCCGTATTCCGGTGCTTTTGAAATCGGTTGGATCAATCTGTATATCTCAGATGGTACATCAAATCCTCCAGAGAGCCTTCTTAATCTTGTTCAAAAGACCATTGAAGGAGATTTAAACGATCCTGAAAACTTTCCTGGATTTGCGGCCGCAGGTACCTTTGTTGCAGTATTTAGAATTCCAGTTCTCGGAATTACAGTTAAATTCGATCTTCAAATTCAAAACGGATCCCAACTTTCGAACGAACAAGCCTTAGATATAGCGAAGAATCAACTCACCCTTTACTTAAACACCTTACCCGTAGGATTTGATGTTTTACTAAAACAAGTAGAAGGAACAATTCTAAAAGCGCATCCGGACTTTTACAAAGTAAGCATAATCGAGTTTTATGGGAAACTCGCATCCGATCCAGTTCCTTTCCCACTTCCCACTCCAAGTGATATTTCCGTTCCTTCCATTGATCTTCCAAGAACCGGAGGATCTTCCGGAGGAATCACTTCAGGGACCGTGACTCGTGTGGAGCCGTCTTAGTATGCCACATGAAAACAAATTACTGGATGGACTCCCTCAATTTAATGAAACCGATCCAATCTTTAAAGAATTGTTCGGAGATCCTTCCAGACCTGAACTAAGTCCCGTTTCGAATATAAACGATATCAATGTCGGAGCAATTTACAATTCAGTAGAGTGGCATCTTAGGTTTCAAGATCTTGCAGTCAAGAGCGCCGTTCTTTCAGGAGCCGAACAACACTTTTTAGAAAAGTGGTCTGCGTTACTTGGAATTCCACGACCTGCGGGAATGGATGATTCCGAATTTGTCGGATATATCATCGGTTACGTTCTTTCAAATGAACCTACAATTCCAAAAATTGCAGAGATATTTCCCAAACCGGATTTTTCAATTCTTCGCCCAGATGAGTTAGGTTTTGCAACCGATGTATCCGCAAGCGATCTCGGCCTCATTCTTCCCGGACCCGATACCAAAGCCGTTTCATCAATTGTCACGCCGGACAGGGGCGCGACGTACGTTCTCACCAATGATATAAGCAAGTTATCCGACTTACAACTCACCGAACTCAATCGAATTCTTGCGGCGGGCGTTGCCGCGTTTGCAGGGGAAACAGATGGCTAACGAATTAAAAATTCCTTTAACGGATAACGAAGTAAAAGTATATTATCAGAGTTTACTTCAAAAAGTTACGGCAAACGATTTCAATCGACTTTCGGGGGCCGAATCAGAACATTCTGCAATTCCAGCCGTTTTAAGTGCGATACTTGCGACTATCGGAAGAAATTCAGATACCGCGATTGGTTTTTCAGTTTCTACACTTGATAATCAAACGATTCAGGTTGGAAGCGGTCTTTACATTCGACCCCACGCAGTCTATATCTTTCCGCCCGTAACCTTAACCCCTAATTCCGGTTCTTTAGAAGGAATTTATGAAATCGAACTCGAAGAAGCTCTTACCGATTCTTCGGCTGTTCCTCTTTGGAATACAACGACTCAAAGATTTCAACCACAAGTAAGACCGACTCGTAAAACATACCGAACTAGTCTCTTTGAACAGTGGGTAAATACTCAAGGACTTCCGACTCCGACCACGGGAAGAATCGGACTTTTATCTTTTAAGAAAAATAGCATCGGAGAACCCATTACAAACCTCAACCGGATTTTACCGGTCTATGATCCCGGTTTAATTGGAGTGGAAGTTCAGTTAGATCCCGGCATTGGAGACCGAACCTCCCTTGCCGATGCAATCAATTGGCTATTTCAACATTTAGAATCGAAAGATTTTTTAAGGACTACTTCCTCACCTGGATTTGACAACGCAAAGTTTCAAGTCAGGACGCAAGGAAACTTTGCCTATTGGAGTAAGGATGGAGGAGGTACCTGGCTCCCTTTCGCATAACCCCACCCAGTGGCCCATCTTCTCCCGTTTCTGGAGCTGGTGGTCACTGGGTGGGGAATTTAGGACAGGATCGTTACGATGTTTTTCCAAAAGGTTCCTATTCGATCGGCGACGTTTGGCACGTAGTAGATGCACATATCGATCAAGGTGGAAACGTTACCGATTGCGGTCAATGCGGTGGGAACAATAGCTGTTACAATCTTGGACCCTGGTTTGATTGTCCTAAGTGTCCGGCAGGATATTCTCAAAGCAATGCAATAGGGCTATGTTGGGTTGGTGGAAGCGTTTTTAAACCGTGCTGTACGAGTACATGCTGTATCAATACTTGCAACACTTGTCATATTTCGAATTGGTTTACTCGTTATAAAATTTATAAATATGAATTCTTTACTTGGACCTTGGTATCTCAATATACCGTTCACGGAAGATTCTGGAGTTAGTCAATTATGGTTGAGAAGAAAAATGCTGATTTTTCAGAAAAAAGAATGGGAACCTGTCTTACGTGTCCCTTATTGTTAAAAGAATTTTTTGGAGAACGATGCTCAGTATGTCATTGTTTTGTTAGGCTGAAAACGAAGTTAAAACGGGAATCATGTCCTGTCGGAAAATGGTAAATTAAAAAATGTCTGGATGTTGCGGAGGAAGCAGTATGAACCAACAACTTATTTTTCAACAATTGAGCCAACTCACTGGCTTAGGTATAAACAAAGGGAAAGAGCCAAGCGAAGCGGCAAACGAAGCAAATATTTTGATTAAGGCATTGCTTGTAAAATCAAATGAAATGGCGAAAAACTTTCCGGAAAGTAACAAGGAATTGATCTTTCACCAACTCACTCAATACGCGTATGGAAAATTCAGTGTTGAATCAGATATTCCAAAAGTTGTGGAGATCGTATCGAATATCGTTGCCGACCTTCTGTCAAAAGCTAAGGCTCTGGAAAGTCAACTCACAGGCTAAAGAAAATGAAATCTAGAATCCGAAATCGAATAGACCTCTTTTTTTGGCGAATTAAGGCTTCGCGATTTTCTTCAAAGACTTTGATTGATAACGAAGGTTGGCGGCTTGTGATTCGAAATCATTGGTCGCACTGGTTTAACGGATTCCCATTCTTTGCTCTTTCTTTTGAAAGAGGAACCGGCAATGGATCTGTTTTGGTTCTAAACGCCGGTTTCATTGGGTTTGTATTTGTATTGTTTATTTACTCCAAATCTTCAATTGGTTCCCAAGGTAAGAAAGTTTGGAAACAGACCTGATATTTCTGATCTTGATTTATACTGTAATTGGAACCGTTTCCGGTTGGGTGGTCTTCGCGATTTTGGCTCTTCTCGTTTATATATGCGTTTTTGGGATTAAGAGATACAAAATATGATCTAAAGCCCAATTCTTAATCCAGATCCCCGAATTGGATTTCTCTTTCAAAATCACCGACCAATTCTCGCTTTTGTAAAAAGCGTACTAGACTATCCCGATCGACATACACCTTGTCAATTGCGGTCATGATCTCATCAAAGGATCGCTGTGACAGCGCATGAAAAAATAGACCTTCTGTTATCAATGCTCGAAATTGGAGCACTTCCGGATGATGTCTAAACGGTTCTTGATTTTTCAAAATTACCTTCCATATTTTATTTCAACACCTCTTTAGAGTAGGCTTCTTTGATTTGAATTGCCTTAGAAATTGCCTCGTCCATATCCAAAAGAAACGATTTTGCAAACATCATCGGCATACTTGAGTCGTCCTCGATCTCTTTCAGTTTTAATTGAAGAGAATCTTTAATGATGGATAAATCTTGAATAATTACGTTCAGTCTTCCGATTACGGAAGAAGAACCGACCCCCTTGTCCGCCGAAACAGCGATAGACGCCGCAAACTCTTTGATTGTTTGAGGAGATAAGGAAGTCACGTTGTCACCTAGGACACGCTGATAGGTTTTGGATAAAGAATCCATCATCACTTCCAACATCTTACGGTTTGTCGCCGCTGTTTCCATAGAGACAGTTCGAAGAGCTTCCCTTTGAATATCCGTAGCTACGGAATCGAAATCAAAATTATCAAACTGACCGGATTGTAATTCTTTTATGTAGTTTTGAACGACAGACGGTCCTCGACCTGGATACTTTGAACGGTTTTCTACAAACCATTTGTATGCCCTGATTTGCATCGTTGCGTTCGGCTTGTCGTTTACATCCTTTGCAAAAAGTCCGATGACTTCTGCGACTCCCAACGGAAGAGATCTGTCTTTTTTGTGAACGAGTGCAAAAAGATCCGGAGAAAGATTATTCAGTGCCAATCTTTTGTTTACTTCTCCGATCGTGATTCCTAATTTTTCAGAAATTTTCTTCGCATCCCAGCCGTCCTCTACCATCTTCCCGTAGGCTTTGGCTTCATCGGTCGGCAATACGCTTCTTCTTTGATTCTCGGAGAGTTGTGAAGCAAGACGATCGTTACTGGATGCAAACTCTTTAGGAACAACCGGTATTTCAAAATTGGAAGAAAGCTGTCCCTCTTCAATCAGTTCTTTTACGGCTTCGTATCTATGATGACCTGCTACTACCGTCCATTTCCCGTCTTGTATATCGACGATAATGGGAAATCCAGGATCATAACCGCCGTCTTTGATTTTCTGTTTTAAAGAATTGATTTGATTTCGATCGAAATCTTTTTTCGCAGTGTATTGTTCAATCGTGCGGATTTGGTTGAATGGAAGTTTTGTTGGTAGTGATCCGTTTTGCGCCGAACCTCTATCTTTAGAAGGATTTGTTATCCTGATTCGCCTTTTCTTAGTTGTGACCTCTTCTTTCTCTTGCTTTTCTTTTTTTACAGGCTTCCAACCATTAGAAGTTTTTTCGCGGGTGATACCATCTTTCCAAACCGCCTTAGTTCCTAACTGTGCCGGAGGACGGCCCCTTCCTTTTAAAATGAATATTAACTTTTCAAGCGGTTCTTGAACCGAAAGAAGCATTGTTTTGAACAAGCCTTGTTCGTCTTCGGATAACTTTGATTCCTTTAACTCCCCTCGAAGATCCACGAAATCCGAAGCGATGTCTAAAATATCTTGGTGGGTGTCTGAAATATAGGCAAGGTCAACAAATTCTTTAGCCCTCGAATCCAGACCTTGACTCAGGAGTGTTTTCTTTATATGATCGATTAATTTTCCATGATCTCTGTCATCGGGCGTGAGTTTGTAAATTGGGCGATCGGAGTATTTTTTTGGTCTAAATCTTGCCGCCGATTCTTGTTTTAAACTGAATTCATTATCCGAAATTCCTTCCGGTCTTACACGCCTCGTCGAAACATAGTTTCCGTGTTTTCCATGAACTACAATTCGCTTCTTTATTAACTCGGCCGCATTTCCCGATTTTTGGATAAAATGAAGACCCTTTTCTTCCAAAAAGGAACCGCCGACTAAAACTGTTCGTAACTGATTTGCTTTTTGGGATAGTGTTGAAAATTCTTCCCTCGGCTTTTGCATCCCTGCAAGTTTTGATTTTAAGAATTCAAGCTTCGGACTTTTTAATTCCTTTTTCGTAGCCTTTGTTGAAAGCCACTCCTTAAATTGAGGTAGGGTTAAAGCGACGATCGAACCAAATCCATACCAGCTCGTTTTATAATTTACAAGATACCCTTGTTTTGCAGACTTTTCGTCGTGAAAACCAAGCATTACTTTATGTTCGTCGAAAGACCCATCCTTGTTTTTTTGATTCACGACAAATACAATTTGTGAATCCGGGTCCGGGCCGATGAATACGTCTACATGATCCCCGTCCGCCCCTTGTGTTCTTTTGATATAACCGTAATCAAACTTGATTTGGTTTCTCCAAGGCTTTCCATTTTCATCAACCCCGGACCTGTAGGAACCTTTCCGGTTCTCAATTGATATCTCGATCCCTTGAATCCTTACGTGAGTTTTTTTATAGTTCCCTGCTTTGATTTGTGACGGGGTGGGTTCTGATTTTAAAATGTTAGAAGTTCGTAATTCGAGACTTGATTTTTGAGTTTCATCGACTTCCTTCTCTTCAGGACCCGAAGGATCGGATACTTCGACAATTTCTGCGCGGTTTTTTAAGTAAGAAGAAAGAAATGTAACTCCAAGGGACTTAAACTCTTTTGAAAGAGCAATCATTGCATCACGAGAGAGTTCTTTTTCGGAAGAGCGAAGAACCGTTATTAGTCCTTTTCTGGAAAGTGAGTTTATTTCACCTTCATACCAGGGTTCCTCCTCTCCCATCACCCATTCTTGCCAATGAGGATTTGCTTTCGTCATCGACAGATGAATCTTGTCTAAGATCGTTTCTGCGATTTCAGGTGTGATATCCTCTGAGGTCAGAATCTCCATTTTGAAAAGTTCCTCTTCGTAACGTTTTTTTACATTTTATAATCCTCTCGGTATTTATAAAGGGCCTCTTGATTTTCTCTTCTTTGGTCCCTGTCGAGTGATTTTACAAAACCGTCCCAGCTTCCGGCTTGAATCGTTGCTCCGAA
The DNA here is from genome assembly GCF_002811985.1 of Leptospira adleri. Taxonomy (GTDB): domain Bacteria; phylum Spirochaetota; class Leptospiria; order Leptospirales; family Leptospiraceae; genus Leptospira; species Leptospira adleri. The sequence goes on from NZ_NPDU01000029.1 coordinate 18,847, forward strand.
AGGTAAAATCAGAATGACTGGAATGTATCCGTGTAAGGTTTTAAATGGAATTGCTACGTTTCTTTCCAGTTTGGATACGAAGTCTTCGGGTTTGTGAGTTTCTGAATTGTAGTGTAATACAATAATTTGCCCGACAGGCTCCGTTCTAAATTTAACTTTGTTTTTCCAAGTGAACCAAGCCAAGGAAAGCATACCTAACAAATACTTAAAAAGGACAAGATGGAGTTTTATAATCTGAATCAGGACGGACGCACGATATGAAAGAATTTTGTAACGGTCCGTTCTTTCAAAATAGAAAAGAAACTCGTTTATTTTTTTTGTCAAAGGGTTCGTTCTAAACGAAGAAGACAACCAACTAAAGATATTCGAAATAGATTCCATATTACTTCCTTTTTTCATCGCTTATTTTCATTCACTGTCTTCCGTTGAAGTTTGCGAGAGGCTTCATTTTGAAAAGTTTGGGTTTGTCCCGATCCTCTCCGCTACCGCCTTCGATAAAGCCTGTGACTCGAAATGTTGGATGATAATCGTAAATAATAGTGTAGCCGTTTTTTGGTTTATCGGACAACCACTGGATTTTTGAGTCCCCAAAGATTAAAAAGTCTTCCCCCTCTTTGTAAGTTACGAAACCATTCTTTCCTTTAGAGATAATTCGATCAACGGAGGCGATTGGAGAATAGGAAACGACATCAAAAACTTTGTTTTGATAGGAAATAAATTCGGAATGCCTGAGTGTTGAAATAAGAAGTGTGATAATATCACCTTCTCCCATATTGTAACCACCTCCAAGAACTCCCATAAGCTCCCCTTCCTGGAAGGTGATCTGACTACGGTCAAAAATTTTCCTCGAATCCGGATCTACTCGATACGTTTTGTATCCGATCTTTACCGGATTGTATAATAAAACTTTGAGTCTGTGTTTTCCATTGACTCTTCTCGGAAAAATTACGGAGTTAAGAGTAAATCCGCTAAATTCTACTGAAATGGGTTCTTCTTTTTCGGAATCCGGAATTTTAAAAACTTGAGCGACTCCAATGATCGCGCCGAAAGGAATTTTTGGGAAAAGAACGTATTCGTTTTTTCCCTCTGCTTCCACATACAATTCTTCAACGAGAGAGACTTTGTATTTTAATAAAACTGAATTCCAATATTTTAGATTCTCCTCGACTTCAAAGAATTCTTCGTGTATTCGTTTGACCGTGAGCGGTTTTTGAGTTTCTCTCGAAAATAGAACTGCACTTTCAATTTTCGTAATTGGGGCAAAGCGAGTGAAAACTTTATTACCGACTATTTTCCAAGCCGTTTCCTCCTGTATTAGTAGGTCTTCCTGGAATGTGCGAACGAGTCCCTCTAAACAAAACTTGCAATTCGGAATTCTTTCTTCCGCCGGACAGGGGCAAGGTGAAAGTCTGTACCAAAGAGCAGACTCCCCTCTTCTCTCTAAGAGATCTTCATTCGTTAAGGGAGTAAGAATATTGGGTTTGGTTGTGATTGAAAAAGGTGTTACTCCACCTTGGCCGGATTTCCTCACGGTTTGGAAACTTTCGTTGCTTGCAAAACGAACTCTCCACGCTTTTTGTCGAATCCTTTGCGAAGTGAGAATTTAACTTCTTTTCCTTCCTTGATTTCCGTTTCGGGGAGAAAAGAATACTTTGCGTTAAAGAAATATTCTATTCCGTCATTCCCGGTGATAAAGCCGTAACCTCCGCGATTCGTATCGCGATTCCAAGGAATGTATTTTCGTACGTTTCCAGTTAAAGTGTGTTTGTAAGTTTCCAATCGATATATTCAGCGAGCCACAAATCAGATTCAGGTTCGTAGCAACACGTCGGTTCCTCCCAGATCCCGATTGAATATAGATCGGCTTTCCATATCGGACCAAATTTTCTTTCAAGTCGGATTCTTTCCTCATTGGCTTCTACGTTTTCCGCGTATCGGTCGTCGATCCTGATTCTTTCCTTTGCGTCCCTGATTTTTCCCTGTCTGAAGATTTCCTCAATTTCACTTAAATCTATTCCATCAATGCCTTCAACGCTCACGTATTCGTATTCATGGGAACAATTCGGGTGCATCGGACAGCAGAATTGATACTCATTTAAGTGAAGAAGAGCATTACTTTTTCCAGGCCAAACTGCAATAGACGTGATCGGATCGCCGGAGAACTTATCCCCTCCCAAATACTTGAGGTCTAAGGACTTCATGTATTTTTCATCTTGGAGGTTTTCCAAGGATGGAAACACCCGTGCGATCTGTCCGAGGAACTCCTTACACTTATCGCAAACGATCGGATTTGGATTCAAGTCGGTCACTAATACGAACCACCACCAAATTGAACATACTGGACGCTTTGTTTTTCATTAGAAAGCAAAAGGAGTTTTCCGTTATTAAAATTGATTGAAGCTTCCGTATATGCAAATCGAGTCATGTCCCGATTAAGGTGATCGGTTAGAAGCTTTTCGTATTTCTTTTCCCGGCGAGCTCGTGTTAAGTCCGATATTCCATCTTCGAATAATCCCAATGCTTCCTTTATTTCAGTATCATCGGGAGAGATCATGAGAGACCTGATTTCTTCTTCAGTCGCGTTTCTTGCAAGAGCCTCCGCAATTTGGCGTCTGTACATTTTTGTGATTAATTCGTATGACTTTCCCGATCTTTCTCCGTTCTTGTCATATACTGCGAGCCATTCCGCCCCTTTTGCTTGTCCATAGATTAGGGAGTAGGTTTGTTCTCTGGTTAATCCTGTTTCCTCCATGAGAACATCGATGTCAGCAAGTTCCGGTAGGTTGTAGATGATAGCTCGCTCTGAAAATTCAGGGATTGTCATTTCTTTAAGTTCGTCCGGGTCTTCACCCTCTCCGATCATATACTGTGCGATGTATCCGAGAACTGTAGCTTTGTTTCTTTCTTCTAAATAAATTCGATTCCAGTCTTGAGCTAAAAAATCAAAGATTCCTTGATCGGCTTCTTCTAACTCGTCCCGAGATATGACACCTTCCGGGAAAATGATTCTTCCTGTTTGGCGGGGCAGTTTGGAATAATCTTTTGAAGGATCAGGCGTTACATTGATCGTTCTTGGATAAAAGGTAGGACGGACTAGGAGTTCCCCAAAAAATTTCTTTCGAAGAATCCCCATCGCATCGGACCAAAGGGATTTTTGAATTTCGAAATGAATTCCTTTTTTTGGATCTCCTAAAAAAGCATACTGTAAGGATATAAAATAGTAGAGCCAGGCGTAGGTGAGTTCCCGCAAAACTCTATACTCAGAAAGAGGAGATTCTCGTTTCATTAGGCAAACCTCTCTTTTGGCAGAGAGGTTTAATCTATTTATTCGATCCCAGCTTCCCTGATGAGCTTACAAGCCTTCCAGAATAGGACGTGAAGCACGGTATCTCTTCCTCTTTGATTTTCAATTGAGGAACAAACGCTATCGTAGAGAACTTGTCTGTCCTGAGACGATAACTTACCAACTTTCTCGGCGAATTCCGTTTCGCTCTCAGGCGTTCCTGAAATCAAACCGGATGCGTTCAGTAACCGAAATCCTTTCCAAAAAAGTATATGGAGAACGGTGTCTCGGGATTGCTGATTGACTACCGAAGAGTAAAGACTGTCAAAGAGGTTTTGCCGATCTGTCTCACTCAATTCAAGGACCAAATTTGCAAGAATCACGTCCTCGTCTTCTGCCTTATCGGCTTGTTTTATTTCAGTTCGTTCAAGTTCCTCGGATATGGGATGAATTTCCGGCGGAAGAATTGCAGAAACATTTTCCGAAGGGGTTTCGTCTTCTGAAAGGTTTATCTCTTCTTTACTTTCAATCAGACTTTCGGGAATTTCGTTTTCGACAGCTTCATTTGTAGACATGGAATCGATTCCTTATTTTGAATTTTTCCAAATTCTACGTGCTCCCGCGATGTATCGGGAAAAGAATCGATCTGATTTTAATGATTTTTTCTAATTTTAAGATGAATTTAATTCTTCCAAACAGGCTTTAATCAATTTCGATCCTATTTCAGTCCGCTTGGAAGAAATGCTCAAAATATAGCTTAGCCGGTTTTTTTAAAAAATCGCAAACGCATTGTTTTTCGTATTGTTTCCAATACAGAATAATTATTTATTCGATTCGCGATTTCAAATCGCCTCAAGTCGACTGGAAATTCTAAAGGCGTTCCTATACTTGATAAGACAAGAATCACGCCCGAATCGGTTTCAATAGGCATTCCGCCAAAAGGACCCGCAGAATTTTTCTTTGGTTTACGATAGATTTCTTGGATAATTCCGTATTCGCCTTCCCTTGGATATTCATATCCCCCTCGTAAAGACTCGATAAGCCTTACTTTATCACCGATTTTGAAGTTTATTTTCCTGTTCAAAAGTTCGGAAATGTCTTCTATTAAATCCTCTTTTTTTTCGCTAGATAGAGTTGCAAATTCTGCCTTCCGATCTTCAATATCTTTGATAAGGCCAGCAATGATTCGCGCCCGTTTGCTAAAGTCATAGTCGTCAAAAATCATATCCGTTCCTATATGTTTTTTAACGGATTCTACATTTATAACAATACGAAATTGATAAACGATTCTCTATATTCTTAAATGTGAATCCATCTTCCTTAAAACCTTTGAACGTTATTTGACTTGTGTCCACTATTTATTTCATAAAAGAATATAAATTTCTGATTTAATGTGAGGAGTAAGAAAACTATGGCTTTTGCAGAAAACACAAACGTATTATAATATTGGAGTACTTTTAGATAACCTAATTCGGAATATACGGCATTTCCCTATTTCGTATTAATTCTTCCAATTATAATACGAAATGACGGAAGGGCCAAAATTTGATATATGTGTTCGTAACTCATTACTTTTAAGCCTATGCAATTTCCGATTTTTTTAAAACAATTCGTTTAATAAAAGACACCTTGTGAAGCGATTTCCATCCGTAAAATTGGATCATACTCGCGTATTCCAGTGAACGTGAAATCATTCGCATGGGATCCGAATCAAAGAGAAGTTCAAATATAATTTTTTCATACGCTTTAATCGAAGAACTTTCAGGATGTAATCTGAAACCTAAATGAGCGATTTCTTTTTCCAATGTATTCAATCTATACATAAACTGTATCCGATTTAGTTCGTAGAAAAAAAGAACAAGGGTAACACAGACCAAAATGGCCACTGAAATCCCCAGCAAATAGAGAAATAGTCCTTTCAGGTCTAGCCTTGGAATTAATCCGAGTAAGGCTCCTGTTAGAAACGAGGTAAGATAAAGCCAAGGAATAACGGACCTTGTATTTCTATTTTCTAGAAAATTGCGCAGATGGGAGAGAAATATCGACCACCAAAGAACTAACTCAGCCGTCTTTTTGTTTCTTTTAAATTCATTCAAAGAATTACGCGGCAATTCACTCGATGATCGAGCTAAACACACGTCCAATGCAAGCAACTGCGCTTTATACAAAGGATATGGGTTTTCGTGGCTCGGTTTCATATTTGCAGGACGGTCGCGACAAATACAATTGGCGAGAACTATTTTTATTGCACTAAAAAAATTCTCTCCTCTACCTTTTTGAAAATTTATTTGGATCTATCCCAAACCGCTCCAACCTTTTATTTCGAATATCTGATACGGTTTTTGGTCTATTTTCTAATTCTTTTTTTACCTTAGAATATGATCTCGTTATTATATCTCTTTTACCTCCGATTATTTTCAACGCCCAATAACGTAGAGCATCCATCGCATGATCGTGATTCTTGATTGGAATCTCTTTAGCATTTCTTCCATCCTTTTGAGGTTCCCAAGAATAAATTGAAAATTCCTCAATTGTATGAACACAAGTTCGAAAAATTCTTAGTTTTAGCCCCCGGGTAGATTCAAGGAGTTTAATTAATGCCTGAATTCCAGTTGAGACGTCTTTATCAGCTGCAAATGTAACGTATCCGCATTCAGCCATCGTTGCGCGATCTTCTGCGTCATGATCGGCTATTATCCAAAGATTCGGCTTTCTTCTATCACTGATAAGTTCGCAGTGCCTTCTGACAGTATGTTCGGTAAGATAATGTTCATCGGCTAAATACCAGGTTTCGTTTGCTTTGTCGAAATAAAGCCACAGGAAGACGAACGGATTTGTATATCCAAAATCTACCGCACCCGCACAGTCCCAGGATTCTGGAATTTTGAATGGCTCAACGATCGCCGATTCAAATTTAGGATAGACAAGACCTTCAACGTCTATCCACAACCCTAGATACAACCGGTCTCTTTCGACTCCCGTAAGTTCCGAAAGCATTTGTTTGTATTCGTCTGTGATAAAAGGATTGTCGAGAGGCGTCCAGTGACGACGGGACATTCTACTTTGTCTTTTGGTTGATAGTGCTTCTCCCGTTTCTGGGTCTTGTCTAAGAACAAAGTATTTGTATATCCAGTGAAACCGGTTCCTCGGATTACAATCGACTATGAGTTTGTTTGTGAGTTCTTCTCTTACATACGAAAGTCTTGTTTTAATTTTTTGAAATGTGGGATACGAGACTTGAGTCGATTCATTTAAAAATATGGTATTGAACTCAGTCCCCATGATCTTCTCAACACGATCAGAATCATCAAGACCAGCTCCATAGATCTCGGCTCCGTTCGTAAACGTGATTACGTGGTCGCTTTCGTTAATTGAATAATCTCGATCCTTTACAAATCCCATTTCCTTCAGGCAAGGAAGAAGGGTTTGTCTCCAAACACTCATTCGAAGATGATTGAGTCTGTATCTTGCTATTAAATGTCTGGATCCGGCGGATATCCAAGCGCGGGATATAATTGCCTTTATGATTAGGTAGGTTTTTCCGCTACGTGCACCGCCGTCGTAGCATATCTCTTGTATAAAGTGGTCGCTCCAATCTTCATCGAGAGCTAAGGATTGTTTCGGAGAAAAATACTTACTTCTTTGGATCGTCTCCGTTTTGACTTTTCTTGGATCTAATGTGAGAAGTTTCTTCCTTGCCGACACCTATGGCTTTCCCGCCAATGAGCTTCTCGATCGATCCGGGTAGTTCTCCTACTCCGGTGATGATTTGAAGATTGAATTGGCTTTTTTCGTCCGGAGATCCGGATTCGTTTCGGATAGTATCAGGTAAACCCAAGGATCGGAGAAGTTCCCGAAGTAGAGTATTTCTCGATTTGATTAGGTAAGAAAGATCCTCGTTGGAAATCTCAGGATCATAGATTCGTTTTTTGATAAGATCGAGAAGTTCGGTCGCCTCGGTATTCATACGGGCAAGAGTTGTTGATGCGTTTGAAATAATGGAAAGTGCCGTTTTTTCCCTCACTTTTCCTTCTATTTCCTCAAAATCATCCTTCCAACCGTTTCTGTGAATCAGATTGTCGAGTTGTTTGTAATCGATTTTATACTTTCGACAAATCTCTTCTCTGGAAGAACCCCGTAAGTAAGCAAATCGAATCTTTTGTTGGTCTTTTTTGGAAAGTTTTTCTTTAGTAGGTGCGCGAGTTGATAAAGCTTTCTCCTTCTCACCCATTGATTTTCTTCGGGTGATCACTTTCTTTTTGGCTACCATTGGTAGTACTATAACAGAATAGGTTTTATCATAATCACGAATTGAAGCACTCTTTTATACCTCCTCCTTCGGTTTAGATCGAACTATTGAAAGGAGAAGATCAGCATCCAAACCGCTGATTTCGTTAAGTTCGATTCCATAGAAATTCCTACTGTTTTCTAATGCTACCTTGCCTACAGTCCCCTCTCCCATAAACGGATCCAAAACTGTTCCTCCCTCCGGACAACCTGCAAGAACACAGATTTCAAATAGTCTTTCAGGTCCGACGGCTGTATGTCGTCCTTTTGAATTAGGCGTTGGTATCTGCCAAACGGATCTTCGTCTTGCCGTAAAATCATTGGATCGAATTTTATTATTTAAAATTCGCTTTTTGATTTCAGACGGATTTTCGGCCTTGTGGTCTGAATAATCTTTTAGCCCAGTCCCTTCATACTGCCCGTGTTCGCTTGCCCCCATCGACTTCAATATGGCTGGTAGCGTAGGTTTTGGGTTATGAATTCCTCCAAGTGGCACAGCAACAGACCGAGAATCGAAATAGTAATTCTCGATATCCAGAACAAACAGAAGTACATATTCGTGAGAGTTTGTAAATCTTCGGCTTACGGATTCGGGTTTGCAAGATCCTATATTTCCATCATCCGTCGAAATTGACTTTGCCCAGACAATCTCTTGAACAAAAATATATCCTTCTTCTTGCATCATATCGATAAATCCGGAAGGTATGCGAAGAGCGCATCCGTGCCTAAATGAATCGCCAATATTTACAAATACGGTTGCAGATTTTTTTAGTCTTCTTTTTGCTTCTCGAAAAACCTGACTGAGATGGAAATAATATTCCCAAGGACTTGCTTCCCGACCAATCTCTAAGTTCGAATATGGATGGCCCTCTGGAAGATAGATTCGTTTCTGGAAGTAGGGTGGAGAAGTTACGATACAATCTATACTATTTTCATGTTTTTCTTTTGAAAATGACCATTTTAGAATCCGGTCCGAAGCTCCGATAGATACTTTGTAATTCATTTTATTCTTTCCTCACAAAGTATCGCGATTTCTTCGAACAGGGAAATCGAACATTCCCACTTACCGCCCTCTAGTTCCGCGATATAGGATTGAGAATATCCAAGTAATTGCGCGAGCTCAAACTGAGTCATACGTGCATCCTTACGCAGTTCCCGAATTCGTGAGGCTAATTCTGAATTCTCAAATTTAAAATTCTTATTAAATGACTTTGACCGTGCCGCTTCGGCAGAATCTCGAATCACGTCTTTAAATTTGCCTTTCCATTCATAATTGAGATTTTTTCCGTTCACCTGAAGTAGAAAATTTCCGTCCGAAAGGTCTGAGATACTCACTCTTAGGCCGCGTATCTTTTTTTTCTCCCAAAGACTCCTTAGTTCTTCTAGTGTGACCTCTTTACTACTTCCAGTTCGTATCTTTTTTAAATCAGCTTTCAGAGTCGATGTAGGGATTCCCGTTTCATCTGAAATCGTTTCGAGTCTACGAATTGTTATTTTTGACCCAGTAAAAAAGTCAGGACAATATACTTGCAAAATTAGAATTCTATCTCGATGCCCGAAATGACGTCTCCTTACATTTCGAGAAATCATAAAGGAGAGTTCGTTCTTTGGAGAAACAACGTATCCTGAAATAGTCGTCCATCCAAGAAGTTTAACGGCTTTTACCCTGTTTTCCCCGGACAAACAAAGATAAATGTTTTCATCCTCAATATAGCGTACGGATATCGGCTCGTGTAAACCGAACTTTGAAATGTCTTTTGAAAGATTTTTAATGTATGATTCAGACTTTGTTTTAAAAAGGTCTGAGTTTCTTGGATGGAATCGGATTCCATCCAAGGGAATTTGTGAGATGGAAGGCGAGTCTTCACGTCCCGCGTTTAAATTTAGGTTTAGTTTGACAGAGCTTTTCACACCCTATGCGTAACTTTTTTACCCCGAAAGAGTCCATTCGAGAAGCGAATCATTTTAGAAAAAATTAAGGACTGTCTACTTTTTTGTTTTTAGTTTCTTTTGCTTTTTTTGATTTTCTAAATCAAGTTCTATTGCGCGCCTTAACCCCCCAAATGGCTTTAGCTGTTTTGCCAATTTACTTTTTTCGATTAGCAGTTTTTTAGTTTGAGTGTCGATACTTTGGACTTGTTTTACAATCTTGTGAATCGTCGTAAGTTTCTTTTTATCAAGATCTTTGAGCTGAATCGGAGTAGGTTCATTTCCGGAAAGAATTGCTTTTGCTTCTTTTAGGTATCTTTGATTCGTCCTTAAAGATCTACCAAAAGTCTTTGTAATCACTTCGGACAAAGGAGGCCCTAACTTCTTTCTTTCTTCCGGTGAAATATTTCCTCGAAACTCTTTGAGTATTCTCTCTTTTCCAAACTCTTTGATGATTGCTTTTACGGTATCTTCATCGCCCATCGGAGTACCGTCATTATTGACTGAGTACATTACATACTGGCGGACCTCTTCTGTTAGCTCAGAAACAACCATTTTAGCCAAAATCGTTGGGTGTTTAGCTTTTTTATTTCCTCTTGATCGACGATCTCCGTTTAAGAGCCAATATTTCCCATTTTGAGTTGGGTGTTTAACGACGATTACGGCTTCAGTTACTCCGATATTTTTAATTTTCTCATTAAATGCGTCTTCTTCCTCTTTGGGAATATCTCGAGATACTAAGTTAGGATGTTTTATTAGGTCGGATTGATTGATTCTAAAAGAGTCTGAGTAGTCTATTTTCATACGGACTATATTTTTTGTTTAAGGATAAAGTTTAGTAAAGTCATTTTTCCTTCCAAAACCTCAATTAAATAACTTAGAAGAGCCTGAGTCCGATTCGACGTTCTGCTTCTTCTGCAAACTTAGGAACAATTTCGATTCCCGTATATTCACAACCCAAATCTAAAGAGACAACTCCTGTAGTCCCTGATCCAAAAAAAGGATCAAAGACCCTTGGAGGCACCGGATCATACGGATGATCACATTCCGAGACCATTTTTTTTCTATATTGCATCCCGCAAATTCTACAAGCTCCAATTTTACTGGTTCCTGCCTGAATACAAAGTGAGATTAATTCCCGGGGAAAAGTCGCCGTATGTGAGGTTTTCGAAGGCGCTGTCGGCACGGTCCAAACAGACCTTTTGTTTCTTTTTTCTTTTATGACCTGAAAAGTTTTACCTCTTTTGCTCTGCGATTCTGTCCTTGTTTGATTTGAACTTTCTAACAAATGAGGTCTAAAACTCGGATGGCCCGGCATGAGGCTCACCGCCGGTTCTGAAATTGCATCGGAATCGTAATAGTATTTTGGACTTTTAGTTAATAGAAAGATATACTCGTGGGAAGTAGTACACCTATCTTTTACAGCCGAAGGCATAGGATTTGGCTTACTCCAAATAATATCCTGTCTCAAAATCCATCCGTCTTCTTGTAAGGCAAAGGCCACTTTCCAAGGAATACCGATTAGATCTTTCTTTTTCAGGCCGCAGACACGCGTAGCAGTTTGAAGTAAGGACTTATGTTTAGAAACCTCCCTCTTTTTTTCTTTTTCTTTTCTTTCTCCGGTATTATATGAGTCTCCTATGTTTACCCAGGCCGTCCCTTCCGGGTGCATCACTCTTCTGACTTCCCGAAATACCTCAACGATTCGTTTTATATAATCCTTTGGAGCATCTTCAAGTCCAATTTGACCGGGATGTCCGTAGTCCCTAAGACGAAAATACGGCGGGGAGCTTATTACTGTATGGAAATAATCAGATGGGAATGTTCGAAGACGCTCTAAAGCATCCCCTATAAAAATCTTGTTTCTTAGATTTTCTTCCATTCTTTAAACTTGCGAAATCACGCAAGGAAGAATGTAACGAAGATTAAAGTATCGGAAAAGAGGCCGATTTTTTAAGAATTTAAGGTTTTATATTTTTTCCATTCTGCTTCAAATTTTAAAAGGTCTGCAAAGTAGAAGTCGTTTTCTAATCTCTTCCACATACGTTTTAACTGCAAATTCGGAAGTTGCTCTTTTACTATATTGTATTCTTCCCAGTGATCCGCAGGAAAACTCTCTGAAACTTGAGACAATCTAAACTGTTCGATGAGTTTTTTAACAAGGATTTCAAATTCACTCTTGTTTCCTTTTGCAAATTTTTCTTTAGATTCTCGCGGGAGGCGACTCCTCCCCCGTCTTTCCACTCTCCAAGGTCTAAACATGGTTAAAATTCTACTCCGGACGCTTCTACCATCGCTTGAAACGGATCCTTGGCTAAATGAAATTCATCATAGAAAAGGAATTGGGCTTTAAATACTCGAATCGCGCTAGTACAGTCGTAGATGGCTCGATGAACTTTTCTTGGCTTAGTACTCGCATAAAACCGGACCGCGGAACTTAAATCGTGTTTTCCGGATTCACGTTTCTTGAAAATTCTGTACGGATCGATGATCTCTTGTGAAGACAAAGGACACAAAGCTCCAATTCTAGCGAATTCGTTTTTCAAAAGTGGAATATCATACTTGATAATATTATATCCGCTCAATGGTAAGTCTGAAATTGTATTTGTAATTTTGTCCTGAATATCTGAAAGCCTTGGAGCGTTCTTGACCATAACGTCAGTAATTCCATGAATTTTTGTAGCAGAAAGAGGGATCGGCATCTCTGGATTTACAAGTGAAGTAAAGATTTTTGAAATTCTAAAGCCCCATCCGTCCCACAAAAGGACAATCATCCCAATTTCAACAATTCGGTCCCGAGAAATATCCAGACCCGTTGTCTCCAGATCCAAAAAAACGATTCGAAGACCTTCTTTCATTTTATTTGCTCTTTTTGTTTCGAACCTTATACATCGATCAATCTTCCGTTTCGCCAGATCATGGTTTTGCTCGGTCTATTTTTTCGATGGATTCCGTATTCGTATCTTTGAACCGAATATTCCACCCCTTCGGGAGCCGATGTTTGCAGTAAGGCGGCAGTTGATATTGCAATTTTCGCACCCTCAGGTCCATCAAACCACTTCCCGATTGCACCCCAAAGCCTGGGTGTTTGAGAAGTCGGAGGTAAGTGCTTGTAAATATGAAACTCTTCTTTCAAAATTCCGTTCATGATACACCTTCTTGCTGTTTCACTAAAACGAGTCCGTTTTCATTATTGCATTTTGAGTAAGACCGATCCTTTAATGGAAATTTTTCAATTTTTGCATCTTTATTGGAATGTAAAACGACACATGTCGTTTTACGACCCGCGCCGTAATGAGGATCTTCCTTCTGATACAACTCCTCTACTCTATCCTCAAAATCTTCGTATAGAGTTGGCGCAACTTCATTAAAGAATTTTTCATAAAGAATCTTTTTACCGCCAGTATAGGTTTGAGGATCCAAGTTTTCTTGATAGAACTGGATTGATGCGCTATGAAGTTTATTTTCCTTTGCCCAAAGCAAAAAACATTCATGTCGGCTTTTAGGAAGCGTTCGACTTGTTTTAAAAACTGTGGTCGGAGGATTAGAAGTTTGATTTTCTTTTTTAAAGCTCTCTTTCCTAATTTTTTCTTTATTCTGAATTTTCTCTTTTGAAATTTGCTTTGTGCGGTCTTGCGGGAAAAGACGCGCCCAGAATTTTGAAAGAGTTTCAGGGCTAACCGCTTGCCTTCCCCAAAACTTTGAATCTTCGTTTCTCAATTGCATTAAAATCTGCAATTTAATATGAACTTGGCTCCAATCTCCGTTTGTCGTATTGTATATCCATTCTAGACTTTTCAGTTCTGAAAGCGGCTTACCCATTGCAATACCGTGCTCTTCGTTATACACCTTTTGAAAGGATTCAAGCCAAAGAACCGGAAAGTTCCAATTTTGGTTTTCCCGGTTCCGGTTTTCTTTCGGTGAGCGTTCAGGTGGCTCCTTCTCTCTAGAAGTATTTAGTATTTGGTTTTTTAGGAATTGGTCCATTCGTACTTTGTCTTTAGTACTTAGTAGAGGCTTTTTTACCGGGGCCGGGATTTCCAGCTCCGGGGAAGCCGAGGCCGGATCCACCGGGACCGGAAAATCCAGTCCTGGTGAATTCTCCACTCCTCCAGAAATTGAATCAAAAAGGGTTGGTTGTATGTCTTGAGATTTAGCTTTTTTATTACTTACCTTTGCCGCCATGACAAAAGGTTTTCTCGAGGTCTCAAAAAAGTTCCAAACCTGTTTGATCCTTCCGGTTTCCGGATCTCTCTCGCGAACAAGCTCCGCATATCCGAAATGGACAAGTTCCCGTAGACCTGCTATGGTGCTTTCTTTTTTGTCCGAAGCATGAGTTTGCAATTCTTCACTATTTACCGCCCAATCCGGAGGAAGTTGTAAAAGAAATATCAAAATACCCCGCGCCTTCCAGCTAAGCCTTGAATCCCGTATCCAAACGTTTGTTACGATCGTAAAATCTCGTTCGGGTCTTTCTGCGTGGAAGATCCTTTGTTCTTTGGAAAACAGAATCATACTTCCAATTCCCTTTCGTTTTGAAACATTTCCGAGACTGAATCAAAGCAAGAGAGAGGACTTTGTTTGTCGCATTCAAGTCGCCTCTCCCAAGCGTCTAAAAGAGTCGCCAAAACTTTCTCGACAATCTCAAGAGAGTCCGTGAAGTAAAAGAGCAAGTCCCGCTCTTTAAATAATACGACCTCCCCTACTTCCACACTAAGTCCCGGAATAAAAGAACATTTGTAGACGGATGGAGAAAGTGGGCTTTTTAGAAAACGATATTCGTTTAGGAGATTTTCTAAGGGAGAAGAATCCGTGTTTTTGTTTTCACTCAACGCGGAAGAAGAAAAAGAAAAGAAATTTTCCAAGTGTTGATTCCTTGTGGAGATTCTATTTTTTGAAATATATCTTATTTAAGCTTCGTAAAATGTCTTCGTCTGTTCGCTTACGGGGTAGATATTGAAATACAATGCCCCCTATCCCCGCGATCAGAAGAAAAACGCAAACTACAATTATGATTGTTCCCATTTTCCAGACCTCCTTGACTCGAATCCTTTTTGATTTTGGTCTGAAATTCGATTTAGACGAAGATTCCAGAAATTAGGTTTTTTATTACAGTTTAGGTTCTTTATCTTTAGAGTTCGGTCTTGTTTCATATCCGACCTCTTCTTCGATAATCCAATGGATACACCAAGCAAAGGATTCGTCTTGAAATACGACTTCATCCGTATATCGATCATATACTTCAAAGTAGATAATTCCATTTTCTTGGTTCTCGACTTCACGAAATCTATACTGCTCGATCGGCCTCAAGATTTTGTTCATTTTGAATTAGTTTGTCGTTTTCGAAATCACACTGGGTGAGTTCTTTAAGAAGAAATTTCATCCCTTTCTGAGTTACGACCGTCTCTTTATAATAACGATTTACAGGTTTACCATGGAGAGTGGTTTCATACGGAACCTGGACGACTCGAAACCTTCCTCTTTCCACATGATACCTTCCGGGAATATTGTTTTTTCCAAAAATTCCTCTTTCTCTCAAAAGTCGTAAAAGGTTATTTCTTCCGAGCCTCGGAATCGCCAAAATCGCGGATGCCTCTTGGAGGGTGAGATCTCCTTCCGATTTAAGTAACCTTTCATATTCTTTATTGTTTGGTTTTATTTCCGACTGAAAGGCGGGATTAAAATTCCTTTCCGGATTATATTCAGGCTTCCGATTTAGGTTCTCTTGTTTTTCTAATTCCAATCTAAGTTCTTCAAGAAAACTATGTACGGAATTAAAATCCCTTTCCCTTAAAGGTATTTGTTCCGCTAAAATATATGCTTGCCTTATCGTAAGCATCGCATACATCTCACTATATTCCGAGTTACTCACATTGGATTCGGAGTCCTTCCGTCTTTCTCCCTCGAACCATACGTTTTTAAATTCAGGGTGGGAGCGTAGTAGGTTGAGAATTTTAAAATGATCCATGCCCAAAATACGAGAAATGATTCGGCTGTCCGTGCAAACCGCATCGCGGTAAGGCTGAAAAGTGGCTGCTTGTCCCATCGTCATGGAGTAACTCCAAAAATTTTCTCCCCAGATTCGTTTAATCGGAACGAAATGGCTTGTCTCATTCTGTGCGGATGCCGCACATTGTAAACAAAATAAATTGCGGGTTATGCACTTTTTTAAATATGAATATAAAAGAACGCCTCGAGAGCATTGAAAAGGAAAACGACCTAACACACGACCAGTTTGCAAATGAAATTGGATCGTCTAGAAGGCAGTATTATTCTTACAAGAAGGGGGAGCTTGAAATTCCGGAACACAGGCTGGACAAAATTGAATCTAAATTTAATGTCCGCAGAGAATGGATTAAGGAAGGAAAAGGCGAGAAGTATATCACTAATGAATTTAGCGAATTAGACAAAAAGATAAAATTAGTTAAGAAGCTAGAGTCCTTTGGAATTTTGACTTACCTTGAGTCCTTACCCGCGAACCTTCCCAAATCAAAGAAGACGACTCTTCAAGAATTTCTTCGCTTTTTTCTCTCTCGTCTTTCTGACGATGAAAAGTAGCGAGCAATTCTTTCGCTGTATTTTGGGCGACTAAATCAGAAGGCCCCCCCTTGTTAATCGCTCCAACCATTTTCCGCAATACTAACACGAGTTCATTCTTCAAATTTTCGTCGTTCACACTGCACCCATTTTTAACCGTCTTAAATTCTATCGGTCTACAGAGTCAATTCAGCATTTTCCTTATGGCTTAAAAAACCAAATTTTCTTAAGGACTAGGAGAGATTTGCAATCTCAAATTTCGCGTCTCATCCCGATTCGACCTTTATTCTATTCTTTCGGTTTCAGGGATCAGACATGATAATGCGAATTTATTTTAACGAAAGCCAGGTATATTTAAAGGTTCAATTCTTATCACAGTTCTTAAAAAGAACTCTGAGTTAATATTTTTTCGACATTTGTTTTGATTCAAAATTTTCAATCGGACTAATGAACTTGCAAAAAGTGAAATTTCTCCTCCCCCCTATCGACTTCCTGTAGGTAGCACAGGGAGAAATATCGGAAAAGAGAGGATTTTGGAGTTTTTAGGAAAGTTAAGTTTTCAATTTTAAAACCTTTAGTTTTTTTCATTTAAGAACTATATATATGTTAAGCAAACCATTCCAAAAACTACAAGAACTTTCGTCAACAAGCTTGTCGATTATCCAGTTTATTTTCGGATAGCTCTTTCTAACCTAAAAATTCAAAAAATATATAGAAAGTTTAAAATCGGCTTTCCTTAAAAAATATACTGAAAGAATAAGAATTATGAAAGTTTACACTTTTGCAAACGTAAAGGGTGGGGTTTCGAAATCTACTAGCGCCTCCCATCTATCAATGGCGCTAGCTCGTCGAGGAAAGACACTTGGTGTTGATCATGACCCCCAAGCAGATATGTCAGATGTCTTCTTCCCTGATGAATCCCCTGAATTTTTTGACCAAGCTAATACATTTACTGTAATCAGATCCGAAAGCACATTAAAAGAAGCAATTAAAAGTAAATACGGCGTAGATCTTCTGCTTTCAGCCTTGGAGCTTGAGGATTTTCAATACTACGTTGGAAAGGATGTATCACTTGTCACAAGATTGAATGAAGTCTTAAGAAAGTCCGAATATGATTTCGTTGTAATAGACACCCCTGGCTCCGGCTCTTCAGAAATGCTTTCGGCGCTTTTAGCTACAGACGCTGTTATCATTCCCGTCAATCCTTCAAAATGGGCAGTCCGAACAATTAAGAAAGTTTTTCGAAAAATTAACGAAGCTTGCAACTTCCCTGGTTCTCATCTAACCTCTGTTAGTATCCTTCCCACAATCTGGGGGAAATCTGGTCGTAGCGAACAAATTTTTGACCAATTGCAACAGATCCCGCAATTATTGAAGTTCCTTCAGTCAACGGAGATTGGTTTTGAGAAAGTACCCGTCCCTATTATACTTCCTCCCATTCCACAATCCAGTACAATTAGAGACAGGACCGAATTCGGTGAGCCGTTAAAAGAAGGGACAGAAGGATGGTTGGCGTATGATTTATTAGCCGATCTTATAATTGAAAAAACCGGAGCGGTTATCACAAACAAATAGTTCAGTCAACTGAACTATTTGTTTGTTTAGTAATAATTAGATATAAGGAATAGCGATGTCCACCAAGGCAAATCCCAAAAAATTATTTAGCGTAAAGGATTCTTTCGGAAAATCATCAACTACCCCCAAGATGGAAACAGGTGGAGTCAATCAGAGTAGCGCCCTTCTGCGAGAACTTGCCGCTCGGGGGAGGCAACCTGCAATCGCTTCGGGACTGGAAAATATTCCAGTAAGCCAAATTATTAGCGAAGGGAATCCAAGAACCAATTTTGACGAAAAATCACTCAATGAATTAGCGGAAAGCATAAAGAAATATGGACTAATTCAACCAATTACGGTGCGAAAAAAAGGGAACGAATATCACCTTATCGCTGGCGAAAGAAGGTTTCGCGCAGTAAAAATTAATGGCGAAGAATACATTACAGCTATCGTAAAAAACGTCAATCAGATCGATCCTGAATTGATTCCTGAATATAAACTTATTGAGAACATTCAGCGAGAAGACTTAAGTGATCTTGAAATTGCCCTCAGTATTACAGTTATAAAAATAAGAAATGACCTATCAGCCGCGCAGTTAGCCGAAAAATTTCACAAATCACTATCATGGGTGAAGCAAAAATTAATGCACGCTTCCGCTATCAATGATCTGACTGAATCAGAAACCCCTGAAGAGACCAATCTTTTAGGAAAAATACCTACCTCCTTGCTTATGGAGATCCTTCCTGTATTGAAGACAAACAGCAAAGAAGTTTTTGATTGGTTGCTACCTAAAATTGAAAGCGGAGATCTCCCCAAACAATCCGAGGCACGTCAATTTGCAAAAACCTTTAAGCCCAAGGAAGCCTTTATAGAGAAAAAGAAGCATTCTTTTGCTAACAGTGAAGAGATTCTGGCCGAAATCGAAGTTATTGATAAAAAAATTTCTACTCTTAAAAAGAAGAAAAAAGAGTTAAAAGACCAGCTTGAAAAAATGCCCAAAAAGTAGATTTATGCTCTCTTTGGGCATTTATATTAACTGCCCAAAATTTTTTAATGCTCTAAATAAAAAAGTAGTACCAAAAACCGTACGGGTATATTATCGTACCAGCATATCTCCTAACCCGAGATTCGAGATCAATAACCTGCGGGGAGGTCAGAGGCCCCAAAGGTTTTCTACCACTCTTCTTGTGTTTTTATCAAATAATTTTACTATGTCTCTTTAAATAGCTTGACAGGTTTCATAATCTTTATCTATATCTGTACCCATCTTAGGAGACATAACTAAGATACGGCCCCTCTGACTAACGGCCGAAAACGATCTCGAATCGAGGACCATCCAAAAGGCTCCATGCCTAATCTATGCTCCCCGTTTTGAATAGAGTAGGGTAATACAATTTACCATGCGAGCCCGAAGTATGTCCGCATCGGTAAAAAAGAGCGTAGCAATGGAAGCTCCTTTGAATAGGAACCCTGGCAAATTTTGTCCAGGGGTAATAGACGACATGCCGTATGCGAGAAGCAAACAAATCCTTCTCGCTAAAATTGCAGAGTTGGATATCAACGGAAGGCAAAAATACGGCGGTTGCATTACTAAGAACAGGGATCTCGGAATATACGTGAGACTAGCTGAAACGACAGTTTCAAAATATATCAGAGAGTTTAAAAAAGACGGCCTAGTAACTCAAACTGAATTCCATGGGCATTATAGAATCCTGAGGATTTCGGATGAATTGTATGCTAAACTTATGGATGAAAAAGCCTGGAGAGTAGAGCAGGCAAATAAAAAGAACGGCTCGTACATAAATCCTAGTCAGCCCAACACACCTAGCTCAAAAGCTAACCGCCCCCCCGGAAAAGCGTACGGAGCAGACCCGTACACCCAGTCACCTTCTCGTTGTACTTCCCTAGAGACTTCTGTACCAACTTCTGTACATCTTACATTTGATGAAAATGGAGATATATGGAAAAACTTCTTATCATATTCAGATGAAAGGCTAACAAAAAGCAGTAAAGAAGCCTTGCATGGGTTAAAAGTAAACTCGGACGGTAAAACAATTACGCTTTCAAAAGAAGTTTCAAGTTCACTTTTAAATTTAATTACGAAATATTTTAGTCAGGAAGTAAATCTAAATCTTACGGTTAAAATTCAAACTCAGGATACTTTGGTAGGGGAGGAAGTGGATTCCAATATTGAGTTGGGAAAGAAAATAGAACAGCCATCTGTTCCTGATACTCAAATCGAAGATAAGAAAAATTCTGTTACAACAATTGTTCCACAGAAATCAATTTCGGAGATAAAAATGGAACATGAATATTTCTACAATATCCGATTCCGAGACGAAGCAATCAGAGGCTTTTTAGACTATTCGAACTTAAAGTTAGAAAAGCAAGATCTGGAAACTTTAAGAAACGTTAGGATATGGTATGATTTGGAAAAGATCACGTTTTTTGATTCGATTCCCGGAAAACTCAAAAATCACATTAGAGACTATTTTCTAAATAAAACAAAAACGGTAATCGTGCCAGTCTTTGTTGAAAATATAATCCATTTTCATACAGCGGCATAGAGTGAATGAATCAACGGGGAACGAGAACCATTCTCAGGCCTCCTTCAAAGGTTAAAGAACCATGAGGTCGATAAGAAGAGTCGGATTTACAAGGCTTCATTTAGAGATGTTTTTGAGATAAGAAAATGGTTTTAGATAAAATTATTTCGAAACGGGAAGGAAAAACCGACTGCCCCATTTGTAGAGGAGTCGGATTTTATTTAACTGAAAAAACAGCAAGAGATTCATTTAGTGTTTTAACACTTTGTACGTGCATTTCCGAAAATTGTCCCTGCGATGGAAAACAGCCTTGGATGGTATTTGATTCAGCACAGAGAAAGATGATATCTTGTGTTTGTCACGGCGCAAGGATGGAACTCGGAAAATTTGAAACTTTGTTTAACAAGTCGGGAGTTCCGCCTAAATATAAATTTCGAACATTCGATCAAATGGACCAAGATTCAAGCATAGGAATCCAATTTACGATAGCCCACGACTGGAGTTCGGAACTTGTAAAAAATTGGAACAATCCGAATATAGAAAATGAAGGATTGTATCTTTGGGGGAATCCAGGCACCGGAAAAACTTTGTTAGCATGTGGGATAATTAACGAGATGATATTTCGACATCAGGAAAGTTGCAAATACGCTAAAATAAATAGAGATTTCTTTGATAGGATTAAAGACTCATATCAAAAGGGATCCGATATACATGGGAAGGAGAAATCAATCGAAACGGAGTTTGCAAGCGTACCAATACTCGTTTTAGATGATTTCGGAGTCCAAAAAGATACTGATTGGACAAATTCGAAGTTGTACGATTTGATCGACGCTCGTTACGAACAAAGCCGAGTAACAATCATTACTTCTAACTTTCCTTTATTAACTTTCAAAAGCCAAGCCGAAGGAAGAGTATATTCTCGTTTATGCGAAATGACGAAAGAGCTTTCACTTTCTGAATGCAAAGATTATCGTGAAAAATTATCAAAATCATAATACAAAGAAGCGATTGATAGAAAAAGTCGCCTCAATCGGGGTGGTTTGCTCTTCCCTGTATGTTCTACAGGGGGAAAATCAAATATTCTAAAACGGGATATTTTGAATAAAAATAGAGCAAACTATGAATTTAATAGAAACTTAATGTAGTTTTGTCGTAGGGTGTATCGCTATAACTTGGACTAATTGAGATTCTTTGAAAATTCAAAAATACCTGGATTTAGAATTTCGCACCAATGTGAAAGAGTGGCGTCACGAATGGAATATCTGTAGCCTGTTCCAGGTCGCTTAATAATTCCGTCTTCCGTAACCTCTCCTACAAAAAATTCACCCGAGATTGAGCGCAGTAAAATCTGTTCCCCTGACTTTATTGTCGGGGATTCGTTTTGAAATTCTTTCCAGTTCACATCCTTCTCCAAATTAAAAAATTCATGATTAATTTCTAAAGAGAAATGGCCTCGATAAAAATCAATGCTATTTGGTAAATTCTGCAATTTAAAGGCTTGTTTTCTACGTTGTTCGCCTTTGATTGTAGGTAAATTGGAACTGTGTTCTTTTAAATATTTCGTTCATTAAACGACAGATTTTAAGGCACTAGGGTTTTGCGGTATTCGATTCTAGATTTTTTGTAAAAGATCTATTCCGAAATCCTCTTTATATTAACATTTTTCGCCGATTCACAATTTCTATTTTATGCCTTCTCTGAGGCTTCTTTTTTTATATATAAATGGTACAATCTCATTTGATTTTTATACTTGAGAAAAATTTAGGGCTTTATCGAATTTTGAAATGAGGGATAGAGCAGAGGCCAAATCGAGATAGAACTTTAATACGTTTCGCGAAATTAATATCAATTCCGAATTAATTCTTAATTAAGTAGTTTTCCGAATCTAAGATAAACCTTCTAACGAGTTTTATGATCATACGATTGTGAATTCGTAAAACCTCCTCATTGGAATTATTGTAATACAATCCTCTATGAATTGAAAAATACCCGAAATAATCTTTTTGAAAAATTTCCGTATTGGATTTGTTTTCCCTGATGCTAAAATTCACTTCTACGGTGCATTTTTGATGAATCAAAGGAACTCCGAAAAACCCTAAAAACAGAGCCGCAAAGCTTATGGCAAATGTATGCAGGGTTTCTTGACAAAAATAGTGTTTCGTTTTGCCGGTAATTAGTAAATCCGAGCTAAAATCTTTCCCTGGATCGGAATCATTGATTTCATTTATATTGAATCGTTTTTTCAAGTTAATCTTTAAGTGTTTTTTTAGCAAGGTTTCAGCCGGGATTCGTTCCTCGCCAACATCATCGAAAGGAGAATAATTTTCATTTGGTGCTGATAAAACAAGGGGGAGAAACGCAAGAAACATCGCATTGATTCGGAAGGAATCATCCGGATTCTTTTCAAATTTGAGGCTTATTGTTTTTAATTCTTTCTTCTCGCGCAACTCGATATTCTCAAGTTTTTCGTGTTGATAGCGGTAGAAGCAATTTAGTTGCGAACAGACGAGGAATACAATTGCCATCCTAATCATTTTTATATTTGTCCAACTATTCAAAAAGCTATAACCAACTATTTTATTAAAGATTAAATCCAATTCCAAACTTTGCAGAATATTCCTGAAACGACCAGATATGTCTTTGTTTAACATCGAGTAAATTATGAAAGCTTCCGGTTGTTTCAGCATAAGCGTCGTAATTGTTCCCGACTGCTTCTCCTAATAAATAGACTTTTTCGCTGATAAAGAAACGTGAACCGATGATAATACTCGATTGAACTATTTTGGTGTTGTAAATCGCTTCTCTCCCGTAACCGACGGAAAGGCGAATATATGGATCAAATATTGAGTTTTCAAGAAAGTGATACGAGAGATGAAAGTTAAAAGTTCGAATTCGTAGAAATGAATTATCGTGGTAGGTAATATAGGGTAGAGCATTTTCTAACTTGATGAGTGAATCAGTGGGTATATTTTGAGATTCCGGAGAAGCGTATCGAAGAATCCCGATACCAAAGAGATAGTCAAGTTTTGGATAGGAAAGATTAGAGGCTTGAAACTGAGCGTTGTTCAAGCTGAAGCCTAATCCAAATTTGGATTGAATTAAATATTCAAAAAGAAAGGAAGCATTTTGCCCGGCCACTTTAGGTTTCGGAGCTTTGTCGAAAGCATAAACACTCGCAATCTTGTCTCCTGGTGTTCCAAGTTCATTCGCATAAGGCCCGATGATTTCGATATTGTCGTATTTTACTTCCCGGTCCATAGAGCTACCGTCGATTTTATTTGGGGTCGCATTCAAATATTTAAGTCCTTCTCCATAGGTGGCTTCGAAGAAGAGCGGACCTCTTTTGTTTTCTGCGATTATCCCGAAAGAAATAAACATGATTCCGATTACGGAGAATTTAATTGTCTTGGTCATTTTTTTCTCCAGATAAAAATCGTGAGTATGAAATTCAAAAAAGAAATGATCGCGAGCGTAACAAGGGCCGCTTGATAGTATTTTTCTTTCGAATTGACCTTTTCGTTTTCTTGATGGTAGGTCCTCGTTTGCAATAGAATCGAATTCAGCTCTTCTTTAATATCCGCCACCGAACGATATATCTCAGAGTCCAAAAGAATCACTGTATTCGATCCTGAACCTTTTCCCAAGGAAGCCTGCCCAAATCCTCTCTGGCTTGGCATTTTTCGTAGATTCTCAATTTCCGATTTCAGTTCTTGGTTCAAAGGCCATTTGAGATATGCCTTTTGAAAGAACTGTTTTGCTCTGTCGTAATTCCCCCGCTTCTTTTCTTCTCGTGCGATTCCGATCCAGGCTCTTGTAAGAATGAACTCTGCTTTTGGATCTGATGGATTGTTTGTGAGAAGAGAGATTGCGAGACTCTCCGCTTTCGAGTATTGACTTTCTTCGAGGAGACGTTCGCCGTCTTCATGGCTTCCGGCCATTACGTTTTCCTCGGAAAATAAGCCGAACGAGAGAAAGAGTAGGGTATAGAGAATGATTTGAAAGATCGATTTCATTAAAGTTACCTGTCGATTCGAATGACTTTGTGAGCATAACGCGCTCTTGGCATCTTCTGAGTTTCCGTCGTCCATGTACTTGCGATCGGATTTTGTAGACCGATCGAATAAACGACATCGCTTGGAATATTCAAAGCTGTAGCACCACCAAAAACAAATAACTTTCTTGTTTCATACGATGCTTGAGTTCCTGGATAATAAACGGAAGTAGGAAGAATAGGGCCAATGGTAAACGCTCCCGATCCAATTTGAGAGAAGTCAGTTCTGTTGGAAGGAGTAATGGAGCCAACCGGTTGTAAGGTGCTTGTTCCAGTGGAGCCACCGATAACCGCAAACCATTCCGGATCCGTCGGAAACAAATCCGAGTTCAAAGGTTTTACGCATGCAGAACCGGAGCCATGTCTTGCGAGGTTGATAGAAGGTTCTCCCGCACTTGTGGTTGAATTTACAGAGGGAACATATCCATCCGAAGTGACTTGAGCCGAACCATCTGCGTTGAATCTTCCGCCCGTGAATAGTATTGAACCGTTTAATCCGCAACCGGACATATCGACTCTTGCAAAGATTGCTGTGAGTGACACATAACTTTGCCAAACGCCGCTTGGTCCGATTCCGGGAAAGAATCTGGAAACCGTATTCAAAACGGTACCCGTTGTCATGTCGGTCGTTGTCGTTCCTGCAATGATAAAGATTTCTTCGCCTACGGAAGCGATGACCCCGCCTTGATTTGCGGTAGGCATGTCGGCTAACGTTTTCCACTGATCCAAATAAGGATCGTAGACTTCGGTTTTCTTGGAAGCCACATACACACCGGCTTGTTTTTCTAAACCACCGATTACATAGATTTTTTCTTTGTGGGAGACTACGTTTGCAAATGCGCGGGGAGTTGGAATCGAAGTTGCGGCTGGAAACCAAGTGGAAGTTACCGGATCATAGAAATCAATCTGCGAAACGGGATTTGCATCAGCTCCAATCCCGCCTACGACCCAAAGTCCACGGGTTCTATTTGGAAAATCGCTTACCCAAGTTTTGAACGCAATCGGAACCCCTTGGAGGTTGCTAATATCCGAAGAACAAAAGACAGAAGCGATATAATCGGTGTTTGATTCTAGGTTTTGAAGAGTCATGGAATGAATCTTTGCATTTTCTAAACTGATACTCGCCGATTCAATTCCACCTCGTCCATAAACAACGGATCCAGGTTGAGAGGAAGAACATTCCCAGCTTATCGTAGCTGATCTTGGACCCAGTTGTGTGACAAGGACAAGCGTGACTTTTGCGGTCTCTGCCTCATGAATATTTGAAAGAGGAGAATTTTGGCAATTCTGGAAAAAGGAAAGTAACAAGATGAAAGTAATTTTGAAAGAATGTTTCATAAAAGAAGACCCCAAGAGATTCTTAAACCAGTTCTACAAAGAGAATCACCGGATTCTATCGTGCATTGTGAACGAACACCAAGCCTAAGTCGAGAACCGTTGTTTAGGTCCCAGGCCCAACCGACTTCGCTTAACAATTCCGGATCGGTTCCGTTTACGGATCTGGAATTGCTCTTCCACTGGATCGCAGTAACACCTCCGCCAAAGAGAAAGTAGGGTGCAGAGGATCCGAATTGTTTTCCGAGATAGAAGGATTGATTCCAAAGGTTCACAGAACCTTGCGTTGTGGAAGGGGCGGTAGCATATTCCGAGAGAAATCCAAAAAACCAAAGAGGACGGCTTAGAAATCCTTTTTCTAAAAAAAGTCCAGCTCCGCCGGTAACTGGATTTGTATGAAACCAAGCTCCGTGATTTGCTTGTGTAAAAAAACTTCCACCCACAAAGAGCTGATTTTCGCCCGATCGGCCTGAAAGATATTTGTCAGGTAAATCAGGGTTTTCGTTATCCGATTCTAAAGATTTGGAATTTGAATTTTGAATCTTCGCTTTTTCGATTTCTACAAAACCGAGCTCTGTTTTAAAGGTTAGTCGGTCTTTCTTTCGCTCTACGATGATTCCGCGAACCGTGCTTCCATCCGTTAGTTGAAATTCAGAATACTGATAGGAGGATTCCGGGCCTTTTCTTGCGTAGTCGATTCTTTGAATCTCAGACTTTGGAATCCTGTACAATCTTCCTTTCCAACGGAGACTAACGGTATCCGCGCTTTCGTTGATTTCATCCACTAAGAATGCGTTGCCTGATTTGAGAAGAAGTTCGGAAGAGAATAGCGGAGTTGCTAACAAGTGTAAGGAGACAATAACGTATCTAAAAATTTTCACTGTGACTTTGCCAATTTTTCCTTCGATCAGCAAGTTGGAAGTGCATCATTTTTGTAAATTAATTAACGATTTTGTTTCAAGACATTTACCCTTAGTACAATAAATCACAGTGAAGATTTATTGTACTAAGGGTTGTCGCTTGTTCCTTATTACTAGGTTTTTTATAATTCAAAATTTTCTTTAGAGAGCGGAAATACAAAAAATATTTCCTAGTTTGTCGGAAGTTTTAAAAAGTGTCAAAATAGTATCATTGCCTAGGCGATTCTGTTTTTGGAGAATTCTTAGTGAAATGGTTCCTTTGATACAAATAGAACTGGAGTTTTTGGATGAAATCACGCGGACTTCGCATTATTACTTTAAGTTTTGTTATCCTTTTTGTTCTTAATTTTTCTCTGATTCGATCCGTTAGAAATTTTTTTAGCTCGATGGCCGCGGCTGTCACAACAGGAATTCCACAAAAACTTCCAGTCATTGAAGCAAATCACGATGGTTCTGCTTCCACATCGATTTCGATAGAAGTTCCTCAAGGAACGAAGGGAGTGATTCCGTCCCTTGCCCTTTCCTACAACTCACGAGGTGGGAATGGAGTGGTCGGGGTAGGCTGGGATCTTTCAGGTATTCACACAATTTCCAGAAATCCTTCTTTTGGAATTAATTACAACGGTACCGATTCTTACTCTTCCTCGTTAGCTGGAGAACTAATCGATGTTAGCGGAAATCGATCTGCTTTTCACTCTCGGAAAGAATCTTGGATCCAATTTGTTCCCCAAGGAAGTTGTGGGGACGGACCTTGTTCTTGGGTCGCCACTGACAAAGATGGAAAGAAGTTTACTTTTGGCGGTACTCCAGACTCAAGAATCGGAGCGATTGGAAGAGCCGCCGGTTCGATTCGAGAATGGGCTCTCAGTCGGGAAGAAGATTCTTTCGGAAACGGATATAACGTAACTTATACTCCGATGGACAATACAAACGGAGACTATTATCCTTCTACGATTTCTTACAACAATCGTCAGATTCAGTTTTCGTATGAAAATCGAACCGACAAGTTTCCAAATTATTCGCAAGGCTCGATTGTAAAAATGCAAAAGAGACTCGATACGATCGAGGTTTTTATTGCAGGAAGTTCTTTTAGAAAATACGATCTGGATTATACCACCGGTCCCGTAACTGGTCGTTCGATTTTGCAAACCCTGAAACGGTCGGGAAGTAATAACTTCGGAGTGGAAAACTATGATGATCTTACATTTTCCTATTCCGATCACGCGGGGCAGTTTTCTATTATTGGAGTTGGAACCGCAAATCGCTCGAATCTTGGTACGATGCCTGTGTTTGTTCCGGACTTTTTATTGGATATAGCGAATGTATTTTTTAACCAAGAGCTTCCGTATCATCCTTCCTACTTAGATTCCAATGTAGATCTTGCTATGCAGTTTATAGTCAAGATGCCGGTTCCCGATCGGAATGCTTGTAACGCGGGTCTTGCTTCTTGTTTGTGTGCAATCATTCCCATGTGTACCGGCGGTAATCCTGCATTCTTCAATTATGTAGCCACAAATTGCGCGGCCTTCCAAGGATGGGGTGGGGTGAATGGATGCTTGAACGGTATCGATTCGGCTTTGGTTGCTTGGGTGTCGATGGACGTAAACGGGGATAATATCAGCGATTTTGCAACCTTAAACGGGGATCAAAATAACGGGAGCATTCATCTATCCGGAAATTTGATTCAAGCAAATGGAACTTCCGTTGCTTTTGCTGATAGCGCAAATCTTCCGATCTATTACAACACATTCTACCAAGCCGTCGATTTAAACGGAGATGGTAAGACTGATTTCGCATACGAATACAACGGAAATCTCTGGGTCATTTATTCGAATGGGAATTCTTTTTCCTCTCCGACTCAGTTTAGCAATGTAAACATGGACGGGGCCGTTCGGAATATGACGGTTTTCAGTCCGTATGAATATCAATATCAATACTCTCCTCAGAACCCAACACCGGTTACAAACGACAGAGCGTTAAAAGATTATTTTGCAGATTTTAATGGAGACGGATTGGCTGATTTTGCACACTACTCTGGTGGATCATTCCAAATCTATATCAACCGTAAAACCTATTTTGATAACCCGATTTCTGTCTCCGGTTCTTCTGACTTTTTTATCAACGCGATGATTGACATGACCGGAGACGGAAAGGCGGATCACATACAGTTGGTTCAATCTTTTGACAACTCGGTTTTAATCGGACTCAGTGCACAAAGAGATGCTCTGAATAATCAGATGAGCATTCTTCAACAACAAAATCAAAGGGCGCAGGATGTTGTAGACTTGATCGGTTCCGGCAATGCGGCTTCCATCAATCCAACTGAATTTCAATACCTGATCGACTACTTTAACATTCACTGTGGTTTTGGATGCGTTTTAACTGTTGCGGCTTTGCAAGGTTCCAGTGGAGGAACGACTTTAACTCCTGCCAATGCCGCAAGCCTTACCAATGATCTTCAAAACATCGTAGCAAATGAAATCGGTCCTATCGCACAACAAAGCCAGACGATAGGAACTCAGATTGGAGCGATCCTTGCCGCAGGGACAGCAGGAACCGCGACGTATGCAATTCAAGTTCGGTCCTTTAATACAAATAACGGAACTTCTCAAGTAAGAACGTATCCGCTCAGTGGTTCGATTGATCCTTTTAAGAGCACGCTTACGGATGCAAACGGAGACGGAAATCTTGACTTCGTTAGTTTCTCAGGGACGCAAGCAGTCGTTTCTCTTTTTACTGGAAACGGATTTTCCAGTCCGATCTATACTTCCTTAAACTCAGGAGATCCTACAAAACTAATTCAGTTTAACTTCGGAGAAGTGAACGGGGACGGTTTTCCGGATCTGGTTTTGATGAACTTAGGAAACAATCAATACGAAACGTATCTTTCTAAAGGTGATGGAAGTTTTGTACTGAATTCTTCCTATTCTTTCGGAAGTTTTTCCTTTAATGAATTCAACGATCCTGCCGGAATTAAACGTTCGGACTCATATCAAATCTGGCTTCAAGATATGAATAACGACGGGATCTCTGACTTGAGTGTTGCGTATATTTCAGCGGACAAAACCGTTGGACAGGTTTCCTATCGTTACAACGCGGCTCGAAATTCCGGGGAGGATATGCTCCAAGTGGTTTCGAATAACTCCGGTGGTCAGAGATCCTTGGTTCAATACGGACTTGCAAATTTGCATACCGGCGCGGTCGTTTCGGGTTCCGGGAATTATCCGAATCTTCCGAATACTTCTCCGAGCTATCTCGCAGTTCAAACAACGCAAGAGCTTTCGGCTGGAATCGTCAAAAGAACCAATTATCAATATTCAAATGATCGAGTTTTCCTAGGCGTGAGAGGAATCGGTAGAGGTTTGGGATTTGCTTCGGTAAAAGAAACCGATGTGGATACAGGATTTTATTCCATCACGGATTATTTTCAAAACGACTATCGATTGGCAGGAGTTCCGCAAACCACGAGAAGTTACAACGCTCTGAATAATCTCCTCAGTTCTTCCAGTAATTCTTCTTTTAGTTTTCCAAATCCGTTTGGAACGGAGATTGCAGTCGCGGGTGCAGTTACTTCGAACGTTTACCAAAACGGAAGCTTGGTCACTACTTCTTTGAAATCAATCACTTACGATTCCTTTGGTTTTGCGACAAGCGAAGCGGATTCCTTAGGGTCGCATACGGTTACAAACACCACTCAATATATTCATGATACGACTTCTTGGAGAATTGGAAGAGTTCTCCGAACCAGGAAGAATGTAGATGGAACCTGGGTTTCCGATACGCAACTGAGCTATTCGGGAGACAAGATTCTTACACAAACTCAATTTCCTTCGAGTGCGTCTCCTTTGACTTCAACTTTCGGTTATGATTCTTTTGGAAATGTGACTTCGGTTACAGATCCGAGCGGTGGTGTGAGTTCGATCGTTTACGATTCTTCTTTGAATCTTTTTCCAATTACGAAGACAAACGCTCTGGGCCACAGTTCCACTTGTGTCTATGATCCAGAACTCGGATTGGAATTAACCAAAACGGATCCGAACGGTGCGACGACTACGATGACGTATGACGCTTATGGTAGAATTTTGAGTGTCACGTATCCGGGGAATAGCAGTCCGAATGAAACGTATTCCTATTTGAACACAGGTCTTTTTGATCTCAACAATTTGTCGAACAACGAGTCGGTTACGAAGAACATCACGGATTCAGTGAGCGGGAATACGAGCACCACCCAAACCTTCGAAGATCCGATGGGAAATGTAATTCGGTCTGTGAGCAATACATCTCTTTCCGGTGTGAATCAAATTCAGGACAGCATTTATGATTATACGCAAGGCCATTTGATTCAACAATCCAATTCTTATCTGAGTATTCAAACTCCGCAACAAACGAGATATCAATACAATGACCCTGACGGGAATTTGACTACGATCTTAGAGCCGAGCGCAAACGGAACGATTCAAACGAATATTACCCGTTCAGGATTTACGGAAACGAAATCGATATTGTGTCCTGACGGCTTGACTTCTACTTTGAGTGAGACAAAAAACGAAATAGGTCAAGTGGTAAGTCGAACGAATCAGGGAAGAACCACTCAGTATTCTTATTCTCCCTTTGGAGGGATTGCAAGCATCACCGATCCGGGTGGATTGACCACGACGTTCGGATACGATTCGCTGGGACGAAAAGTTTCGACCCAAGATCCGAATTCGGGAACTATTACGCTTTCCTATGATTCCAATTGGAGAATTGCAAGTCAAACCGACGCAAGAGGAAAGACGATCAGTTTTACATACGACGGTTTGGGAAGAATTCTCACACAAAGCACAAACGGCCCGGAAGCTCCGATCCAGTATGTGTATGACGACGGGAGTGTTCCGTTTTCAAAAGGACGCATAACGCAGGTGACGGACGGGACGGGGAAGGCGGAATTCTTTTACAGCCAAAAAGGAGAGGTGATTCAGCAGAAAAAATACATCGATGATATCATCGCTATATTCAAAGCCGACTATGATTCACTTAGTCGACCGCTAACAAAAACCTTTCCGGATGGAACGAAAACTCACAACCAATACACGATCAGCGGAACGATCGGGAATATTACGATGGATTCAGCGGACGGAACGAGCATTGGCCACTCTGTTGTGAGCTATCAGGGCCCGTATCTGGATACGAACGGCAACCCATCGATCAAGCGAGTAACCGGGAACGGTGTGACGATGGAAATCGCATACGAACCGATCGAAAGAAAACCAATCGCGATCGTAACGAAGAAACCGGATGGAAGCGTGATCGGAAATACGGAATATACGTATGACGGAAAAAGAAATATTACAAGGATTGACGACAGATTGAATCCGGGAAGGACGCAAACTTTCACGTTGGACAATCTGGATCGAGTGATTTCTGCG
The DNA here is from genome assembly GCF_002811985.1 of Leptospira adleri. GTDB lineage: Bacteria > Spirochaetota > Leptospiria > Leptospirales > Leptospiraceae > Leptospira > Leptospira adleri. The sequence goes on from NZ_NPDU01000029.1 coordinate 50,697, forward strand.
ACGGGAAGATACGGAACGCAGAATTACTCTTACTCTGCAAATGGGAATCTTTTGCAAAAAGGCAACTTCACACTCAACTACGGAGACGGAAGCCACGCAAACGCAGTGACGACGGCTACCAGTTCGAGCACGGGGACGATGAACTACTCTTACGACGCGAGTGGGAACATGGTTTCCAGAAATGGCGATGTTCTTCGTTATGACAGTTTTGGAAAACTGATCGAAATCACACCGAACGGTGGAACCGCTTCGATCAATTACAACTACGACTATTCAGGAAGTCGAATCAAGACGGTATCCGACACCGCACTTACAACGACGTATTCGTTTGGAGACAGTTACGAAATCGTAAGGTCTTCCGGTTTGCCCGAAAAGCACACAATCTATGTCAAAGGGTTAGAAGGTGAAATTGTCGCTCAGTGGACGAGGGAAGACGCGACTTTGCAATTGGCAGATTCGACCTTAGAAGGTGAAAATCACGTTGCAACTTCGATTGTGGGAACTCTCACAAAACCATTTTGCAAAGATGTGACTTCGGATTGTGGAATTTATTGGAAGAATCGAATTGGAAAACAAATTTATTCGTTCTTGGGATATTCTTCCTTTTTTCAAGAAGGAATTCCTACTAAGCTTTACAACGCGCTCTACTTCTTAATCTTGCTGGGAGTTCTTTACCTCGCATACCCTTACTTTCTGAGAGGAAACGCTCTTCTGCAAGAATTGTCTTGGAAAGGAGTGGGAACTCCCGCTTTGATTCTTGCAATGTTCGTGATTACTTCTCTTCCTGGTTGCGGAATATTGCCGGGAGGTGGTGGGCAAGGCGACCCGCCTTGGGTTCTTGCGATGGGAGCTAACGTAAACCCAAGTGTTCCGAGTATTCAGAACGGAAACTCAGGCGCATCCGGGGGAGGAATTAACGGAGGAACTCCCGTTAATGGAATGTATTTCTATCATCCGGATCATTTGGGATCAGTGACGATGATAACGGACGGGTATGGAAATCCAGCATCAGGACCAGAACCGGGCGTGAGTTATGTTTCGTATGAACCTTACGGATCCATCAACAGAAATGATTCTTATGGTCCCGATATCTTTCGATACAAATACACGGGTCAAATAGAAGACAAAGAATCTGGGCTTTATTTTTACAAAGCAAGATATTACGAGCCGACTTTGGGACGATTCTTGCAAGCGGACAGTCAAGTGATGCCTAACGCAGTCAATGGTCTCAATCGCTATATGTATGTGGATGGAAATCCTGCGAAGTTTAGAGATCCCTCAGGGCACGTTGGTCTACCGGGGTTGATCCACATGTTTAACCGGATCGTTGGTCATGCAATGGGAAAGGATTTTAATTCCAAAGGTAATGACAAAAAGCTTTCCGCCAACGGTATCTCAACTGGGGGAAATCGATTTTTCCATAATGCCACGTTCGTACCAAAAGGGCGATACCATTTAAAATTGGGAACTTTCTTTGATACTACAATAGGGCGGAAAGGAATATTCGACTGGATTAAGAAGCAAACAGATCCAGTAATTAAAGCAAATAATAATGCCACTTCCGAAGCTCAAGATAATTATAGTCAGGAACCGGTAACTTATGAAGAAGATTGGGTTAGAAAACAAGTAAAAACATATTGGGTGAATTTAATCTGTAAAACTCAAAATGATTTGGCTTGTGCTTTAATACAAGGTTGGGCATTTAAAGATTATGCAGACAAAGCTAGACGATGGAATAGTAAATTAGTTAACGATGCTCAAGTCGGAGTAAATTTTACTGGGTTTGGTGCAGACGGTAGTGTAGAATTTGATGGGCTTTATTACCATAATTCTGGAAACGATACTCCAAGTTATAGCGATAATACGCAAAAATAGGTATAGGTATGAAACAGTTTACATTTTTCAAATTTCTCTTTTTAGTCCTTACATTGAGTTACTGTAATATTGTTACTGATATCCATCAAAAAACCGATGGAAGGGGGGATGATTACAAACACAGAAAATGTTTTATTGAGTGCGTTGAGAGAAGGATTGCAGTCAATCCCCTCCCGAATGGAAAGGATTACTACGATGCGTGCTGGCCAGTTTACGTTTTGGGGTGCTCAAATTAGTCATTTAATCCATTTTTCTAATTTAATAAAATTTCTAATCCTATTTATTTTGTTTTTTGCATGTAGCTGGATAATTGCAAAGGAAGTTAAAGGAAAAAAATCAAATGAGCCAATAGTCGATTTTGAAAGCATAGAGAAATCAAAAGTTTGTAATAACAAATTGGATCAATGTTTATCTGATTGCCTTCGGAAATATCCTCATTGGAGGGATTTCCGTCAAAGTAGGTGCAGAGATTATTGTATGCTTGATTATAAAAATAAATGTGATGCTCCGGTTTATATTAAATCAAATCGGATATAGGAATTACTTTAAAGCGAGTATCGTGCTGAAGAAAGAGAAACTGATTTTATGAGCTCAAATACAGCCATTTTCGTTTCTATTTATGCTTATGAAAAGAAATAAGATTCTCCTCATTCTGTGCATTTTGAATTCTGTTGGTCTTCAAAATTGCAAACCTAATCACGGAGATGATAAGACATCTCTTTTGGCTTTGCTATTTACATCGAATTACGTCGCGGGTTGTGCAACCCCAAAAATAACGACTTCCGATTTGCCCTTGAAGTTTATATCATTTTCCATTTTAACAACACCTTATGTCGGTGGGCTGGCGTTTGTAGAAAATTTAGAATTTGGCAGGAGGGTGAATTTAAAAATGACCACCTCGGATCCAACTAAATATTCCCCGCTTTTCTATAAAGCAACTAGTCCTTGTGATGTTCCCCAAAATTATTATAACTATGTAACTTCCTATCGTTACTTCTTAGCAAGGGGGACCAACATTAACACAACGGTTACTCCACTGACTGGGAATTTAATGGTCATGAGTTCCTCAAAGTTTAGTCCAAAAGTTTTCCCTACGGATATTTCGATCTCACTGGATTCTAAGGCAATTTGTAAAACGCCCGTCATTGCAAATGGAACAATAAAGCCAATGCCTTTTGATTTCGAGGGTGCCACCTCCATAGCGATTGTAAAGATCGATAATTACGTTCCGAATCAGCAAATTACTCTGACCTCGACAACGACTAATCTTGGAAATTTTAATCCGCTGGCGGTTCCTGGAAGTGATCCTTGTTTCCCGACTTCCATTAAAGACATTCCCCTTACGATCAATGCAGTTTCAGTTAATCAAATAAGCTGGTTTTCTTCCACTGCTTCCGGACCACTTACGATTCTTTTTCAGTATCCGGACAGTACGGCCTCAGCGCCGACGGATATTCAAATCCAACTTCAATAGAATAAGGATCGTCTTTGAAAGTTGATAGTGCCTGTGGAATGAGATACAATCTTACACTCGTCACCTTGCTGATATGTTTTTCATTTTATTGCAGGGCAACTAAATATAACGCGAACCCAAAGAGAATGGATTTAGAAAGACTGTCTCATAGAGTCGTTGTTAGCCAAGAAGACCGAAAATTACGCTTATGCTATACGGAAATGGATAATTGTTTTTCGGATTGTAATGATCAATTCTCGACAAGCAAAGGGGTAATTATATTTCCAGAGGAAGTTGCCGAGATGCTTGCGTTTCGGTACTAAGAGAGTCTACGGATTGTATGATTTACTATCAATCGAGTCGAAAGTAAGGATTTATCTCAGATAAAGGAAGTTTTAAAACTTTCGGATCCTAAAAAGAAAAAAGATTGAAAAATATTTCTTTAAAATGGATTTATCAAATCTTTAGAATCCGAAAAGGAATGGCTCTCTCACAATTCGGTTTTAGTGGAGAGGTCATACGGGATCCCGAAAAAGCCATTTTAATCTTCTTTCGAGAGTATAGTCCCAACATCTACGGGCGTTCTTGAAAATGAATTCCTACTACTAACAAATCGAAGGGCAGTTCTGTAGCCTGAATATTTTAGAATTGCTTCTCTATCTAAAGGGGTAAGTTCGATTCCAAATAATTTCTCATGCTCATCTAAATCGCTCTCTTTCAATTCGACGGCCTTTAATTTCATATAATGTCTATTCATCTGACCTTCTGTAAAACCAATAAAATAATGACACCAAAAGAATACAGGAATAAGGAAACAAAGGTTACTTGTTCTAAGTTTAAAATAGATAGTGTCCTTAAAGTTTCGCACAAATGAGAACTTGAGAAGAGCTCTCCTCACACGATCAAGCCATGAGCTTTAAAGTTTTTAACTCTTTTAATTTCTCCATGTCAACATACTTTTTAGTTCC
>NZ_NPDU01000003.1 GCF_002811985.1 Leptospira adleri
GATCGGATTCCAATTCGTTCGCAAAGGATTCTACGCCCGCGGTGATAAAATGTCTTTCGGCCGCTTCCCAGTCGAGCTGAACGGTTCCTTGAGAAGTCAATTCGGCGTTAAGTTGTTTAACGTCCAACTCGTCCGAGCCTCTTTGATTGTTATAGTATTTGTTTTCCCACTTGGAAACGTTTCCTCGGAAGGAGATCAGATTCTTTCTTCCGAAGGCGTATTCCAACGCCCCGGTCGCGAGAAAGTCGTGGGTCTTGTTGTTGCGATCGAAGACCGCCTTCGACTGGGTGACGTCGACTCCGTTTTGATCCCTGTGTTGATAAAGAATTCTTGTCTTCGCTTTGAATTTTCCGTCGGGGTTGAAGATAAGATTCATACCCGTGTTCAGATCCTGATAAGCGTTTCCGGTCGTGGCTTGAGAATCCGGAACCAATCGATAACCGGGGTTCTTGTTGTAACCAGCCGAAACGTTTCCGCTGACGAGTTCGTTTCGAAAACCCAGATTTGCGGTTGTGTTGAATTCCCCTTCCGTGTTGAAGTTTTTCCGATTTCCGTTCCCGTAAGTCGTTCTCATTTCGTAGCTGAGTTTTTTGTCGCCTTCTTTTGTGATGAGGTTGATCACGCCGCCGATCGCGTCCGCGCCGTAAAGAGCGGATGACGCGCCTTTTACGATTTCGATCCTTTCCAGATTCTGAACCTTGAAGCGGCTAAGATCGACTGCGTTATTGAGTCTTCCCGAAATTCTTTCTCCGTCGATAAGAATCAGGACATACTGTGAATCCATACCCAACATCCGCACCCGAGAACCTCCGAAAAAAGGTACCACGTCGATTCCAAGTTGGGTTTCCAAAACCTCCGCGGCGTTTCTCGCTCCGCTGGCTTCGATCTTTTTACGTGAGATTACTTCCGTCGCTACGGTGGAATCCTTGAGTCTTCTTTCTCCCCGAGAACCTGTGACTACGATTTGAGAATCTTCTTGTCCGTTTTCTTTTTGAGAATCCGGAACGTTAGTTTCGGATTTAACAGTAGTCGTGTTAGGCGATTCTTTTTCCGGAACTGAGGATTCTTTTTTTGATTTGTCGTCTTGCGCCTGAAGAGGTGATAAAAAAAGAATCAGAAAGAAGATCGAAATTCCCTTGTGTCTAAAAAGTTTGTTAATCAAGAACATGTCGATATTGAGATCAGTAAGGAATCCGTTTCCATTTTACGGTCGGATACGCGGCCGTACCTTCGGAGCTATAATAGCCCGTGACTTGGAAAAGATAGTATTCGCTTCCCGTATTGGAACGTATTACAAAAACTTTATAGTTGGGTTGTAAAAAAGCGAGCGTATAATTGAACCATTTGTTTAGGACGTCGCTTCCCACGTAATTGGTCTGAACTCCTCCGGAAGCGAGTTCGGAAACGTTTGTGTCGGGCGAAAAATTCGCGTTTGTGCATCCCAAAGCCGAAGAGGAACTTCCGGAAGCCGCGCTAAAATCGGTAATTGTAGGATTGGTCATACAAGCGCCTCCGTTTCCGGAAGAATGTGTGACTCCGCTGTTCGTCTGGAGTTTGAATCTCTGAAATCCGACGTCCCAACCTCCCGCGGAATCGGGGGCCGATATTTGTGCCATATTCGAAAAATTGAATTTAATCCAAACGTCATACGAAACCGCTCTTATCTTTGTGGTATAAGAACCGTCTCCGTTGGATTCCGTGGAAAGAATTTTAGAACTCGCCGCGTCTTCCAATTGTTTTTGAAGTGCGAGCAAGGATTGTTTGATTGCGAGTTCGTTTTCGTCGACCGCCGGATGTTGTCTCGCACAGGATAAAAACAAAAGGATCCCGAGCCCCAGACGGATTTGTTTCCAAAAAAGTTCGAGGTTCGAGATTCTTTTCATTACGAATACCGGGAAGAACTCAGTTTTTCAGGGTGATTTGAAACGTAGTCGTCGGAGGTTCCGCTGTTCTGCTCGCCAAGTAAAAGACGAAGTAGTAATCTCCTCCCTTGGTCGCGTTCAGAGTGTAGACGTAAGGACCGTCGCCGGCCGCGGCTCCGTATTGACCTTCACTCGGAGTTGTATAAGAGGATCTTGCGGAATCATAAGCCGAATCTACAAGAGGACAGGAAGCGGTGTTGTAAACCAACGGAGCGTTTGTGTTAGCGGCGGTTCCTTCGTCAAAGTCCGCGACGTTTCTTCCGCGGAAAGTGATCTGATCGCCGGCCTTTACGTTGGAAAATTTTACGGCTGCGATCGAGTGATTCACAAACGGGACTTTTCCGTAGACGAGGGTTTGAACGGAGGTTGTCGCCGTCATTGCCGGAAGACCCGCCACTCTTCCTCCTACGGTCGCGGAACAGTTGTAACCGTTAGCCGCAAGTCCCAACAAAAGGAGCGTAACCGGGTCTACGTCTTCTTTGTCGTCTTTTTTACAGTGAATTAGGGAGCCCAAGATGAGGCCGAAAATAACTGTCGTTTTTGCAATCTTTTGGAAAGTTTTCATGAATTCTCCTTCTGCCTTTTGGGAACCATTCTTAAAGTATGAAGATGAGAGTCAAACTCAATATCATTTAAAAAATAAATCTAAGGAAGAATCGGATCTAATTTTGCGATTTCGCATTACGTAGGATTTTCTTAGATTTCCGGAGAAGAATAGAATTTGGTTTCTCTTTCTTCCAACTCCGTTCTAATCGTCTCAGAATGACTCAAAGGGTTCCGGCTATTTTTTTTCGGAAGATTTCACTTTTCTCCCTTCTTACCTTTTTTCTCTCCTGCGCGGTTTTGGATAAGAATCCGATTTCAGGAGCGATTCCGGTTTTTTCGAGAGAAGGAAAGATTCTTAGATACTATCCTTATCAGGTGCGCTGGATCGGTTTTAACGAAAGTGAATTTCCGGACACCGCGAGATTGGGCGATTTTAGGAACTTGGTTTCTCTGGAAATTCTTCACCCCGAGTTCGAAAATTTGGAAGAACTGAGCGCTCTGAAAACCATCGGTTTTTTGAACGTCAACGGAACAAAGGTGAAAAATTTGAGTCCGCTTTCCAAACTTCCCCTTCTACACAGTCTTTATTTGAATCGGACATCCGTGGATGAAAAGGATCTCGCCGCCTATCCGGGTGTAGGAGCTCTTACAAAACTGGGACTCTACAAAACAAAGATCAAAGATCTTTCCTTTATCGGACCGGAGTGCAAACTCAGACAATTGGATATTCGAGAGACGGAAGTCGCCTCTTTGGAACCGATCGCCGGTTGTAAGAATCTTCTCGAGTTGAGGATCGGAAACACGAAAATTAAGGAAATCAAATATATCTATGAAATGACCGACCTTCGTTATTTGGAATGGTCCGGTTTGAAGATTTCCAAGGAAGAATTGGACTGGATCCGGATCCAACTTCCTTATCTGAAATTGGTCCCGATCTATTACGGTAATTTATAATATTCTAAAATGTCAATAGGACAAAGGGGTCGATTCTCCCGGATTTGAATAAAGAAGAATGTCTCCTTTGTTGACCGGAATTCCTTCGGCTGTGACCTGCCCCGTCGTTTCGATCGTTTCCAAGGCTCTCACCGGATAACGTTTCCCGTCTTCCTTTTCCAAAACGATCGTCGCATTTTTGCGAACGCGGGACAAACGAAGACCCCAGACTTCTAAAATTTTTCCGCCGCTTTCCAAAACGAGCGCGCTGATTCTGTTCGGATCGGAAGAGATCGCTTTTCGATATTCTCCGGAGGGTGTTCCCGGAATAAAATCCGGTTCGATGGAAATCGAATTCGGTTTTTTCGATGCAAGTTCGAAAACAAGGTGATCACAGTCGTACGCGCGCACGAGCGCCCAACGATTTCCAGATTCTCGGTTTGTAAAAACTCGACAAGATTCCGGAACGAGTTGGAATCCGGTCTTCGTGGTTTTGGCGATTCCTTCGATTCTTGTTTCTTCCCGGTTTTTGCTCAAGGTAACGCTCAACTGAGTGAAGATAAATTTCGGATTTTTTTTAGTAGGACTCGCGTCCAGGAACAACTGTCTTACAAAATAACCTTCTTCCAACTTCTGAATTTTGGAGTAGTATTCTCCCGATACGATTTTTAAAAATGAGTTCGGATCCGACTCGATTCTTTTCTCACTTGAGGAACAAAACACGACGCTGAAGATACAAATCCCCGCAAAAACCGCGGATTTTGCGTTTTTTATAAGGGGATCGACGTGGAATATTTTATCCAATGTTGATTGCTCCTGATTTGATGGAGAAAGATCCTGACAAGTTACGGGGGCAAGAGAGAATCTCAATCAAGTTTCCTGTCTTCTCCTTCCCTATAAAAAGCATGCCGGGGTCCTTTTTTACATCCTATGGACGGTTCGTTCCAAGTCAACGTTCTAGATTGTATGTCTTTTTTCGTCTAAGAATTTCGATGAAGCGGAATTCTCGAAACAATCTTGGATTTTTTTCGGGACTTCTTCTCTTTCTTTTTTTCCTCAACTCCTGTTCTTTGGAGGGCGTTTTCCCCGCGCTCTTTCCCGGCGCAAAACAAAAGTTAGGCGCTCAGTATGTCCAGGCTTTGATTCTTACCGCGATCAGTTGCAGCGGCCCCGGAAAATTCTGGGTTAGAGACATTACAAAAAATGCATCTTATTGTCTTCAGGCGAGTCTCGTGGGCGAAGGCGATACGGTTTCGGTTTACGCGGAATACGGACAGGAGCAGAATCTGGATTATAAAAGTATCGTTCGAGAATTCGATCAGAAAATTTTTCCTAAACTCGGCGCTGCGTTCGGCCCCCCTTCGGACATGGATCAAAACGGAAAAGTCCACATTCTTTTTTTGGATATTCGGGACGGAAGTAAACCCGGCGGTTCTTTTGTGGCCGGCTTTTTCGATCCTTATGATTTTCTTACGGACGATGCGCGATCGAACGTCCGTTCCAATGGAAAAGAAATTCTTTATATAGATTCGGTGCAGCTGAAGGAATTGGCGGAGAAGGATCTCGCTTCCGGAAAGTCGGACACGATGCTTTCTACGATCGCCCACGAATTCCAACACCTCATCCGATTTCAATACGAACTTCCGGATTATCTTTCCCAAAAGGTTCGAGATGAAACCTGGTTGAACGAAGGAACGAGCGAGGTAGCGAGCGATATTGCCGGTTATTCTCCGCAGATGAATCGGATCCAGTGTTATCGGGGAAACGTCGCCGGGGTTTGTGCGAGAGGTGTGAACGGTTCCACCATCTTCGGATCGGCGAACTTTTCTTCGGTCGTGGATTATTCTTTTGCGTACGCCTTTATGAAATATCTTTATACGGTCTCGGGTTCCAATCTTCAGGAAAGAAATTCTTTCTTTAAGAAAACTCTCTCGGGCGCTTCCGTCAGAGCCAAGGACGCGCAAAGTTTGGCCGAAGTTTTTCTATCTTCCTCCGCCGTGGCTTCGCTTTCCGCTTCGCAAAAGAATGATCTTGGAATTTCGGGCGAGACTTCTTTCATTCGATTGTTCGCCGCGTTTCTCTGGCTGTCGACGGGGGAAACTGCTCTTTCGGAAGCTCAATTGGGAGTGGATTCCGCGGGCGCGGCCGCCTTTAAAACGGGAATCGAATCCGTTCTTTCGGCTCTTCCCTTCCCACTTGCGAATCAAGACGGAGGGGAACTCAGAAAGTTGTATGACACACAACCTCTTCCTTTTATTCTTCCTCTTTCCAATCTCAAACCGGGGCAGTTTCATTTTATAGATCAAAACCGGAGCAACACGGGAACACAACCCGCCGTGGTTCTTTTGAAAAAGACGGTTCCTAGTTTAAAGATTTTGCAAGTAAACGCGGATCCGTATCGACTCGGTCAGGTTTCTCAATCCGTGACGAGAACCGAAGAAAAAGGAGAACCGGTTCTTCTTCCCGAAACGGACGGTCCCGAAATCATCTGTCCCCTCGAATACTTTCATTCTTCCGAGCGAAATCGAACCAACTAACTTCTTTTTTTGGGAAGAATTTCCTGAAATCTAAACCGATTTAACCGGAAACAAATCGTTCCGCGGAATACATTGAGAACGTTTTTCCGAAAACCGAAAAGTGTAGGAACTCATACATTCTCAGGAACGACTTTGCCTGGCGGTTTCAAACGGAGGACGTCCGTAATTTGTAGGAGCTCACACAAAAGATTTGAATTCTATAAAATAAAATTCTTTCCATCGTTCGGGTTTTTAACGTAAGAAGCCCGAACGAAAGTTCTTACGATCGGAACTCGAAGTCCGTTTCCGTTTGGAAACGTTTTTGAAAGAATTCGATTTCACCGAACTTAAAAAGATACGAAGAATCGAAATCGGATACGAAAAGAATCATTCCATTCCGGGAATCATACCTCTGAATTCTCCCATTCTTTCTTCCGCCGCTTTTTGCGCGAGTTCCAGAGAACGAGTCACCGCTTGTTTGATGCTTTTTTGTAAAAGTTTTTTGTCGTTTTTTGCGAGAAGTTCGTCTTCGATGAGAATCTCTTTGATGTTTAATTTTCCGTCGGAGATACAAGTAACCAGATCGTTTTTGGATTTCGCTTCGAAGGAAAGAGCCATGAGATCCTTTTCCACTTTTTTCATTTTCACGCGCATCTGATTCATCTGCTTGAGCGATTCTAACTTGTTTCCGAACATTCTTTGATTCCCTTTGAACCTATTTTATTTTTAAGAAGAATTCTTTTACACGAACTTCTTTCGTGTAGGAGCTCCTCTGCCGATCAAAATTCCGCATATAGAAAAACGGGCAACCAGAAAAGAAGTTTAGAAAGACAACTCCATTCCCAAGGAAGTGAAGTATTCGGAATAGTATTGAGAGTAAGCCGGAAGACGGAACGGTCCTACGTCGGTGTAGATCACGCCCTTGGAAAGGTTGTTCCTGAAATTCATAAAAAAGATCGCGTTTTGAAAGCCCGTCTTTCCTCGAAAGCCGGCGGAGAAAGAACGAAGAGGCTCATCCGTTTGTGTATTGATTCCCGCGTTTCTCTGAGAAAGAAGATTGTAGTAGTTGTTGCCGAGAAAGAGAGAATATCTTCCCGCTGGATCCAAAAGCATCGTAAAACCGAGAGTGGTCGCGTCCGCTTCCGGGGTCATATAAAGACCGTTGTTTTTCGTAGTCGGATCTGCGGAGTAACTATAACGGATGTTGAGAATGATTTTTGTAAAATCGATGAACATCGAAAAACGTGCCGCTTCCGGATTGTACAATCCCTTGTCTTTTTCCTTGTTCAAAACCGAAGTCTGAAACGAAAGACGACGGATCGGTTGGATGTTCGCCTGCCATTCGATCACGCGTCCGCTGCTGTTTCCCAAAGCCTGATTTCTAAGAACGGGATTGTTTCCCATATTCGGATCCGCGTTGAGCGCCTGAGAATTGGATCCGGGAGAAGAATAGAGAAAACGGCTGGAAGCCATGCTTGAATTTCCGAAGGAACTTCCGGAAACAATCTTAGTGTTGATGAAATCGTTCGGCTTAAATGAAAAACCCGCCATCGAATAACCCTGATCTTTTTGATCCGCGGTATAAGGAAGCGAGTTCCCCGTTTTTAAAATCGCATCGACTCCGGGTGCGACCGAATAACTGAGTTCAAAGTTGTCTAACGTGGATTGATTTACGCCGGTTTTATCTCCGGTTCCGAAAGGATCCGATTTTCTTCCTCGAAGGGAAGGAGCCAATTCTGAAAAAGGAGACGAAGGACGGATCGAAGAATTCAGTTGAACCTTTCCTTGTTTTCCGCCGAAAAAGCGGGCTCCGGTCCAGTTGGTATTCTGATCGCTGAAGAGAGAATCCGGTTGGTTCCAAGCAAGGGAATCTTTGGAAGGAAACGGACTCCAGCCGTTACCGAGTTTTGCAAAATTGGATCCGTGATCCTCTTGGATTTCGTAGTTTTTGCCTGATTCTCCGAGAAAGTCGATTCTGCGAGAACCCAAAATATGAAATACCTGTATATCCTCCTTCGGCTTTTCTTCTTTTCCTTTGAGGGTCGGTTGAGAATTGGAAGGAATTTCCCCGTCTTCCATCGGAAAGGAATCCATTTTCGGAAGATTCTCGGGAGTTTTTACTTGAGCGACGGAAAGGAGAACCCCAAGTCCTAACGCGGACAAACCGCTGACCAGCAAGGAGGATTGAATATTGATCGCCCCGATGAGTCTCATTTTCGTATCTTTATTTAGTATCGGCAATCGGAATCGAAGGATCACCTACAAATGCGAGTCTGGTTTTAGACGAAAAGTTCCGAAAGAATCCATGGAACGATGGATTCTTTTTTTCCGGAATCGTTCGGTTCCCATTTGAGTTTTCCAAAGTTTGAAATTGTCTTAGCGGAGCAGACAGAGCAAAAAATAATTCAAAAAAAACGCGTTTGATTCCTACCGTCCAGTTTCAAAACCGAGGGTCAGCGGGAAAGAAATTTTTTATGGAATTCTGTCACATCGACGCTTAAGGCATACCCTATTCGTGTTCTTCCTCTTTTTTCCGATCGATTCTTTCCTCTATCAAATGGAACAGACTTCCCTGAGGATATTTTCCGTTTTTGCCGAATTTTCCCGCTGGAATTCCAAAAACTTCCGGAATCAATTCCTCGACGTGAGAACAGGTGTAGATCTGGAATTTCCCTTTGTCGATCGCCTTCCGAATGTGAGCGGGAAGATTCAAGTCGCGAATATTGGAAGTCGGAATGTAAACCCTGTACTTATCTTTCGTATTTCCAACTATCTGAATCATGTCGTACCATGCCGCGATCTTCGTGTTCACCGAACCGACAGGAAGAATTTCCCCGTACTGAGAAAGAGCTCCGGTCACTGCGATGTTACACGGAATTTCCAAACCGGAAAGCGCAGAAAGAATCGCGAGCAATTCCGCACAACTCGCGGAGTCACCGTCGATCGGAGAATAGTTTTGTTCGAACAAAATCGACGCGTCCAGACCGAAGGACTGGATATGAGAGAACATTCCTTTAATATAAGATTGTAATATGAATACGCCTTTATCGTGTAAGTCGCCCGAAAGGTTCACTTCTCTTTCGATGTTGATGAAATTTCCGGAACCCAAAGCGACGCGCGCGGAGACTTGGTTCACTTGGCCGAAATCGGACAAAGAAGAATGCAGAAGAATTACGGATAAGCCGTTGATTCTTCCCGTCTTTTTCCCTTTGAGCTGGATGGATGTCAGACCTTCACGAACGCTTTCCTGATATCTTCTTTTGTGAACCGCGATTCTTTTTTCTATCGTGGGAATGGCCGATTCCACTTGAGCGCGGGAGATCGTCTTCTTTTCCTTTTTGTAAAGAACGAGAAGTTCACCCACGAACGTGCGGAGTTCCGCAAAAGAAAGGGAAAGTCTCGCTCTGCTGTCGTTCCAGCGAAGTCCGATTTCGAGTAACGCGTCCACTGCGGAAGAATCGAAGCTGGGATAACCCGGTTTTTCCCAGGAATGAATGAGTCCTCCGAAAAGCTGAAGATTCTTCTTGCTCTTCATCACAGCTTCGTAAGGAAGATGAATCTTAAAAGAAAAACTTTCGTAGAAATCGGGATCGACTCCGGTGATAAAGTCGACTTCTCCTTCTTCTCCCACGAGGATCAAACGAAAGCGAGTGTTTATCGAAGGATGAAAGCGATTCATCTCTTTGGAGCCTGTCATTTCGGGAAGAGTCAGGAAGTCGATGCTTCCGGTTTGTAAAACTCCTTTTACGAGAAAGTATAAGTTCGGATCTTCCGTAAGCGCTCTCATCGGAAGAAGCAGATAACCGCCGTCCGCTTCCACCATTTTGCCGGCGCGGTATTCGGAGTTTCCCGGAAAGCCCGCGAGAGTTAAGAATCCCGGATGGGGATCGCAGACTACTTTGATTCCTTTTTTAAGATTGGAGATGTATTCTTGAAGTAAGGTAAGGTTCGCTTCTAATGCCGGACCGGTTATGAGAATGTTGGAAAGAATGCCCGGATTTTCCAAAGCCTTCGGTAAGGAACTCAGTTCTTCTCTGTGAAACGCCAAAAAATCGGGAAGGCCGTTTTTGGGTCTTTGTTTTCCCGCGTGAAGTTTGATCTCTGCCTGAGCGGCCGTTATTCTTTTTATCACTGAAGACGATTGTTCCCTAGTTCCCTTCGGTTATCAATCATAATCTACTTTAGAATCAGCATCGCGTCTCCGTAGGAATAGAATCGAAATTCTCCTTGGATCGCTTTTTGATAGGCTTGCAAGATCAATTTTTTTCCCGCGAACGCGGAGACGAGTAAGAGAAGACTCGATCCCGGTAAGTGAAAGTTTGTGATCAATCCTTCGCAGCTTTGGAGTTTGTCGTCCGGTTGTAAAAAAAGTTCGGTCGCCCCCCGTCCGAATCGAAACGTTTTTGTCTTCGGGTCGAATGTGGATTCCAAGGCACGAAGCGTCGTGGTCCCGATGGAGATGATTCTTCTTCCTTCTTTTTTTGCGAGATTGAGAATGGAAGCGCTCGCTTCTTCCAAAAAGAATTCTTCTCGATGTAATTTTTTATTTTGAAAATTTTCTTCAGTGAGAGGTTGAAAGGTTCCGTAACCAACCGTAAGTTCCAACGTGCAGATCTGAATTTTTTTTTCTTTTAGAATTTGAAACAAGGATTCCGAAAAATGAAGACCCGCTGTAGGAGCTGCAACAGATCCCGGAGTCTTTGCAAAAAGAGTTTGATAACGAATTTCATCTTCGGAGTTCGCTTCCCTTTTTAGATACGGAGGAATCGGAATCTCGCCGATCGTTTGAAAATCCTCTTCCTGCAATTCTTTGTCCGATCTTAAAAAGACAAATTCTTCTTCTTTTCCTTCCACTTGAAAAAAACGAAGGCCGGTCTTTACGTCCTGAAGTCGGTCGCCCTTTTTTAGTTTTCGTGAATTTCGAATCTTACATCTCCAAAGTCCATCCTTGCTTTCCAAAAACATCGCCTCGTGGGTTCGGAGCGGATTCTTAAGATAAACGCGGCGTTTGCTTACTTTAGTATGATTCCCGATTAGGACGTCCCCTTCTCTCAAATAGGAAACGATGTTTTTGAACGCCTCTTCTATGTGGATTTTTTCGGATCCGACTTCGACAAGCATGAGTCTGCTTTCGTCCCGATTCCTTACCGGGTAACGTGCGATTCTATCTTCGGGCAGTTCAAATTCGAATTCTTCGAGATCGGAAAACAACATTCTAATTGCAGTGGATTTGGAGAATGTTTACGGGAGAATCTTTTTTCTGAAGGGATAAGGATTCCTTTTCCAAATCGCAAGCGGGATGTAGGAGAATTTTATTGGTTGGCTTTTCGAGTGCGATCAAAAAGTGTTTCAGAATGCAATTGAGAGACCGAAAAACCTGGATCCTTGCGGGAACGATTTTGTTTTTCTCCCTCCTCTTCATCAATGGGATTTCCAAATCGGGAAATCGTTCCGATTTCAGAGATTACTACAACGCTTCCGTTCGTTTTACGGAAGGAAATAATTTATATAATTTAGAACAGATCGACGAAATCCTTAGTAAACTGCAAACCGGGGAGATCAAAGTCGAAGAGGCGTTTACTCCGAAGGTTTTTATGCAGCTCAAGGAGATGATGGAGGGTCTTGGTTCTTATATCTATCCTCCCACGTTTGCATTTTTGTTGATCCCGATTTCCTTTCTTCCGTATCCGATCGCTTCTGCAGTTTTTTTGAGTCTGAACTTCTTGGCTCTTCTGGGTTTTTTATACATCCTTTCGATCCGACTTCCCATCAAAGGGAATTTGGTTTTTATCGTGGTTCTTTGTCTTCTCAATCTTCGCTTTTTGGAAAATCATCAGAACAACAACCAAGTCGGTTTTCTTTTGATGTTTCTGATCTTAGCTTCGGTGCATACGAAGAGAGATTGGTTGTCCGGTCTGCTGCTCGGGCTTGCGATCGTAATCAAGTTGACTCCGGGAGCCTTTGTTCTTTTCTTTTTGATGCAAAAAAGATATCGGGCCGTTCTTTATACGTTTGTGTTTTCCGTTTTTTGGATTCTTCTTCCTTGTATATACGCTCCTAGTTTTACGATAGAGATGACGTTGACTTGGAAACAGTTGATCTTGGACAACTATCTCAAGTCTCCTTTGTTCCGCGCTTGGAAGAACAATCAGAGTTTGAACGCTACTCTTGCGAAATATTTTCTCAACTACGCCGACGTTCTCAATCAATCGCAGCTCGGTTATCCTCTCGCGGAACTTTCGGAAAAAGCAGTAAAAGGAATTTATTATATTCTTTCCTTGGGTCTCGTGATTCCCTTCTTCTGGAAAGTTTTTGCAAGACGAAAGGAAGAATTGACCCTAGGATGTTTGTTCGTTTTTTCGATTGTCTTCAGCGGGATTTCCTGGGTCCACGCGTTCGTCTTTCTTTTATACCCTTCCGCAATTCTTCTCGCGCGTCTTTGGTCCTTTGTGGAAGAAAAAGTTTTGCCATTTTGGAAAAACGGTTCCGATTCTTTCTGGAAAAAATGTTCGGCTTCGGTTCGAATCTTGTTTGCAAATGATAAAGTGAGTTCTTCCTTTTTGATCGGTTCGATCGTGATTCTTCTTTGCAATCGATCCGTCATCGGAGGCGGTAAGGAAGAAAAGTTGATGATGGCTTCCTATCTTCTTTATTTTGCGGTCTTTCAATATATTCTTCTTTTATTGATTCAAGACGAACAACCGAGAACGGAAGAATCATAAAAAAAATTACGACGATGACGATTCGAACGAACGAACTCAAATACAAACCGAGGGTGGGTGTGGACGTCCGTCCTCTCGCATACGGGATCACGGGGAATTCAAGATATCTCGCCGAAGTTTTGAGAAGGCTGATCACAAACGAATCTCCTCTGGAATATTATCTCTATTCGAACAAACCGATTCATACCGTATTTTATGATATTCTTTCGAACCAAAACTCGAGATTTTTTCTAACTGGAAAACTTCCCGGTGTGGCTTGGTTGAACTGGACCATTCCAAGAAGAATCAAAAAAGATCGTCTCGATCTTTTTTGGGGGACTCTTCAATTGTTACCCTTTTCTTGCGGGAGCGCGTTGACCGCGGTCAACTATCACGATCTCAATTTTCGATCGGCTCCTGAGACGATGACGACCGCGAACTACTGGCAACACCGGATTCTTTCGCCCCGAACTTTGAAAAAAGCGGATCTCGTGTTTTGTCTTTCCGAAAACACGCGCAACGATATTCTCAAGTTCAGACCGGCGCTGGATTCTAAATTGAAGGTGGTTTATCCGGGAGTGGATTCTTTTCCGATTCTTCGTGAACCTCTTCGAAAACTTCCTGGAAACTTTTTATTTACAATCGGAACCCTCGAACCTCGTAAGAATCTAACCACTCTTGTTTCGGCGTATCGCGCTTTGAAAAAAGAGGATCCTTCTTTTCCGTATCCGCTTGTGATCGCGGGGCGTCTCGGATGGAAGTCGGAGGGCCTGACCGAATTGTTAAAAGAGGGAACCTTGGAATCGGAAGGAATTTTTTTCGTGGAAAATCCCGCTGACGAAGTCCTTGCCTGGTTGTATAGAAATTGTGTTTCCTTTTTGTTTCCTTCGATTCACGAAGGTTTCGGTCTTCCCTTGTTGGAGGCACTTCGGGAAGGAAAGATCTGCGTCGCCTCCGATATTCCTGTCTTTCATGAAATTTTGGATCGAAGTGTGGATTTGTTTGCGGAGCCCCTCGGAGTGAATTCTTGGGTTCGCGCTTTATCCGAACTCAAAAAAAGAAAATTGGAACGTCCGGAAATTTGGAACGCTTCCGATTGGACCTGGGATCGGACCGCGAAAAAAATCGAAGACGGTTTGATCGATCTCTGGAAGCACAGAAAGGAATTGCATCATCAAAAAATATGAAACAAAATGAAAAAAGAATTTATTCCGGATGGGATTCTTTAAACGCGAACGACGTTTCCTTCGGAGTTCCGGTTTATTTAAAGATCAATCCGATTCCTCCGATCCTGATTACGTTTCTCGTGGGCGGAATTCTCTACGGTTGTTATCTGCTCGGCGGTTTGTCCGCGTCGTATCTTCAGAAGTTCACGGACTTTCTTTTGATTCCTAAGGTTTTGAATCTTCCTATCTTGCAGAATCCCCTGTTGTATCGGAGTGTAGGATATCTTACATTCGGCTATATCGGTTTTGCATTTCTTCTCGACTGGGTCCGTTTTATCAACAGAACTTGTTTTATGAAAGTTTCTCTTAAGGGAGATTTTCTTTCGGTCGAAACACGCGGCTTTTTCGGAAAGGACGTGTTTCAGTGGAACCGCAGACAGAATGGGGTTCAGATCGTCCACAAAACGGGTGTTTTGCGACGACTTCTGGGTTTGGAAAGAATCTGGATCGCTGCCCCCGATCTAAGATCCGAAAGTTTCGTCTCTCAGGCGGGAATTCTATCTCCTTTCTTTTTTCGCGGCTCCAATCGAAATTTCATATCCTCCCTCTTTCAATATTAAGATTGTAGAATGTATTTTTTCTCGGGGACCAAGAGCGCGCTTCAGGACAGAATCTTTTTTTCCTTTCTGATTCTATTTATCTTTTGCGTATTTTTGTTCGATCTTCGATTCCTTTCCCGGCACTACGACTGGGATGCGATCGTCTACGCCTACAATATCAATTCGGATCTTACCTGGAGAATTTTTTATAATCCTCATCACCTCGGTTTCGAAAGTACCGGTTATCTCTATCTAAAACTCTGGAGGGAATTGTGGGGAAAAGATTCCGTGATGTTCGGGCTTCGTCTCCGGATCCTAGTTTCCGCGCTTGTTTTTCTTTTCTGTTTTATTTGGGCGTATCGAAAGATTTACTCCGACACGTTAGGCGCCCTTATCCTGGGTTTGGCGATTCATTTTTCTCAAGGGTTTTGGTTTTACGCGCAACACAACGATACACCTTTGATTCATTCCTGTCTCACCGCCCTTTTGTATCTTTCCTGCGTCTATTTTGCGAGAAAGGGTCATTCTCCGATTTCCCTTCTTGCGCTCTTTGGAATTCAGCTCTGGAGCGTTTACTTTCATCAGTCGGATATTCTATTCTTGCCTCTTGTTCCGATCTCGATTCTTCTTTCTAAGACTTGGAAAGGAAAAGAATTCGTTTTTTCGTGGAAACTTCGCTTTGTGTTCGTGTATTGTTTCGCGCTTGTAGGAGCTCTTACGCTCTCTTATCTCTACGTAGGATTTATCGTTCTCAACAGAAATCTGAGCGCGCCTTTGGACAGCGAGAAGAACTTTGCGAACTGGCTCTTCTTGTATGCGACAAAGGACAAATGGGGAAATTCTCCGGAAGCTAAAAACTACGTGATGAACTTCTATCGGGGGATCGGTGACGCGTTTCTAAACTTCGAAGGAGTGAAGAACGGACTCAGAGTGAGATTGAACTCTTGGGAGAATCGAGAGGCGCTTCCTTACAATCTAAATCTTATGTTTTGGGTTTCGATTCTTCTGATTTTCATTTTTAATATACGCAATGTTTGGAAGCGTTTTCGAATCGAGACGATTCTTTTGTCTTTCTGGCTCGTTCCTTCGATTTTATTTTATACTTGGTGGGAAGGATATTTTTTTGAATTTTGGGTGGGAACTTCGATCGGTATGATTCTTCTTGCGGGCCTTACCTTGAAATCTTTGGAATTTCGTCCTTTCCTTTTCGGAAGCCGCGCCGTTTTACACTCCTTTCTTATCATTTGGGTTCTTCTTTTGTTTCTTGTGAATTTTTCCTATTCAACGTATCCTCGTTCCTCGAAAAAATCAGTGAGTTATATCGAAGGAATCGAATTCAAACTCGAAGCGATTCTTCCGGAAAAAGTTTATCCGCCGGAAACTCCGAAGGCCGGTCTTTTCGAACGGTAAAATCCAAGCTGGAAAGGCCTTAAATTGATGTTGTAAGGATATTCTATTTTGAAAAACTGCTCTTCAGGTCTTTTAAAATACTAAATCAAGACGAACCATGCTCTTCAATTCCCTTCACTTTTTATTTTTTTTCCCCGTAGTTCTTATTCTCAATCATCTGCTCAAGGGCAAGATTCAAAGAATCTTTCTCCTAGGGGCGAGCTTTTATTTTTACATGTCTTGGCGAAAAGAATTCATCCTTCTTTTGCTCTATTCGATCGTTATCGATTATTTCGCTTCCTTAAAAATTTCGGCGTCGCCTCAAGGTTCGAAAGCGAGAAGAATTTGGTTGGTGCTTTCTCTCGTCACGAATCTCGGTTTGCTCGCCTATTTTAAGTATACGAACTTTCTTTTGGAGGTCGTGAACGATCTTACTCCGTTTGCAGGTTTTAAATTTGCGTATTACGATATCATTCTTCCGGTCGGAATTTCCTTCTACACGTTTCAGTCGATGAGTTATACGATCGACGTCTATCGCGGACAGATCGAAGCGAAAAAATCTTTTCTCGATTTCGCGTTGTATGTTTCTTTCTTTCCTCAGCTTGTGGCGGGACCGATCGTCCGCGCGCAGACGTTCTTTCGGGATTTGGATATGCCCCTTCCCGTCAATAAGGAAGACATCCAAATCGCGTTCTGTCAGATTCTGATTGGCTTTACTAGAAAAATCGTATTCGCGGATAACCTTGCGAAGGTGGTCGACTTCACTTTCAAGAATTATGCGACCTTAAATCCGATCGAAATATGGACGGGCGCGCTCGCCTTCGGTTGGCAGATCTACTTCGACTTTGCCGGTTATACGGACATCGCGATCGGAGTCGCGAGACTGTTCGGTTATAAGTTCGATCCGAACTTCAATTTCCCGATGGTCGCGAGGAATATAACGGATCATTGGTCGCGTTGGCATATTTCCTTTTCCACTTGGATCCGGGACTACATCTTCATTCCGTTAGGCGGATCCAGAGGTTCGATACTTTTTACGTATCGGAATATCTTCATCACTTGGTTCTTTGCCGGAGTTTGGCACGGCGCGGCGTATCATTACATCGGCTGGGGTTTGTGGCAGGGGATTATGATTCTCGCAAATAGGGAATACGGAAAGACCAAAGCCGCCGCGTTCTTAAATGAAAAGGGCGGAAGAATCTACGATATCGCCGCAAGAGTATTTACGATGTTTTGCCTAACGTTCGGGTTTATCATGTTCCGCGCTGAAACCATGGAAAAGGCGATTCCGATGATGAAAGCTCTCGTCTTTTGGGTGCCGGGCGGGTTTTCGTCGGTGAAAGGTTATACCAATTACACATACGGAATATTACTTTTGATTTGTTTCGTCGCCTCTTATCTTTTTGCAAAAAATAACATCGAGAAGATCGTACAAAGCCGCTGGAAGTTTATCCTATTCTTCTTGGCGAACGTATTTATGCTTTTGATTTTCGGAATCACGGAAAGCCAGAGCTTTCTCTATTTTGCGTTTTAGGAACCCATATCCGCTATGAAAGAATATCTTGCATTTTTGAAGGATTCCAAATTCTGGATTCCGCTCTTGATCCTGACTTTTTTAGAAACGGGAATGCAGTTCGGTTGTTACAGACCGTTCTTGAAGAAAAATTCTTACGCCGCAAACGTTTCCAGAATTACGAGTCATGTAATCGATAAACAAAAAGAATTCGACCCGGACATTCTCATCGTAGGAACTTCGGTCGCTTATCAAGGATTGTCTCTTCCGATTCTGAATAAGGAATTGGAACCTTTCGGAAAAAAAATTCAATCGATCGCGATTCCCGGAACCGAGTTGATCGTCCAGGATCTGGCGGTGTTAAAAGCGCTTCCGCATTTTAAAAAAGTAAAAACGGTCGTGCACGTTTTTGAAATTACCACTCCTTGGGTCGGTCAAAAAATTCTAAACCTGCACACGCTCGCGATGATCTCGGAGTTCGATCGTTTGCAAGTTTATCCTAAGATTTATGATTTCGGTTACGAAGTCAAAACGGACGATCTCGCTTATATCACCTTAAAGTCGATCGCATATAGAAGAGATATTCAGGATTTGATCTTGAGTCCTTCCAAACGGATCAAGGACATCGGCAAACGTTTTAAGAATGAGAATCCGGATCCTTGGGATTACGAGAATTCCTACAAAGAAAAAATCAGCATGTATCCGATCAAGGACGTTCCGGATTGTGTCGCTAAAACGGATCCTGCAAACGGACAACCGATTCCGGAAGGATCCGATCGATTTCACAAAAAAGCGATCTATGATACCTGTGTTTTGTCGAGCAATCCGCTCAGCAATGCGGTGGAAGACGCCGTTACAAAACAATACTTCGATCGTCTCAAAATTCTTCACGACGATATTAGAAGAATTGGAAGAGAGAACGGACAGGAAATCGAAATCATCGGAGTCATAGCTCCTTACAGCCAACTGATCCAAGAATGGAGGCTGGAAGAACGCAACCAAGTCTGGAAACGCGAATTACAACGGATCAATCCGACAAAACCTGTGCCTCTTCTCGATTATCAGACTCTTTTGGACGGACCGGACAACGGCGATTACTATTACGACTTGATCCATCTCAACAAGTTGGGAATGGAGAAGTTGAGTTTCGCGTTCGCAAAAGATTTGAGAGAAACTCTCGTTAAGGAAAAGAAATGATCTTTACCTCCACACTTTTCCTTCTTTTCTTTTTAGCGGTATATCTTTTTTACTGGGCTTACGACGGACGAAAATATAGAGAATGGGTGATCGTGATCGCCTCTCTTGTGTTTTACGCCACTTGGAGTTTACCCTTTCTTGTTCATCTATTAGCGATTCTTTATGTGAATTATCTCGCTGTTCGGAGTCTTTTTAAAAACAAAAACCTCGCCGTCCTGCGTGCGATCGTAGTTCTCGATCTGATCAACCTCGCCGTCTTCAAATATTTTTATTTCTTTACCGAGAATTTTTACTCTTGGACCCACTGGGGATTTTTGGATCAGAAAACATTCGGCTTTCAGATCATACTTCCTCTCGCCATCAGCTTCTATACGTTTCAGATCATCGCCTTTGTCGTGGACGTCTATCGGGGAAAGATTGCGGAAGATACGGGGTTTTTCCGATTCGTTCTGTTCATTCTATTCTTCCCTCAGTTGGTGGCAGGCCCGATCATGCGTCATCAGGATTTTTTCCCGATCCTGGACAAGGTAAGAATCAAACCTTCCTTTATCTACGCCGGACTTTATCTCTTGGGACTTGGGATCGCAAAAAAAATTCTAGTCGCGGATAATATCGCTTCCTTGGTGGATCCGGTTTTCCGAAATCCGAACGAATACGATAACTATTCCCTCTTCTTAGCGGTTCAAGGATTTACCTGGCAGGTTTATTGCGACTTCAGCGGTTATACGGATATCGCTAGGGGATGCGCCTTTTTGATGGGATTCAATATCCCGGTAAACTTTCGCGCTCCTTTTTTCAGTCAGAACATCCAGGATCTTTGGAGGCGTTGGCATATCACGCTCGCGACTTGGCTTCGGGATTATATCTATATTCCTCTGGGCGGATCCAGAACTTCGGAACCAAGGGTATATTTGAATCTCATCGCCACATTCACGTTAGGCGGCTTTTGGCACGGAGCGAGCTGGACCTATGTGATCTGGGGTTTTTGGCACGGAGTTTGTTTGGTGATCGATCGGCTTATGGATCGTATCGGAATTCCTAAATTGCCGGAAAAGGGTTTTGTTTGGTTCGCGATCCGCGCTTTGTTCATCTATTCCATCTTTGTCATCGGTGCGGTCTTTTTCCGTTCGCAAAACCTCGGAGATAGTTGGTATATACTGAAGAACGGTTTGCTCTGGGTCGCCGATCCCGCCAAACACGTGTTAAGAACCGATCTGGTGGCGCCTTTTTTAATCGGCGGAATTTTATTGCATACTCTGGAGTATTTCGAAAAAACTCCGAGATTCTATTATCGGCATAAGAAAACGATCGTAATCGTCTTTATGGTCGTCCTCGTTCTTCTCCTTTCCAATTACGCCGGTAAAGGACAAGACTTTATCTACTTTCAGTTTTGAGGAAGAATTATGAGCGAACAAAAAATAAAAATCATACTTCCTTTTCTCCGGAATAAACTTTTATGGATTCCTCTTTTCTGTTTTGCGTTTACGTTCGGCTTGGATCGATTTCTTTCTTCGGATCTGATTCGGCCTTATACGGAAGCCGGCGCCGAATATTACTTTTACGAGATGAAGGATCGAGTTCTATCCGCGCTCGTAAAACAAAAAGAATCCGCTACGCCGGAGGAAAAAACTCTTATCTTTTTCGGAACCTCTCACATGGGAGAATTTTCGTTGGAAACGATTCGGAAAAAAAGAAAGGATCTGATCGTTTACAATTTTTCCGCGCCGTCGGCGCCTTTTTCGTATCATAACTACAATTTGGAAAAGATCTTATCTGCGGGCGTCAAACTCGATTACGCGATTTTAGAATTTTATCCGGATTCTATGACCGATTTTTGCAATCGATATCCGTTGCGTTATTCCTACGATCTATCGTATTTTCTGCGTTATGCGAACGAATTCTCAACGAACGATTGGGATACATTTTTGAGATCGAGAGTGTTTAGAACAACGGTGTTTCCGCCTCGTTTTAAGGAAGCGATGCAAAGAATCAAGG
Source organism: Leptospira adleri (assembly GCF_002811985.1). GTDB lineage: Bacteria > Spirochaetota > Leptospiria > Leptospirales > Leptospiraceae > Leptospira > Leptospira adleri. The sequence goes on from NZ_NPDU01000003.1 coordinate 20,478, forward strand.
ACCCGAGTTCGAAGGAAATGATGCTCGCCATCAAAAATCTTCTGATGAACGAATCCGATAAGTTCAACGGTGGAATCCCGAACGTATTGCTTTCGAACACTCCGCCCGAAAAACTCGAGGAGGAAGCCGCGAAATACTACGACGATATCTATCGATATATAAAGATATCCGAGGTGCAAAAAGGATTCCTGTTTCACTTTCTGGAAACCGCGGAAAAAAACGGTATCAAAGTTATTCTCTGGTCCCCTCTTCTGTATTCAGGGTTGGAATCTCGGGTGAAGTCCGCGGGATTTTACCCTTCTTGGGATAAGATTCGCAACGAAGTATTAGAATTTCGGAATGTATCTCCCCTCGATATGAACGATTTTCGGGACCGGGTGAAATGTCAGAAGTTTATCGATCCTCATCACCTGAGCGGAGGATGTTATCCCGAACCTACGGAAATTCTAATCGACTACCTGGACGTTAAACGTTGAAAGAAGACGGACTTTCTTTGAACGAGGCCCAGGCAAAGGTCGACCAATGGATTCAAAACTTCGGGGTTCGTTACTTTTCGGAACTCACAAATCTTGCGATCCTGATGGAAGAAGTCGGAGAGTTTTCAAGACTCGTAGCGAGAAAATACGGAGACCAGTCCTTTAAAAAGGGAGAGGATCCGAACGGAATCCCGAAGGAGATGGGGGATATTCTTTTTGTTTTGATGTGTCTCGCCAATCAGATGGGAATTTCTTTGGAAGAAGCGCTCAAGTCCACCTTACAAAAAAATACGGAAAGAGACAAAGATCGTCACAAAGAAAATCCGAAACTTCAGTCCTGATCAATCCTTTTTGACCGCTAAATGCAATTCTTTTAATCCCGCATCCTTGAGGCTGTTCACCACGAACACAAATCTTCCGTAGTCCGCTTCCCGATCCCCGTAGATCCAAAGAACTGCGTCTTCGAATTCTTTTTTGGAAACAATTTGTTTCCATTCTTCCTCCGAAAAATCCTTTCCGGCGTAACGGAGACTTCCGTCTTTTGTGAGAAAGATTTCTTTTTTGGAGCTGACTCCTCCCGCTTCGGCGTTTGATTTCGGAAGATTTACTGGAAGTGAATGGACTTCTTTTTGAAAACTCATCGCGACCATGGCAAAAATGAGAAGAATAAAAACCACGTCCAACATACTCGTCATATCGAGCGGAGAATCATCTCCTTCGAGAAGGCTTTTTCTTTTTTTAACCCTGTCTTTCATTCGAAACGGTTTTCCGTTCCGTTTTGGATCGTGTGTTTGATTTCGATTTCGGTTCTTTGAAGAATCATCTTCAGATATTGAAATCCCAAGATAGAAGGAATGGCTACGCAAAGTCCTTGAATGGTGGTGTTGAGCGCGAGACGGATTCCTTCCGAGAAAATTTCGAGACTTACCGTTCCTGCGTTTTTCATCTCTTCAAATGCGACGGAAATTCCAATGACGGTTCCGAGAAGTCCGAGCATCGTTGCGATCCCAGCAAGGTTTCGAATCCACGCGGTCATTGCTTCGGGAACAAAAAATTCCTTCGCAAAAAAATCGTCCGGATCCTCCAAGATCGATTTGGGTTCGAAACGCGAAGAATCTTGTGTTCCATTCTTCGTTTCCGCTTGAAGATGAAACAGAATTCTTCTTTTGAGAACGGGAAGAAAGGTCCAAACTCTTAAAAAAAGTCCGACATTGATAAAGCTCACAACCAAGATGAGAAGAGTAACCCACCCTCCTTTTGCAAACAACGCGTCCACGTAAGAACCTCCAGACTTAGGATCAAATTGTCACTTCGGCTTCGTTTGTCATTCTAATCTTGATTTGGATCGAGGCGCATGACAATGCTTTTCGGGATTGGAAGACGTGAATCAAAACTCTTCTTGCCAAGCCGGAACATTTTGAAAACATTTCATTAACTCTATGTCAGAATTCAAGATGCCAGAGACCGAAGAGAAAGCGGGTTTTGTCCGGGAGAACTTCAACCGGATCGCCGAAAAATACGATCGCTTCAACGACTGGAATAGTTTTTTGCTTCACCGTCTTTGGAAAAATCGTCTGGTCAAAGAAGTTGAGAAGAATCTGGATTCGCATCTGAAGGTGATGGATCTTTGTTGCGGAACCGGCGACATTTCGGTGCGACTTGAAAATTCTCCTTCGGTCGATCATGTGACCTGTGTGGACTTCTCCGAAAATATGCTCGAGATCGCAAAAACCCGGCTTCAAAAAAAAGCGGAAGAAGGAAGAGTCGACTTTCAAGTAGGAGATGCTACAAAGCTCAAGAATTTTAAAAATTCTCAGTTTGATGCAGTTTCGATCGGTTTCGGTTTGAGAAATGTGGATGATCTTCCGAAAGCGATTTCGGAGATTCATCGGATCTTAAAGCCGGGCGGACTCTTCCTCAATCTTGACGTGGGAAAAGTGAAAAATCCTCTCATACGTTGGGCCGCAGACTTTTATTTTTTTAAGATCGTTCCGATCCTCGGTTATATTCTTTGGGGAGGTAAGAATGAGATGTTCGACTATCTTCCCGTTTCCTCGCTTTCTTATCCAAGCCAGGAAAAACTCAAATCGATCTTAGAGGAAAATGGATTTCGCGACGTGCGATTTCAAAACTTCGTTTTTGGCAACGCGGTGCTGCATATCGCCAAGAAGCCTTTTTAAAATCCGTTCTTTTCCTTTTCAAAAAAGGAGTTTTGTAGGATCCAATCCGGATCGTTCGAACGTTCCTTTGCCTTCAGAGGGAAGTTCATCCTTTACTTACTTCCAAAAAAAATTTAGGGCCGGTCCAAAAACCTAAAAATGTAGGAACTCATACTTCTCCGGAAGGATACGGGACGATGCAAAATTGCCTGTAAAACTTCGGTTTGTAGGAACTCACACAAAGAATTTGAATGGATTCAAACGAGACGATTTTTTTCGTTTTTCGAGGTATTGGGAAACTCTTATCGAATTTGAGAAGATTATGTCATGCGACAAAATGACCGCAGAAAGCCTTTTACTTTTACCTGAAATTTCGCTGGAGATTCGCGATTTTGAACCATAAATAAATCCTTTTCAATTTTCAAGAACTAGCTAAAATCATTATCTTTTGTAGTATTTTCAGCCTATTGTTTCGTCTCCTCTAAGTAACAAAGAAAATCGGGATGTATCGTATGAAAAAAATCGTTCTTCTGCTATTGATATTGAGTTTTACGGCAGATTGCAATCATAAGAAGAAAGGCGCTCTTTGGCCCTTATTAGCTTTATTGAATACGAATTCGGCTACGGCCACTTCTTCCTCCTCTTCCGGAGTGAATGCAGATACGGCCACTGCATCCAACGGCGGTACGGTCGCCATCGTTTACACCCCAGGAAGCAATCCAAGTTATCCGTCCTCTTCCGACTCGACATCTTCCGCTCCAGCGACTTCCGATGATGCGAATTCCACTCCCGGAACCGGGACCACAGCGTCTTCCTCCGGAAATTCTTCCGACGATTCCGATGTGGGTTCGAATACTCCGACAACTCCGGGAACAAATCCCGGCGCCGGAAGTAATTCCGAAAGTCCGACTTCTACGCCGCCGATCACGGGAACGATCACCGTCAGCGATAATGTAGGAACTCCAACGTTCAACTACAACACGGTGCAAACGATCCCTCTCAATCTTGTGGTAGTGGACAATCAATCGCGGCCTATTTCCGGCGCGACCGTAATCGTCTCCGACAACAATGGTAACATTCTCTTTCAGGGAGTTTCCGACAGCGTAGGTAAGGTTTCCGGAACGATCACCGTGGAAACTTCCGTCGGTCAAATCACTCTCGAAATCACCGCGGGCGGAGAATCGATTTCCAATATCATCAATCTAATCAACGTCGTCGGAATCAATCGTGAAATCAAATACGAGGTCCTTTTGCCGGTTGTTGCAGCTCCTACGGACACGGACGGAGACGGAGTTCCCGACACTCTGGATTCTTATCCTCAGGATCCGACCCGTGCTTCTTTGATCCGTATTCCGTCCGAAGGAGTCAGCACGGTCGCCTACGAGGATCTTTATCCGAGCGCCGGAGACGCGGACTTGAACGACTACGTTCTTCATATTCATAACGAAGAAGATTTGAACGCAGCCGGGGAAGTGATTCGATTGAGAGGAACCTATCAGCACGTCGCGAGAGGCGCGGGTTATAGACATACGTTTCACCTCAAACTTCCGGTTTCCGTAGGAGCTTCCTTCTCCAGAAAAGTCGTTCGAGAAGACGGAAAAGAAGTAACGGCTTTGAATACGAGAAAAGTTTCCGCTTCAGATCTGAACCAAGGAATTCAGATTCACGAGGAATCGAACAAAACCGTTTCTAATCCGAACGTGAATCCGGGCGGAGTTTTCAAACCGGGTCATATCGCTACGATAGAAGTTGTGTTCGATTCTCCCGTTAAAAAGAGCGCGCTTGGAAACTATCCTTACGATATTTTTATCAAAGTGATCAACACCGGGAAGGAAATTCACTTTTCGGGGCTTTATAAGAATTCGAACGGATCGGATCAATACCTCGATTCCAATCGTTTTCCTTGGGCGATTTTAGTGCCGGGAACTTGGAAGTATCCGTACGAAGGATTGGACATACGGAACGATTCTCAGAGCGGCTATAAGGAATTCAATCTCTGGGTCGCTTCGAACGGAACTTCCTACAAGGATTGGTATAAACATATCACCAACCAAGCTAAGGTTTTTCCGGTGCCCGAGGACGATTCCGGATTGCTCGGGTTCTTACTTTTGGGGGTTAAGGAGAATGGAATACTCGTCGCGGTTTTTCTGATGGCGGCCGGTGCGATCGCGGCGTTTCTTTTAAAAAGAAGAACGCTTTCCAGAGCTTAAACTTCAATTACGGAGGGAGCATATTCCGATAATCAAAAGGAATATGTTCCTCTTTTTAGGGTTCGAAGAATTCCTCCTCACATTTTTAAAATTCGGCACCGCGATTTTCGCCGCCGTCTTCTACTGGTTTTTTTACCGAAGCACTTATTATCACCCGGAAAGGATCAGCTTTGATCTCTCCGCGATTTTCTCCGGAGTTTTTACCGTGGGACTCGCGATCTTCCCCGAAATCCTGGCGCAAAGTTATTTAAGCGAAACTTCATATCTGGAAAGGGCTTTTTTGGGGAGTTCGCTCTTGGAGGAAGTTCCGAAATTTATCGTAATCCTCTGGTATTTTAAGGGATTGAACAAAGTTTATAATACTTCGGACGGAATCTATTTCGGATTAACGTTAGGCGCAACCTTCGGTCTTTTGGAAAATCTGCTTTATTCCCCTATTCTCGATTTTTGGCCCTTGTTTTTGCGCGCGGTGACTTCGCTCCCGATTCACACGTTTACGGGAGGAATCTACGGATACGCGGTTTTGGAATACTATCAGTCGCGACCTTCTTCTTTTAATTTCTTAGGGATTTTGTACAGTTTGATCGTCTGCTTTTTTCTGCACGGAACGTTTAATTACGTTTTGCTGATAGACGGAGATTCGATTCTTTTTTTGCCGTTTATTCTCGCGTTCGGATTTTTCATTTTGGAATATCTGCTTACGATTTCCCAAAACATACTTCCGATCGAAGTCTTACGATCGATCGGTTTGTTCAAGGACGACTATAAGGTAGTTTCCAGATTCACAAGATACGATTCCTGGTTGAGAGCCAGTCAGAGTTTGGAACAGAAGAAAGTCTCGATCCCATTCTTCAGGAATTTATCCAAGGGAAAAATCGCAGTGTCTTTGATCTTATTCTCCGTCCCTTCGATTCTATATTCAATTTATCTAAAGTATCCTGAAAAAATTCCCGTTCTTTTGGGGGGAATTCGGACTTCCGAGTTTATAGGCCTTTTTCTGGTTTATCCGATTTGGCTTTGCATTCTGATCTTATCCAGAGGGATTCTCAATCCCAAATTCTTTCGGGAAAGAATTTTGAGGATCCCTTTGTTCATCGCTGTTTCGATCGTTCAGGAACAACGAGAATATCATTCTCTCGCGTATTCCCTTTCCAAAAAAGGATTTTATTCTCCTGTGGATAAGTCCTTACAAATCGGAGATCGGGTGTATGTCACCTTTTACGTCGCTGGAAAGGAATTTCGGAATATTTTAGCGATTCCGGTTTGGTTGAACGTGAGAGACGACGACCCCGAATTTGAATCGGGCGCCGTTTTTATTTTTGTGAGTCCGCCTTGGAAACTTCTTTTTTGGAGATTGTTCGTGAGAATCAAACAACAATTACACAATCTGCAGGAACAAATCGGACATCAAAGACGCGGATCAACGCACTCGATTTAATCCGTCAAAGTCTTCCGCGAAAATTCCGAATTCGTCGATTTTCGTTTCGAAAAACGAAGCGGAAAGAATCTCCGCTCTTAAATATTTCGCTCGATCCGGTACGCTCAAGCCCACTGCGCTCGGACTCGGATACAACGGCAAGGTTTTGGATTGGATCTCGATCCAGTCCGGACCTAAGAAGGACCAGCGGACATAGACCTTATCTTCCTTCGTAATCTTTTGAGAAGCGGGAACAAACGCGCGTAAGCTGATCGGAGCTTTCCCCGCCAAAACCCAAGTGGCCCCGGAAGAAAACTCATGAAAGCGGATTCCGTTCTGATTAAGATTTTGTTTTTTAGCCATCAGTTGATAGGTCTTCAATTCCGCATAACGGAACTCGGGGCCTCTTAGATTCGGGGCGATTTGAACAAGAGAATAAAACAGATAAACCGAACCCAAGATCAGAACAAAAAGATTGAACCCGCCCCCGATGCCGCGATGGAGTTGCCTACTGAGAGGCGCGGAAGAAGTGATCAACCAAAGGCAAAAGAAAGCCGCCGCGCCGGAACTTCCGGTCCAAGGCATAAAGAAAAAACTAATCGGTAAAAGAAGAATCAGAAGTTTCCAGTGATCTCTATAAGCGATTTCTAATCCGATCCAAACCAGAAAAACGAAAGAGAAAAGAATACCGCCGTCGTGAAATAAAAAGACGAACGAGGAAAGAAAGAATTCGCGGATTCCGCCTGGAGGAACCGTGTTTACCGATCTGGAATCGATCCAGTTGAGAGCGAAACTTCCCACGCCGTTCCCGAACCAAAGAGATTCTTTCACCCAGTTCCAAGCCGCTCTGGTTTGAATCCAACCTTCTCCCCAATAAAGATCCAAAAAACGACCGAGGTTGCCCGCGGGTCCTCGGTAACCTTTGTTCCAGGAAAGATACAATTCCTGCCAAGGTTCGTAAGACCAAGAGAAAGAACCGAGCCAGATCAAAAGGACGATCCATCCAAACCAGAGGACGACGCAGGTGGGAATGTAAGACCATCTCCACCATTTGTTCCGGATCTTCGGAAAGTAATTCATAGAATAGGCGTAGAGTAAGGAAGTGAAGAGTAAGATCCAAGCGCCCGCGCTGAAATACTTTCCCAAGATGACGAAGGGAAGTATCAGACCGAAACTGAGAAGAACCGTGGTCGGAGTTCTCCAACTTCTGGAATGCAAATAATAGAAGAAGTAAGAGATCAAAAGAGGAAAAAACCAATGGAGCGAACCGACGTCGGCAAGAAAGCCCGAGACAAGAAAGGAATCTCCGATCATCGGAGTAAAAGGGATTACCGAATGACGGGTTAGCCCTTGGATTAAGAACATTAGAATATTCGCAAATACTCCCGCAAAAAGTCCCTGTCTCCAGTATTTAACGGGAGAATCGCTTTCGTGGGACGAGGATTCTTCCGCCAAGAAATAGAGGATCGCGAGCATCCAGGACCCGAAAAAATCCAAACTCAAACCGAACGCATATCGCGAACTCACTCCGGGAAGATAGACCGTGTCCAAAATTCCAAAACCTTTGAACGGCGGCGCGTTGAAATAAACGAAAAAACGTTCCAAAAGAAGAAGCGCGATAAACGCGAGTATTCCCGTTTTAGGATTCTGATAAAAAGGAAGAGACGATTTATAAGGACGATTTATATAAAAAAAACGGAATATAGGATCTTCTTCGCTTACGGTTTGAGAATGGAACGTGGAGATATACTGTCTCAAAAAAATTCCGAAAATCGCACCCGCGAACAGGCCGCTCAAAGAACCGAAGACTACCTCTTTTTCGTAAAGAAGACCTGGGAGAAGCAGGGCTCCGGCCATCGTGAACATTCTTCCCGGCTTACGATGATAAAGATTGGGGATGAATCCGAATAAAAATTGAATCAAACCGATCGCAGCGATCCCGGATCCTTCCGTTTCTCGAACGAAGAGAAAACTTCGAAAGAGGATATAAGAGAGAATGGAACAGAGGATAAGTCCGAAAAAGGTGGGAGTCCGAAGAGGTCTGAGTTTATTGAATAATCCGGGCACGAATAAAGAGGATTTTGTAAAAAGATTCAGATTTCAATCTAAAAAACGTTTTCGAAAGAGCTTTCCGATTCTTGGAAAGAAATTGATAAGATAAGAATTCCTAAAGTACTGCGGACTTAAGTCGTTTCGAACGGTGATTCTTCTTCTATAAAAAGATATGCTCGGTGAGTGAATGGAAAAGGAGGAATTCGAAAGTAAAAGTAGAACGAATCAGTCGTCCATCGAATCCATATCGGTCGGAATTTTATATGCGCCGGTAAGACTCGCCGCATTGCTTTTGCGCATAAAGCCTCCTTTCCCTTTGGAAAGAGTTTCCGCAAATTCAACCGTATATCTGGTCCAAGGAATTGCTTTGAGGCGTGCGATCGGAATTTTTTTCCCGGTTCCTTCGCAGACTCCGTAGGTTCCGTCTTCAATTTTGTCTAAAGCGACATCAATTTCACGGATTGTTTCGATTTCCGCTTCGGAAAGAACCGAACTCAGGGTCTCTTCGTTGATTTCAGAAGCGATATCGGCGATATCACCCATCTCTTTCAGGCCGGAAGGTTTGCTGTTGTCTTCCCAGTGGGCGTACTTTTCCAAGAGAGCGTTTTTCTTCTCTAGGAGGAGCTCTTTGATTTCTTGAAGAGCTTTTTTATCGTACGCGGGCGCCGGTTTTTTTGCAGTCATACCTATTTCCTGGAAATCTTAGACCTTGGTTTCCTTGTATTCGGTGTGTTTTCTGCAAAATTTGCAGAACTTTTTAGTTACCAGTTTTTCGGTTTTAGCCTTTTTATTCTTGGTGAGAAGATAAGTACTCTTTCCCTTTGAACATCCCGGTTCCTGACAAACGAGCTTGATAATTTCTCTCATTGGCGTGCTGTCTCGATTTCAATAGATTCCTCAACAGTAGACGGGAAATCCCGGATTTTCAGTCCAATTCGTTTCAAAAATTTGGTTCTTTCGTCCTGAAAACGTCGTACTGGAGGTTGTATTCTGCTAGAAAACGTGAGAGGGCTTAAAAATCAAGGAGGATTAGATAAAATTCCCGAAAAAGGAAGAGAAATTTGTTGTAGCCGGAATCGCGAAACCCGGATGCAGTTTTTTTCGATTTCGTTTGCCCAAATTTTTCCATTCTTAAAATGGACTTGTTTTGGAAATATTTTTCATCGTTCCCATTATGGCGGTTCTCGCCAACGTAAGTTGTCTCATTGAAAATATTCGTCGAGATCATCGATTTCATAAATTGATGACCGTATTCTATCTCGCGATCGGGGTTCAAAATGCAACGACCGCCCTGATCTGCGCGGCTCCCAACGAAGAGATGGGGTTGGCCTTTTGGGTGTTCAATTGTCATTCCTTCTTCATTCTCTCGCCTGTGTTGGTCGGAATGACAAGTTTCTGTACCGGAAGACGGATCCTAAATCGTTTTACGATTTTCGTTTTTGTAGTCGCACTGGTTTTTGATTTTTTCTGCTCCTCTTTTCCCCGGCTGATCATCACGGGCTTTCAATCGTTTCAATTTGGACTCGCGCCTCTCCTCTCTCCGCTCGGAGGTGTTCTCGGGATCGGAATCCACGTCCTTGCATTGTGTGTAAGCATCTACTTTTTTCTAAAACCGGTTCAGTGGAATGTATTCTTTGAAAAGCGGTTTTTTGTGGGAGTTTTTCTTTTCTGGTGGTTCGCGCTATTTACGAATTTCGTACCTTTGTTTGGAATCGACCTTCCTCCCTTGCATCCGGTTGCGGATTCAGCGCTTTCCGTGATTCTTTCGGTTTATTTGAATCGATACAATGTGGGAAAAGCGAGTTTACTTAGAATCACGGCGAACATTCTCATTTCGATCGCGATTGGAGTTACGATCGGAATGTTTTTCTGGTCCTTTTTCAAGTTCATTCCGTTTCACGAAATTTACGTCACTGCGATTTCGGCGCTTAGCGCGTGTTCGTTTATGGCGTTCCTTGTTTTTCATTCTTATAAAACCGAAGAACTCGTATCGGTTCCGAATTTGAATCTGGACGGTTACGGACTTTCCAAACAGGAGATTCGAATCTGCGAACTCATAGAAGCGGGTCACAGCCGAACTTTTATCCAACTGATCCTGAACGTTTCCAACGGAACTCTGAGAAATCATCTGAAGAATATTTACGCAAAAGTTTTGCCGGAATCAAAATCGACTTCTAAGGATCAGTTGCAGAGGTTGACCATTCTTCTTTCAAAGTTGAAAGAGAACGGAAGAATGCGTTAATACGAAGCGGCCCGGATCGATTTCAAAATAAGAATCGAAAAACGGTCCTCGCTTTCGAAGCGCGTCGAAGTGTTTTTATGGATATGTTCCTCGAATGTTTTCTCCGATCCGGAATGACAGAAGACGCAGCTCCTTTTTTCGAACCGGGATTTATCGTTCGATCGTGTTTGTAAAATTCGCAGAAGTGTTTCGCCCTCGACGAAAAAAACTTTCTTCGACGACTGTGATATCGTTTTGATTTTTTCCTCGTTTCCGATAAAACTTTTTTTAACTTCCGGTTCTCCGGCGTTCGCGCTCAATCCTGCAAACAGGAGTAAAACCGCGATTTGGCTCGTTCTAACCATTTACTCTTCGATTTCCTTTCCAATAATTATAACCGTTTTGTCCTGGCGTTTTCCAATCCCAGTTGTCATGGATTATAATTTACTTCCATGACACTTGTCATGTTTTCGGGTTTATATAGATAAAACCGGAAGAATCTCGGTTTCAATCGTATCAAAAAGCCCCGTTTCGAAGGACTTGATTGCGTTGAAAAATGGGTCGCGAGAAAGACGGACCGACTAACAAGGGAATGGCGATTTGGAACGGAAATTCTTATCTTAAAAATCGGAGAGCGGATGGGTTTTAATTGCAGTCTGAGTAACGAATGTTTTGGCTGATTGTTTTCGCTTCAATCGAAACGGTTTGTGTCTTTGAAAGTTCGCCTAACGTTCTGAATTCTTATTTAGATGGGGATGGGGAAATTGTTTCGAGTCCGTTTCGGAAAACGAAAATGGAGGATTGTTTTTTTTCTAACTTGAGAATCGCATCGAGAATGGGCTCACAAATTCGGACGGTCCATTTTTTGAAACGAAATCGGATTCGCGAAAGAAAGTTTCGAGATCGTTGCACGTCCTTTGATTTCAAACGGTGCGAATTCTAAGATGGAGAATCTGGTCGAGAAAATTCTCCCGAAAAGGAATCAACAAGAAAGTGTGATTCCTTGAATTATTTCTTTCCGTTCGGATCGGATCTTCTCCAAAGCGCGGCTAAGAGACTTCCGATGAGAGAATGGACCAAACTGGAAATCGCCGCGGGAATGGCGACTAACGGATCGGGAAAATTATTCCTTGAAAGTACTACTCCGAGTCCGGAGTTTTGCATTCCTACTTCGATGGAAATGGTTCTCGCGGTCTTTCGATTTCGGATGAATAACCAAGAGAGAACGTAACCGAAAAGGAAACCCGAAACGTGCAGGCTAACAACGGCCAAGATCAAAGTCCCAGCGGACTGTAGAATCTTTTCTCTTCCCGATCCCAAAATCGAAGATACGATCATCGTAATTAGAATTACGGCGACGAGCGGAGATACGATCTGGATCTTTTTTGAAATCTTCGGAAGATAAGAATTCAGTAATACTCCCAACGCTACCGGAAGAATCACGACTTGAAAGGTGTCGAAAAAAAGTCCTCCGGCGGAAGCCTTGACTCCCTGCCCTATCAAAAACAAAGTTAGAAGAGGAGTCATAAAAACGGAAAGAATCGTGGAGGAGGCGGTCATCGAAACGGAAAGAGCCAAGTCCCCCTTTGCGAGATAGGTTATTACGTTAGACGCCACACCTCCGGGGCAACAGGATACTACGATCAAACCCGTCGCGAGCGGCGTGGGTAGATCGAGAAGAATTCCGATTCCCCATCCGGACAAAGGCATCACCGTATATTGAAGAACAACTCCCGCAAAAACGGGGATTGGAGTTTTGAAAACGTCTTTGAAGTCCTGGGGTAAAAGTGTGATTCCCATTCCGAGCATCGTTATCCCGAGCCCGTATGTGATCCAAGGCCCGCTAAACCAGGTAAACCATTCCGGATAAAAGAAGGAAAGAATCGAACCGCTCAAAACCCATGCCGGAAACAATAGGGTCCCGATCTCGCCGATTTTTTGAAATTTGTTTGCCGCCAATGAAATCGTTTCTTCCTTTGAATTGTCTTTTTTTATTCCCTTCGAATTTGTAAGAGAAATTTTCTTCCGATTTTTTATCTAAGAATCCGTTGGAAGAATAGAAATATTTTTTTGTAAGAGTTCCTACGTTTTTCTTCGGAAACATTCCGCATCGAAAGGTCCGAGTTATCTAAAGAATCCTTTTTTGGTTCTTTTTCACAAGGAAAGCCTGAGTTTATGAAATCTTCCTTTGGAACTTTGTCAACGCGTCTAAGCGACAAAATTCGTAGGAACTCCTACTGTGTTTTAAAAGTTCCGGAAATTTTTCTTCGAGGTTTTGACTAACGTTCCATCTTGTTCTTCCGCGCCCGATTTTTGTAAGACCTCCTACATTCCGGGGTTTGAACGAACTTTGCTTTTTATTGGGAAAAATTACCGAGCAATTCCACAACTCGATCCAACTGATCTTTTCGATTGTAGATATGAGGTGAAAAACGAACCTTCCCGAGACGAAGGGCGCACATCACCCCGTTCTTCTTGAGATAAGAAACGAGTTCCTCCATCGAAATTCCTTCCTTAAAGCCGACCACGATTCCGGTTCTGTAATCCGGAAAATGATCCAGTTCCATCTGAAATCCGACGGCCTTCATTCCTTCCGAAAGATAATCAGCGAGTTCGTAGATTCTTTCCATCACCGTATGAAATCCGATTTTGTGAAGCATTTCCAGAGTGGATTGAAAGTAAACCCAGTCCAAAAAATTCCCGCTGGAGATTTCGTAACGATCCGCTCCCGGTTTGAGTTCGGCTCGATACGGCAGATAAACTTCGTCGTTGACGACGGATCCCGTTCCCTTGAAAGGAAACGCAAGCGTGTCGATCTTGTCTTGTTGGATGTACAACATTCCAAGTCCTAACGGACCTAGGAGCCATTTCCACGCGGGAAAGGCGATGTATTTCAGTTTCATCTTTCTTACATCGATCGGAACCAACCCTACTCCCTGCGCTCCGTCCAGAACGAAGTCGATTCCTTTGGAATCCAGGAAGTTTCCGATTTCTTCCAACGGAAACGGCATTCCGGTGCACCAATGAACCGCAGAAAGAGAAACGATCTTAGTATGGGAAGAAACCGCCGCTTTGAGGTTGTCCAGAAATTGATCCGGTGTGTTCGCCATAGGAATGGTTCCGATCTTGACACCTTTTTCTTTCCAGTGTTCCCAAGGATATATATTGCTCGGATATTCGTTTTCTAAGAGAAGAATTTCGTCTCCCGCTTTGAGGCGAAACCCGAGCGAAAGAAAGTTCATTCCTTCGTTTGTGTTGTGGATGACGCAGAGTTCTTCCGGATCGCAGTTGATCAGTCCGGCCACGATCTTTCGAATCGAGTTTTTTACGTTTCCGTATTTTCGAACTTCGGTCAGTACGCCCTTTCTCGCGTACCCTTCCAAATATTCTTGAACCGTTCGAATCGTCTCGGAATTGCAGGGAGTTGTCCCGCAATTGTTCAACCAGATCATCTCCTGGTTCACAGGATAGATGTCTTGGATTTCCTTCCAATCAGTGATCGCGGCGGACTGCATTCTTATGGACTACCTTTTTTTCTTAGCCTTCGCCGCCGCCTTCTTTTTCGGTGCGATCTTTTTCTTCGGAGCCGCTTTTTTAGGAACGGATTTTTTTACCGCTTTTTTCGGTTTGGCGGCGGCCTTTTTTACGGAGGTTTTCTTTTTCGGTGCGGCCTTCTTCGCTACCGGTTTACTCGCGGACTTTTTAGGAGCAGGCGCTGCCGTTTTTTTTGCTGACGCAGTCGGCGCCGGTTTTGCTACAGGGGCCGGCTTTGCAACGGAAGCGGCTTTCGGTTTTTTCGGCGCAGCCGCGGAATTCTTCGCCGGTTTTGTCTCCGCTTTTGCAACTTCTTCCGCTTGTTCGTCCCAGAAGAAAGTTCCTTGTCCGGATCCGGATTGATCGAGTCCGTTCAATTCCGTTTCTAGAAGAGATTGGTAGTTACTGTTGTAGTCCTTGAGTTTTGTAAAAAGGGATTTGATGTTTACGTCTTCGAACTTGTTCGCGAGTTTCTCGTAAAAAGAAACGCTGTTCTCCGCCTCCCGGATCGCGAGTTCAAGAGCTTCGTGTGCGTCCTTGCTTCCCGGTCCCGCGATGGTTCTTTCCACTTTGTTCATCATTCTCTGAATCGTAGAATCGTGAAACTTATGAATCGCGGTGAGTTGTTTTAAGTTCGGAAGTTCGGAACCTTCGGCTTGTTCGTACAATTCCGTAATGAATTTGATATGATCGTCCACTTCTTCGGCGAGTCTTTCGAAAAGCTCTTTAGTATTTCCGGGAGGAAGCTTTTCATAGGTGCTCATATAAAACTCGAAGTAATCCTTTTCGTGTTGAATCGCGGCCGCCACCGCTTCTAAAAATGTCGTTTCTTTTAAAGGTTTAATATTCATTTAAAGATTCTCCCGATTTCTTTGCTATCTTAGTTAAGTTACAGACTGAATCAATAATTATTTAGTTTTCTTCCACGGATTCATAGATCAGAAATTGAGCCGCGTAGTATGTCAGCATGATCCAAACTCCGATCCAAGGAATCGGAAGGGATAGAAATTTTCCCATCGCGATAAGGCTGTCCGAAGCTATGAAGATCAAGGACCCGAAGAAGGATTTCCAGTATTCCGGTTTCGGACATTCTCTGGAAGAAGCCCTCCAGCCCATTACGCAGATTGCGCTTACGTAAACGGCGACGGGCACATACAAGGACGCGCTCATTCCCGGAAGAATCCAAGTGTAGAATAAAATTCCGAAAACTGCGTACGGAATCAACCGAACGATGTGCACGGGATTCCCTACCGAAAATCCGATCGAATATAAAATCTGCGCGACCAGAAACGAGCCGAGTCCGAACACAAAGTAATTTCCGGGGAGCGCGAGGAACGAGTCTCCGAAAAGCGAAAATATCAAACCTATAAAAATGTATTTTCCGGAACGTTCTTTCCAGTTTCCTTCGAAGAGAGAGAAAAAAATCAAAATTAAGATCGGAACAATTTTTGTTCCCAGTTTGAGCGCGATTTCCCCCGGCGCAAAGTAGATCGCGAGGAAGTGTGCAACGGAAGCGATGGAGAATAACAGTAGAATCATCTGAACCTTCTTCTTGGGAATTGGGATTGTAATTTTGTACAGAGCCTGGATTCTGTCATCCAGAATCGGAAAAACAAAGAGGGATAAATGAACCAAGTAAACTCCGGAGAATTGACTTTAATTGGAATCTTTACGGTGGTCTTGGGCCTTCTCATCTATCTCGATCTCTTTGTCCTCAACAAACGAGCCCACAAAATTCCACTCAGAGAATCTGTCTATTGGTCTCTTTTCTGGTTCAGTCTCGCGATCTCATTTAGCATTCTGATTTTCGTAATGGATCACGGTCCGAACGATCCCGATGCCGGAAAAACAAAAGCGCTCGAATTCATCACAGGTTATCTTTTGGAATATTCTCTTTCCGTGGACAACCTCTTCGTCTTTATCATGGTCTTTCAGAAATTCCGGATCACGCCTCAGTATCAACCTCTGATTCTCAAATGGGGAATCATAGGAGCTCTGATCTTTCGGGCCTTTATGATTTTCGTGGGAGCGGAACTCATTTCTCTTTTCAGTTGGATCTTGTATCTTTTTGGAATTCTTCTTCTTTATACGGCGGTGAAGATGTATGTTCATAAGGAAGAAGAGGAAGACTTTCATCCGGAATCTTCTCCGATCATCAAGTTCGCGAAGAAGTTTCTTCCGATGACGCACGCGCATCACCCGGAGAAGTTCGTAGTCAAGGAACACGGAAATTATCTTTTTACATCCACGTTTATCACGTTGCTCGTCGTTGAGTTCAGCGATATCATGTTCGCGTTGGATTCTATCCCTGCGATTTTTTCGATCACGACGGATGCCTTTATCGTTTATACTTCGAATATCTTTGCGATCCTCGGACTTCGTTCCCTCTACTTTATGCTTTCGGGCGTGATGGAACTTTTCGTCTTTCTCAAAAAAGGAGTGAGCGTCTTGCTCGCCTTCGTAGGTTTAAAACTTCTTCTTCCACTTTTTTCTCCTTATGTTTTCGGACACGAGATTCATATCCCGATTCTTGTTTCCTTAGGAGTGATCGTAGGAACTCTTACACTTTCGATTTTAGCGTCCGTTCCTCATTATCTCAAAACCAAAAATGGGAATTGAGAACGGGTTTTTGACTTTACACCAGGGTTTTGCAAGGTTCCCTAGAAAGAGAACTTTGTAGGGCCTTTTCAAAAAAGAGAAACATTCAAAATGGCAAACGAGAAATTATTTACCGACTTTCCTCCGGTCACTCGGGAAGCGTGGATGGCGGTCATCCAAAAAGATCTCAAAGGCGCGGACTTTGAGAAAAAGCTGGTTTGGGAAACGACGGAAGGATTTAAGATCCAGCCCGTTTATACAAAGGAAGACATCGCTGACAAACAGTGGTTGACTTCCAATCTTCCGGGAACGTTTCCCTTCGCGAGATCTACGAGAAAGCTCGTTCAAGACTGGAGCATCCGTCAGGATTTTGATTCTTCTTCCGTCGCGGAAGCGAATCGTCTCGCAAAAGACGCCGCAAAAAACGGCGTGACCGCAATCGGATTTATCATCGAAAACAAAACTTCTCCACAGAGAGGAATCCCGGTCCATGCTTCCAAGGACTTGGAAGCTCTGATCGAAGGACTTCCCTTGGATCAAGTGACTCTTCACTTCATCGCGGAAGAAAGATCACCCGAGATTTTCTCTTGGCTTCCGAAAGGAAAAGTTCTCGTAGGCGGACTCGGATACGATCCGTTCCGGATTCTTCTCAAACACGGAAGATCGGGAAAACATTCGATTTCCGCGCTCAAGGAAATCTTAGAATCCCTCGCTTCGACCTGGCCGCATTTCCGAGGACTGAGCGTCGATTCTTCCAGTTTCCGAGACGCGGGTTCCACGATCTCCGAAGAATTGGCCTTCACGTTATCTGCCGGAGCCGAATACGTACAACAACTCCGAGAAGCGGGAATGTCCGTGGATACGATCGCGTCTCAGATGATTTTCGAATTTTCCATCGGTCCCGATTACTTTTTGGAGATCGCAAAGTTTCGCGCCGCAAGAATTTTGTGGGCCGAAATCCTGAAAGAATTCGCTCCCAAAGAAGAATCTTCCCTCCACGCGTTTTTATCCGCTCATACGTGTCGCTACAACTACAGTGCTTATGATCCGAATGTAAACATGCTTCGCGCGACGACCGAAGCGATGTCCGCTGCGATCGGCGGATGCGAAGTGATCAACGTTTCTCCTTACGACAGTATATTAAAAACTTCTGATTCTTTTTCTCTGAGAATCGCGAGAAACATTCAGCTTCTCATGAAACACGAGTCGCACGTGGACAAGGTGGTCGATCCAGCGGCGGGTTCGTATTATCTCGAATCTCTCACCGATTCGATCACAAAAAAGGCTTGGGAAATTTTCTGCGAAATCGAATCCGCCGGCGGATTCTTAGAAGCCGTAAAAAAAGGAATCGTCCAAAAGAAAATCTCCGAATCCAGAAAGAAGAAGGAAGACAACCTCGCGATCCGAAAAGAAATCCTTCTCGGAACCAATCAATATCCGAATGGAGAAGATAAAATTTCGGTGAGCAAACTCAACGTGCACGGACTTTCGGGAACGATCGAATCGGCCGCGGGAGAAATCACCTGCGAAGTGATTCCCGAATTCAGAGCGGGCGCGGGAATCGAAGAGATTCGCATCAAGACCGAAAGTTTTGCAAAGAAGAACGGAAAAACTCCGACGGTACTTTTGCTTCCGATGGGAGACTTGAAGATGAAAAAAGCGAGAGCCATCTTCTCCCAAAACTTTCTCGCCTGCGCGGGTTACAAGGTGATCGATCCGGGAAGTTATGCGACACCGAAAGAAGCCCTGCAGGGTTTGAAGGAAACGGGCGCGGACGTCGTAGTCTTTTGTTCCAGCGACGAAGAAATTTCCGGGCTTGTCGATTCCGTCTTTGCTATTCTTAGAAAACAAAACGCAAACCTACTGGGAATCGTAGCGGGAAATCCCGTGGAACAAATCGAATCTCTCAAAGCAAAAGGAATCGAATTGTTTATCCACGTAAAATCCCAACATTTAGAAACTCTGAAAAACATTCAGAAAAGGCTGGGTATCCAATGAAACGTCCGAGTTTTGATTCAAAACGTTATGCGCCACAGGGAAACGGAAAGGTTTCCAAATCCGATTGGGAAAAGGCCGCGCTTGACGAGTTAGGCTTGGGTTCCATCGATCCGAAGATCTGGAACACTCCCGAAAAAATTCCCGTAAAACCGGTTTATACCGCGGAAGATCTGGCCGGGATGGAACACCTCGACTACGGCGCGGGAATTCCTCCTTACTTACGCGGGCCTTATTCCACGATGTATGTCCAACAACCTTGGACGATCCGTCAATACGCCGGATTTTCCACTGCGGAAGAATCGAACGCGTTCTACCGTAGAAACTTGGCGGCCGGACAAAAAGGTCTTTCGGTCGCGTTCGACTTGGCGACTCACAGAGGATACGATTCCGATCACGAACGTGTGGTCGGCGACGTCGGTAAGGCCGGCGTTGCGATCGATTCAATTCTCGATATGAAAATTTTATTCGATCAGATTCCTCTGGATCAGATGTCGGTTTCGATGACGATGAACGGTGCGGTGATTCCTATATTAGCGTTTTATATTGTAGCCGCGGAAGAACAAGGCGTGAGCGCGGATAAACTTTCCGGAACGATTCAAAACGACATTCTGAAGGAGTTTATGGTTCGGAATACGTATATCTATCCGCCCGCTCCTTCGATGAAGATCATCGCCGACATTTTCAAATACACTTCGGACTTCATGCCTAAGTTCAACTCGATTTCGATTTCCGGTTATCACATGCAGGAAGCCGGAGCGACCGCGGACATAGAACTCGCCTACACTCTCGCGGACGGACTCGAATATCTTCGAACCGGGATCAAAGCGGGAATGGACGTGGATACGTTTGCGCCTCGTTTGTCTTTTTTCTGGGCGATCGGGATGAATCACTTTATGGAAATCGCAAAGATGAGAGCCGGTCGTCTTCTCTGGGCGAAACTCGTAAAACAATTCAATCCTAAGAATCTAAAGTCCCTTGCGCTCCGAACTCACTGCCAGACATCCGGCTGGAGTTTGACCGAACAAGATCCGTTCAATAACGTCGCGAGAACTTGTATCGAAGCCTTGGCGGCATCGCTCGGACATACACAGTCTCTGCACACAAACGCGCTCGACGAAGCGATTGCGCTCCCGACCGACTTCTCCGCGAGAATTGCGAGAAACACTCAGATCTTTTTGCAGGAAGAGACAAACATTCACCGCGTAGTCGATCCTTGGGGCGGTTCCTACTATGTGGAATCTTTGACTCATTCTCTCGCACACCGTGCCTGGGAACTGATCGAAGAAGTAGAAAAGTTAGGCGGAATCGCAAAGGCGATCGAAACCGGAATTCCAAAGATGAGAATCGAAGAAGCCGCCGCCCGCAAACAGGCAAAGATCGACTCGGGAAGAGACGTGATCGTCGGAGTCAACCGTTATAAGGCAGTCGAGGAAAAACCTTTAGACATATTAGATATCGATAATACTGCGGTGCGGGAATCTCAGCTACGCAGACTCGCGGAGTTAAAGAAAAATCGAAACGGCGCCGACGTGAATGCGGCTCTCGACGCGATCACAAAATGCGCCGGAGGCGGAGAAGGAAATCTTCTCGCGCTGGCGGTGGACGCGGCTCGCAAACGAGCCACCCTCGGCGAAATTTCGTACGCTATGGAAAAGGTATTCGGAAGATACCAAGCAACAATCCGATCGATCTCGGGAGTTTATTCTTCCGAAATCGAAGATGATCCCGATTTCAAACGCGCGAAAACTCTTTCGGACAAGTTTGCGACTCTCGAAGGACGTCGTCCGAGAATCATGGTAGCTAAGATGGGACAGGACGGACACGATCGCGGTGCGAAAGTGATCTCAACGAGTTTTGCCGATATGGGATTCGACGTCGATATAGGACCTCTCTTTCAAACTCCGGCGGAAGCCGCGAAACAAGCCGTGGAAAACGACGTTCACATACTCGGGGTTTCGAGTTTGGCGGCGGGTCACAAAACTCTTGTGCCGCAAGTGATCGGAGAATTGAAAAAGCTCGGAAGAGAAGACATCATGGTCATCGCCGGCGGAGTGATTCCACAACAAGATTATGATACTCTTTATAAGGCCGGAGTCACCGGAATTTTCGGACCCGGAACCAAAATTTCCAAAGCCGCCGCGGACATCTTGGAACTGTTAATTAAAGATTTAGAATCTTCTAAAGTAACAGTTTAGGAGAAAACGTCCTTTGAGCGGGTTAGAATCATCCGGGGTTTCTTCCGGCGGAGTCCGATCGACCGGAATTCGCAGAAAGGCCCTTCCCTCCGCGGAAGAATTCGTGAAGGGAATTCTTTCCGGAGATAAGATGATTCTCGCCCGAGCGATTACGCTTGTGGAAAGCTCACTCCCCGCTCACAAAGAACTCGCGGAAAAAATCATCGACGCTTGTCTTCCGCATTCCGGCAATTCCATAAGAATCGGAATCACAGGAATTCCCGGAGTCGGTAAAAGTACATTCATCGAAGCCTTCGGGATGCACGTCCTATCCCAGGAAAAAAAACTCGCCGTTCTTACGATCGATCCTTCGAGTCAGATCTCTGGAGGAAGTATTCTCGGGGATAAAACGAGAATGTTCGAGTTGTCCAAAAATCAATCCGCATTCATTAGGCCTTCTCCTTCCGGAGATTCTTTGGGAGGTGTCGCGAGAAAGACGAGAGAAACGATCTATCTCTGCGAGGCGGCGGGTTTTGATACAATCTTTGTGGAAACGGTCGGAGTCGGACAATCCGAGACCGCGGTGCATTCCATGGTCGATTTGTTTTTACTTCTTTTGATCGCCGGAGCCGGAGACGAACTTCAGGGAATCAAAAGAGGAATTATGGAAATGGCGGATCTTTTCGCAGTGACCAAAGCGGACGGAGACAACAAAACCAGAGCGGAACTGACTCGCGTCGAAACGCAATCCGCGATTCATTTTTTTCCTTCCAATGAGAACGGATGGACTCCGAAGGTGCTTTCCTGCTCCGCGGTTACGAAGGAAGGGATCTCCGAAATCTGGACGCAAATATTAGAATATGAGAAAACTCTAAAGTCCAACGGGCACTTTGAAATCCGCAGAACCGATCAGGCGAAATACTGGCTGGAAGAAACCGTATCGGAACATTTGATGGGTGATTTTTACGCTCGGATGAAGGATCTCTATCAGGACATGGAGGACAAAGTGAGCCGACACAAGATCAGTTCCTTTCAGGCGGCGGAGCGATTGATCGAAGAATATAGAAAGAGAAACCATACGTAAACCTTTCCGGACCTCTCCTGTATCGGAATTGTTCCCCAAAATCTCCTCGAATTCAGTTTGAATTTTCTTTTTTCGAACCGTATTTTTTCGAGAAACGAAACTTTTTTTCTATGAGCTTGTCATTCTTTCCCAAAAATGAAGATTAAAATGATCAGGAGAATTCGGTTCGCAGTGATCGGTTAAGAATTTATTCTTGCAAGTATATCTGGCAGATAGTATCTGGTAGATATAGATCCGACCGGAAGATTATTACATAAAAATAGCTTCTTCCGAGGAACTGATTTACCCCGTTGCAGGCAGGTATTATGAGATCGTCTCAGATTTTCGCTTTCATTCTTTGTTCATTGATTCTTTCAAATTGCGCCACTTCGTCCGCCGGAATGGCGACCAGTAACATCCCCGTAGCCGATCGTAAATATAAGGTCGTCGGTCCGGTCGAAGGTCATAAAAGTTGGAACACGTTCGACATGGCGATCCTAGGCATTCCCCTTTCGGAGCCTCCGATCGACAAGCTCGTCAATTCGATGTTAGCTGAAAAAGAGGCCGACGCTTTGATCAACATCCGTTATTGGACCGACAAATACATTCTTCTTTTTATCACCGTGAATCGTCTGCACATCAACGCTGAAGCGATCAAATTCGAGGATCAACTCAATGACCAATCCGGTAAAAAGAGAACTAAATAAAAAGATTTTTCGTTTTTTCGGAAACGGAATCTTTTTGATCCTTCTTCTTTCGATCCTCGGAAATTGTATGGGGGCCTCCCTCTTTTCTCCGGGTGGCAGAGTGCGTTCGCCAGGAATCTATGATTCTGCGACGATCATACGGACTTCCGGTTACGATATTCTGGAAGAATCCATCGGAGAATCGTCTACGTTTTTCGTGTTTGGAATGATTCCGATCACAAATCCGATCAGCATCGACTATGCGCTCAGCCAGGCGGTTCAAAAGGTTCCGGGCGGAAGAAGTATCGTAAATATCAAGGTTTGGCATGAAACCCACGTTATGTTTCCTTTGGGAACCGTATCCGTTTTAAAAGTAAAAGGAAACGTCATCGGAAACCGGGAAGAAGCGGAAAAACTAAAACTCGAACAACAAAGAAAAGACGCGGAAGCCGCAAAAAATCCTGCGGCGGAATCGAACTCCGCTCCTTCCGAAGGAATTTCGGTCGGAGGAAATAAGTCCTCCGATTCCTCCCGGGAATCCGGTGGAATCTCCGTAGGCGGAAAAAAGTCTTCAAAGTCGTCTTCTCAAGAATCCGGCGGGATTTCGGTCGGCGGTAAAAAGAATTAGTATGTTTGAATATAATAAAAAACGTAAGTTTCGAACGTTCTTATACGGGTTGTCGATCGGGATGATTTTGTTTTCTCAAAACTGCGCTCGGCCCGAGGTCGTTCATCCGAATGATTCTCAAAGTCAGATCTATGCGGCCGCGAGTTATTTGGCTCATAAATGCGGAACTCCGATTCCGGTTCCCTTCCCGATTATCGTCGAGGACGTTCAACAGAAGAACTTGGATCTTTGCAGCATCGCAATCACGAGATCGGAATGTCCTTTTGTTTCTTATCCTTTTGCCTGCGTTTTGCTCTACGTCGACAAACCCCTGGATGATATTCCTTGGTATTTCAACTTCCAGGAAGTTTTCGTAAAAACTAAATTATAGAAAGGCAGATGATGAAACTCATTCGAAATATTTTAGTCATTCTTCTTGCCTTTCCCGCAGGCGAACTCTTTGCGGAGGTCTCCTTTCGCGCTCGTATCTATTCTCGCGGCAAAAACTCCGGAGAAGCGAACGTTAGCGTTCGCGTTTCGGAAACCAAAAAATTCTATCAAACGGATGCGGAAGGTTACTTTGAAGCGATCGTTCCTTCTTCCGGAACTTATACGTTTCGGATTCTTAGAGATACGGGAATGCAAGAGATTCGTCAGGAAGTTGGAGAATCCTCGGACACGGTTTTGATCTATACGGATCCGGCTTCCGTCGGAGGAGTGAGCAGCAAGGGTGGAATCAACGTCACCGGTGAAAGGGAAAAACAGCTCATGTCCCGGACGAAACTCCGCTTTGAAGAAATCAAACGGATGCCAGGAACTTTCGGAGAACCTCTGCGTTCGATCGAAACGATTCCCGGAGTCGTTCCCGTTTCCGCTTTCGGAGGCGGTGCAAGTAACTACGTTTTCCGAGGAGCCGATCCCAATACGAATCTTTATCTCTACGACGATCTTCCGATTCTTTATCCGTTTCACTTCGACGGCTTAACCGCGACGATCAACGGAAACCTGATCAAGTCTATGGACGTTTACACGGGTGTTCTTCCCTCTAATTTTAACAACGCGCTCGGCGGGGTGATCGAAATCGAATCTCCCGATAAGGTTCAGAAAACTTCCGGAAATTTTTTGACCTCGCTCTGGGCGGCTTCTGCGAATTATCAAACCACTTTTGCGGGCGGGAAAGGTTATGTTCTCGGCGCGGTTAAGGTCGGTTATATCGACAAGACGTTTGAAACGTTAGGCAATCTTTCCGGCGGAAGTCTTCTTCCGGACGGAGTTCGTTTGCCTCGTTATACGGATTCTCAAGTAAAGATGGTCTATAACTTCAACGACCAGCATCAGATCTCATTCTATTCTTTGACCGCAAAAGACGACTTCGCGTTAAATCCTCCGGCGAAACCGCAGAACGACCCTACCAAGGATCAATTGGCCGCGTTTGCTGGCGGGAATCTTTCGGCGGGTCAGGGTTATAGAACGCAAGCGTTGCGTTATACTTGGAGAGCTTCCGAAAAATTTACGAATCGGATAACCTTTATCAGTTATGATCCGTTCGCCGATGTGAACGTTTCGCTCGGATCGATCAAAGGAAAACAAAGAGCGACCGGCGCTTACAACAGCATTCGACAAGACGCCTACTGGGATCCGAATAAATATTTCTCAGCGGAATTCGGTTCCGAGGTTCGTTTTCTCAATTACAAAACGACGGGTACTACGATCCAACAAACCGATCCTAACAATCCGGATCCGAACCCTTACGATACGGCGAGTCCCGACTTTCGAACCGTTCCCGATACCAATCGAGTCCGTAGTAAATACTTCAACGCTTATACTACGATGAAATTCAAGTTCGGCGGTCTCCTCATCGAACCGGGGGCAAGATACGATTATATTCCTTATATAAAGAATGGGGCTTTGGGTCCGAGGGCGCAGGTTTCCTACAAATTTGAAGGAATCGGGAAAGGAACTACGATTTTCGGGGGCGGAGGCGAACACTATAACTTTCCTCTGAGCACTCAATTTTCCGAACAGAGCGGAAACCCGCATTTGAAATTTCAGAAGGCGGTGAAATACGGCGGAGGGATCGATCAACAGGTCACTTCCGACTGGCAGGTCAAAGGAGAAGTTTTTAAACAAGAATTCTCCAACTTGATCGTTACCGATCCGTATATTACGGAAATCATAGGAACCAATCCGGATCAGTACGGAAAAATCACTCAACCGTATATTCTCAATAAACCTTTGAATTACTCCAATAACGGAAGCGGCCGTTCCCACGGTTACGAGTTTGTGGTCCGTAAAACCGCGGCTCCCGGAACGAGAGATTGGTTCGGTTGGATCTCCTACACTTGGTCTCAAACATTCAGAAATCCGAATATATACAAACCGGACGGAATTATGGCTCCCGTGGCCACCGGACCGGAGCAAAGATTGCTCGCTCAGTCCTATCATAACTCAAAGGAAACTCTGTACGACTACGATCGGACTCATATCATCAACGTTGTTTTCGGCTGGAGATTCAGTCAGGAATGGCAGTTCGGCGCAAGATGGTCTTATCTGACCTCCACTCCGATCACTCCGATCACAGGAGACGACGGAGGCGCATTTTCGAATCCCGCGAACGGTCAGATCATTTGGGTTCCTCAGTCTGCAAACAATCCTTATCTTGCGGATCATACGAACACAAAACGTCTCGCCGACTATCATCGTTTGGACATTCGTTTTGACAGATTCTTAAACTATGAATGGGGCTACGTAAACACTTTCTTTGAAGTCATCAACGTATATATGAGGCAAAACGTTTCGGGAGAAAATTTCGACGTTACGCGTCCTTACTCCGCGACCAACCCAAAACCGAGCCAAACGTTCGGAACCCTGACCTTGCCGGGTGGAACCGTGATTCCATTCTTCAATATCGGGATCGAGGTGAAGTTCTGATGAAAAGAAATCGACTCTTGCAATGGAAAGAATCGATCGTAAATCTGATCGTGATTCTTTTTGTAATGAATTGGGTTTGGAACTGTAACAACTTACCGAACGACGACGACAGTTTCAATCGTGATAACGAGAAAAGAGTGATCCTTCAATACTTACTCTTGCCTCCGACCGATCCGATTCAGTCCTGTGTCGCATCCTTGCAGGCGGCAAAGTCTTGTTTGGATAAGGCTCCGGATCTGCCCACTCCGCTTTCCGAAGTCGGAATCGTAACTTTGTTCAGCGGGAGCGCAGCGCTCGGGACGTATCAGAATTATTGCACGTCCTTGGTCAACTCGGCGACTTTCGTAAAATTTACGGATCGAGCCAAAGCGTGTCTTATGGACTGTAACAAGTCTTATTGGACCAATCGGAATTCTTCGGGAACCTGCAATCAAAGCGGACTGTCTCAGATAACGGGACTTTCCACCGGAACGTTTTCGTGTACAAAAACCTGTGTGAGCATTTCAGGCGAATAGACGATTGAAAACTGAGTGACTTCGTCGCCAGATTTAAAAAATAAAGATATTAGAGGATCTACATCATGACCATGTTTTTAGTTGAATACGGCGAAACTTTCATTTTTATTATTATGCTGATCGCAAGTATCGTCGCCCTCGCAGTGGGAACGGAAAGAATTTTAATCTTTCGTAAGAATCTCAAAAATACGGAAGCCATTCTCCCGGTTCTTAGCTCCGAAATTAGAAACGGAAATCTGGATTCGGTAAAATCTCTCGCTTCTGAAAATCCGGGAAATATCTACGCAAAATTTTCTCAATTCTCCGTCGAAAACATAAGCGCGGGACACGAAGGTCTTTCCGAACTTCAGGAAGGAAAAATTATCGGAGAAAGAATCGAACTCGAAAATCATCTTTCTATTTTGAACACGCTCGGAAACAACGCGCCGTTCATCGGTCTTTTAGGTACGGTCCTCGGTGTGATCAAAGCCTTCTACGGTTTGGGAACGTTAGGAAGTACCGGAGCAGAGTTTGTGATGAGAAGTATTTCCACCGCGCTTCTCGCGACCGCGGCGGGTTTGGGAGTTGCAATCCCGGTCGTAATGGCGAACAACTATTTTACCCGTAAGTTAAAAGTCATTCAGGCAAATTTGGAAATTCTTTCCAGAGAATTTCTTGCAAGCCTTTCTCGTAAAAAGTAGTTAGAGGAGATCGGACTATGGCAGGAACTACCCCATCCGGCGACGGAGACGAAATCGGCAATATCAACATCACTCCGATGGTGGACGTGATCTTGGTTCTTTTGGTTATCTTTATGGTAACCGCGAACTTTTTAAAAAAAGAATCCATCAATATCAATCTTCCCAAGGTGGAAGCGGCGGATCCCAACGTGGCGCAATCCGTACAAGTCGCTTTGACAAAAGACGGTAAAATTCTTTTGGAAGGAGCGGACACTTCGATCGAAAGGTTGAAGGCTCAATTGGAAAGAGATTCTAAGATCAGGCCGAATATGCGTCTGACTCTGTCTGCGGATTCTTCCCTGCCCTATGGAAAGATTGCGGAGACGATGGGAGTGATCCGCAGGGCGGGCGTTACTAAGATCGCCCTTTCGGTTAAACGTTAGGCGAAACAGGTAATAAGAATGGCAAGCGTTCCCGAAATCAAACAGAAGATTCTCAAATTCGGTCTATTTAAGTTTTGTCTGATCGCGTCTTTTGTTTTGCACTCGGTCACGATCGGCGCTTATTTTATTGCGACATACATTCCCGATTCCGAGATTTCTTCGGACGACTTGGTGGCTCAAGACGTGGAAGTTGACTTGGAGGAAATTCCTCCCGAACTCATCGGAGGTACGTCTTCTCCCGCTCCCGTTGAAAAACAAGATTGGGTGGAAGGTTCCAATCAAAACGCCGACGATCCGATCGACGAGGACTTGAATCCGAACGCACTTTCTGGAAACGGAACCGATAAGGACGGATTTCTTTTTTCCTACAACGGAGACAAAACTCCGACTCCGATCATCGATTTTGATCTGAGAGATTTTTTCCCCGCACAGGCTAAGTCCGCCGGAATCGTTTCCAAACAAGTCATCGTAATCGTTCAGATCGACGAGCAAGGAAACTTGCAAGGCGCTAAGGTCGCGTCCGGTAAAGCGGGATTCGGGTTTGACGAAGCGGCGATTAAGATCGTAAAGATGGCGCGCTGGAGCCCGGGTTATGTGCAAGGAAGACCGACTCGGATGTCTCATAGGGTTCCGATTTCGTTTAATCTCGAAGATTGAATTCGTAATTTCTCCCCGTCTTTTTCCGTTTCTTTTCGTCAAAAAATTATAGATTGAATTTTCACAGCTTCGTTTCCAAATCTATCTCCGCATCGATCATCGCCGGTTGTTTATATTTCGTATTAGCGGCCAATCCGTTTGTAATCGCCGATTTACAAAATGCAGGCATAGGTTTTAAGACCGATCGGGATATTCCAAAATTCAGAATTCAAAACGATAAGGATATTTATATCGCGGATTCGGATTTGAAGGGTGGGAAATATCTTATTTACTTTGGATACGGAGATTGTAGATCCGTTTGTCGG
This sequence comes from Leptospira adleri, assembly GCF_002811985.1. GTDB lineage: Bacteria > Spirochaetota > Leptospiria > Leptospirales > Leptospiraceae > Leptospira > Leptospira adleri. Next base: position 49,183 of record NZ_NPDU01000003.1, read on the forward strand.
ACCGGAATTTCAAAACTGGAAACCTTTCTTTCCAAGGAAGAATTTTCATCTTGGAATTTGGTGTTGATCAGCTTGGACCCGGAGAAGGACCGGGACAAAAAATCCTGGTTGAGGAAATATCTTTCCCATTGGAAAAAACAGCCGATTCTTCTTTTACCGGAAAGCCGGGAAGATTCAAAAAAAATTGCCGATCGATTTCAAGTTGTAGTGAACGACGGGTTTGGCAGCGACATCGCGCACCAAAACTCGGTTCTTATGACGGATACGAAAGGAAAAATCGCCTTTGTGATTTCAGATTTGAACGGTTTTTCCGAAACGGCGTTTCAAAAATTAAACGCCAGAGTATATTAGAGGTTTATAATTATGTCGAAAAATGAAAAGCAAAACTCGAACGCTCCCTCCCGAACGGAGGAATTGATTTCCTTCGGAGCTTCTCCGCAGCAGCAGGCTCGGGAAAAATTGCACACGGAAATGAAGTCCGCGGACCGTTTCATTTGGATTCTGCTCTTGGCTCATATCCCCGCGGCCGTATTGTTTTCCATAGGGTTCGGAACCTGGGAGTTCGCTTTGTATTCCTCTCTTGGCCTAGGAATCGCAGGTACTTTTAATTATATTTCCTTTCGGGGAACGCTTTTTAGCAGAATTCTAAATTCTTTGCTGTTGATGATCTACTCCGGAATTTTTATTCAATCCGAGTTTGGAAGAATCGAGATGCACTTTCATATATTCGGGGCTCTCGCATTTCTTCTTATATACAAGGATTGGAGGGCGATCGTGCCTGCGGCGGGTTATATCGCGGTCCATCACGGAATTCTAAACTATTGCCAGGAGTTCGGATTAAAATGGAACGAAACTCCGATCGTCATTTTTAACACGGGCGCGGGTCTGCAAGTGGTATTGATACATGCCGTATTTGTGATATTTGAATCCGGTATTCTTGTCTACTATTCGATTCTTCTCAAAGGAGAGTTCTTAGAATATTGGGAAACGTATTATACAAAGGAAGAATTTCATTCCGCCAATCTTGTCATCCAGAAATCCGTTCAGTCCAAAGTTGATTTTTTACGTGAGAACATGGCTTCTATGGCAAATAGCGCTCTTAGTGTCGTTCAGAACTCGGACGAACAGATATCGAACATCGGATTGATTGACGCAGCAATGGATAACGCTCTGAAAAATTTGGAAAAGGTTTCCAAAGCGTCCGCGCTTCAATCCGATTCTCATAAAGAATTTTCCGATCTTTACGCAACGTTCGAGGAAAAGTTTCAGGTTTTGGAAGACGAGATCGTCAATAGCAAATTCATCTTGGACAAGGCGGGACAACATACGAGACAAAGCGAAGAATCGTTGCAAAAGATGGACGACTCGATACGGAAAGTCTCGGAGAGTTATCAGGAAATGTCCCAAAGACTTAGAGTGATAAACGACATCGCGGAGAAAGTGAATCTTCTTTCTCTCAACGCTTCCATCGAAGCCGCCCGCGCCGGCGAACAAGGAAGGGGATTTGCTGTCGTCGCCGATGAAATTTCCAAACTTGCGGATCAAACCGCAAAAACTATCAAAGAGATTCACGGTTTGATTCTTACGGGCAACGAAGCGATGGATAAGAATACGGAGATCGTTCAGCACGGAACTCAGACGGTTTCTAAAGTGATCGAAGACGTAAACGAAATTATGAAAGTGACCGAATCTTTTTTTGAAACCTTAAAGGGACAAACGAAGGTCAGAGAAAAACTGAGCGGCATCTTTGATCGTGTGATTCGAAACGCAGGAGAATTGGAGGTCGTAATCAAAGAACAGTCCGGGGTCATTCAAGAAGTCCAACAATCTTCGGTTTCCATCGTAGGGGCGACGCGGTTCATTCATAAGTTGGCGATCGAATCCTCCGAGATCGCAAAAACCTGCGAGGAAGTTTCCGGAGATTTAGGCCAAGAAGCCGCCCTTTTTAAAAATTAAAAAATTTCTTGCGGATCCGATTCAGAGACCTATACTGCTCCCTTGACTGTCAATAAGACTACAGATGGAGACAAAGATGAAATTCAAAGGATCTGCTTTTATCGCTTTTCTTTTTTTAACCTTGCCGCTTTTACCGCTTTCCACTCCTCCGACTCTTGAAAATCAAATTAGAAATTCGGATTATATCGCGCTCACTCGGATTACGAACGTTCACGAGAAAAAAATCTCCGAAACCACCGTTTCCGTAACCGCGACCGTTGAAATTTTAAAACCCTGGAAGGGAGGAGAAAAACTTCCGGTGAAATTCGAAATAGGGTTTATGATTTTTCCGGAATTGCTCGGCAAATGGCTGAAAGCGGCTCCGCCGGAGGGGGACTATATTCTATTCTTAATTCAAAAGACGGTTAAAGACAGTAAAGGAAACGAATCCAAGTTGATTGCTTTATACGAACCGCATCCGTTTGCGTTCAAAGAATATTCGAGAGAAACCGAAGATCAGATCAAAGAGATCGTTCAGTCACAAAAAGGGAACTAAGCAAAGTATATGAGAATTTCAAGATATTCTATAATAATCTCCGTTCTATTTCTATCGGCTCTGACATCCGTTTTTTCCCAACCTTCCACGAAGTCGTTGGGAATGAAACAGGAATCTACCGAACTTCTTTCCTCGTTAAAGGATACGAATCCTTACGGGATCTCGCACAGGGGCCTTTCTTCCAAAGTGGATCTTTCCGATTCTATGCCGCCGGTCGGAAATCAGGGGGAACAAGGAAGTTGTGTGGCTTGGTCGACCGCGTATGCCACAAAAAGTTTTCAGGAATATATCGAAAGAAAGGGTTCGAAGGATTGGTCGCTTCGAACTCAAGACGGAAGTCCGAATTATGGGAAAATTTTTTCTCCGGCGTTTATCTACAATCAGATTAACGGTGGAAGAGACAACGGTTCTTTGATTTCCGATGCGATGAGAGTGATGGTGGAGATGGGTGCGGCTCCTTGGGATCAAATGCCCTACAATCCGGCGGATTATCGTGCGCGTCCTTCTCAGGCCGCAATTTCGGCGGCTGCCCGTTTTAAGGCGAAGGAGTTTTTGAGAGTCAAGACCACCGATCTTTCCGAAGTCAAAGCCCAACTCGCTGAAGGGAAACCGGTAGTGGCGGGTATATTAGTATATGAGAATTTCTTTAACCTCAAAGGAGATACGGTTTATAAGGAAGGTTTGGGTAAAACCTACGGAGGGCACGCGATCGCTCTTGTCGGTTACGATGATTCTAAGAATGCGGTGAAGTTTATCAATTCTTGGGGAAAGGAATGGGGAGATCAAGGATACGGATACATCGACTATCGTTGGTTTACAAAAATCTGTCAAGGCGCGTTCGTGATGGTGGATCAAGTGGAAGCCGTCGCCGATCAAGGAAAGCCGGATTCCAATACTCCGGATCCGGCTTCGGTTGCAAGCGATAACAATCCGAGTCCGCCCTCTTCGATTACCGCCTCTCAAGGAAGTTTCAGCGATAAGGTGACGATCAATTGGGAAATAGTTGCCGGCGCCGTAGGATACGAGGTCCATCGGAAGGCCCCTGGGGATTCCGGTTTTTCCAAAATCGGTCTTTCTGCGACCAATAGTTTTAACGATGACGGAGTGCAGCCGAATCTCGCGTATCGATACAGAATTCTTACGTTAACCGACACTTCCGCGTCCGATCTTTCCGCCGGCGAAGTGATAGGATTCGCAAAAACGGAAGAATTAAAACCTCCCCCAAAAGTTATAGGACTCAAGGCGACCCAAGGTCAGTATGACAATAAAGTGGAATTGGCTTGGGAACCGGCGGACGCTTCGGCTGAATACCAGATTTTTAAATACAACAAAACGCAGAAGAGGTACAACCCGATCGGAAATTCTAAGTTGAATAGTTTTACGGACACGACGGCGGCAAAAAAAGGAGTCGTTGAAATCTATGTCGTTTCCGCGAAACTAAACGGCAAGACCGGAGAACCGTCCGACGCTGCGAGCGGGTTTACGGCGCAGCCGAAAACTCCTCCTGCGAAACCGTTAGGGTTAGTGGCGACAAAAGGTTCTTATCAAAGCAAGATCGAACTCAGATGGAAGAAGGTATCGGGAGCTTCGAAGTATCTCGTGTTCCGTTATGTGAAATCCGGTTGGATCGGCGGAGGCGCTTGGGAAAAAATTTCAGAAACCGGAACTGAAGAGTTTGTGGACGAAAATCTGCCCGCACGTTATGCGTATTACTCGGTGACGGCCGTGAACGAAGAAGGAAAGAACGGCCCCTTCTCCAGTTTTGCCTATGGGTTTACGGATCCGAACAAACAAAGAGGCGTTAAACTTTCGGCTCCCGAAAATGTAAAAGGAGTCTCGGATTCGAAAACATCTAAAATCTCTCTCACCTGGGACAAGGTTAAAGAAGCATCAGAATATTATGTTTTTCGCAAGAAACGAGGTGAATCTTCCTGGACTTTCCTGGGATCTTCCGGAGATAAAAATTCTTACGTAGCGGACATCCCGGCAAAGGAGACCCTCTTTTTGTATTCCGTGACTTCCAAATCGGATCTTGGAGGAGAAAGTAGCAACTCCCTTCCCGCTTCCGCCGTGCTTTCTTCCGCTGTAGTCGCTCCGAAAAAAAGAACCTTTGGCGGAGATTCTACGCTTGAAAAGTTCAAAGGACCTTGGACTGCGATGGCTTGGGATGGAAACAACGGGGTCAGCCAGGTTCTTCTGGAAATCGAAAGTCAGGACAATGTAAACTACGTAGTGAAGTTCAATAAGAAGAAAATCTTCGAAGGAAAATACGTGGAAGAATCTCCGATCATAGACAAGGACGGTAAGTTTAAGATCGAGATCGAAAAGTCCGGAGACGCACTTTCCGTTACGATGAAAGACCAAACGATCGTGAATCAAAAGTCCAATCTTTCTTTTCTAAAGGAATAAGAAAAGAATCAAAATCGAAAAGAACGTAAAGCCGACGACCCAAGTTAAATCGGCCTTACGTCCTTGATACACCTTGATGCAGCTCGAAGTATTTTAAGAACGGAGATTTATCTCAGTATCTGCGCTCTTTGCGTTAAATCGGCTTTCGCAGAGAGTTTTACTTTCCTTCCCGAGGAGGCTGGCACAGAACTGGAGATTTCGAACGCGAAATCAGAGGCTCGGTCATCGGCAGTTTTCGAAATTACTTAAAGATTTTATGATAAAGCAACTAATGATATTCTTTTTTATCATCGTGAATTGTAATCATTATTCGAAAATTGATTTTTACGTTGATTCCTTTCAGAAACCCTTTATTGAAGATTACTTTAATAAATCGAAAATTCAATTTTCGGATAGATTTGGAGTTCTTTCCGTAGAAAAGAATAGTTTTAACGATCTAAAAATTGAAAATTTAATAATGATTCAGCTAAAGCGAATAGAGCTTTGTGTAGATAATATTAGGAATATTCAAACGACTAGAACTTCGAACGGTTCGTTTTACAAAAAACAAACACTCTTGTTAAACACAGACGGCTCTTATGGAATTTCTGAGACATCGAAATCGAGACTCGTCTTCGATCCAGGACATCCCGATGCCCTTAGAACAGGATCCAAAAAAGGTTACGTTGAGTTTCCTGATATTAACTTAGAGGAAGAATTATTCATTCTCAAAAGTCACATTTTGTTATACAATTCTTTAGCTTCATTTCTGAGCAAAGAGAAGGGAGTGATAATTCACGAAGAGAACTTTGATAGTTATGTTTCAATTTTAAATTTGATGCAAAGAAAAAAATACGACGAGGTATTTCTTCAATTAGAAACCTCGAAACCTCGAAAATGAAAAAATAGTTCGGCGCCGAGTGAGTTCCTATTGTTAGGTTCAATTCGCAAAGTACTCGCTTAAATTCTCTAATGGTTTGCGCTCCTCCGTTTGCGGTTTCTCGGCGCAATTCAAGGCGAGGTTGATCGAGATTCTTTTGATTTGTTACATGACTGCGCGTTCTTTGTTTCTTTCAGAAAATTGATCGACATTGCTTGCGTTTTTGGACGCAATCAGGATAAACAGATCTATGAGAAAAATTGTTTTTGCGATCAATATTTCTACGGATGGATATTGCGGTCACACGGATATGAACGCCGACGAAGAAGTACATAAATATTTTGCGGATCTAATGCAAACCGCAGGTCATATTCTTTATGGAAGGATAACGTATCAATTGATGATACCGTTTTGGCCCGAAATCGCCAGAGACCAATCCATGTCCAAGACGACCAACGAATTCGCTCTGGCCTTTGACTCGGTCGAGAAGGTCTTATTCTCCAGGACGTTAAAACACGTCGAGGATAGAAATAGCAGATTGGCACGAGAGGAAATCGCAGATGAAGTGGCCGCCTTGAAACGGCAGCCGGGGAAGGATATTTTCGTGGGAAGTTTGAGTATCGCCTCCCAGCTTTCGGAACTTCGTCTGATTGATGAATACCGTTTTGTCGTTCATCCGGTTCTTGTCGGGAAGGGCCCTCGGCTATTTGATACCGTAAAATTGCAGGATAATATTCAATTAGACTTTCTTGGTTCGGAAACTTTTAAATCGGGTACCATCGCGCTTCATTACAAAAAACGTCCGTGAAGTAAATTTTTCTTTCGAGTATGTTTGTCGCTTCTTCGATTGAATGGGAGGCGCGGGGTTTCTTTTTTGAAGCGCTGTGAAGGATTGCACGTGTGGTTTTGTTGGGTGGCCGGTTTCTCACTGCGGAAGCTGTGTTTTTGATGCGCTCCTTGCAGAAATCGCCTCTGCCTTGACTTTGAAAAATGGATTTTAATGAAAAGCTGAATAAAGTCCTTGCTTGTAATACTATATTGTGATACGGTAATCTTATGATCAGTTTCAGAATTCCTCCGGATTTAGAAAGAAAGTTGAATTCGTTTGCGAAATCGAAAGGAAAGAGCCGATCCGAAATTGTAAAAGAATCGATTCTTGAATATATTCGAAATCATAGTTCTAACAAAACGCCCTTTGAATTGGGTGAAGATTTATTCGGTAAATATTCTGCCGATAATGCGCAGTTATCTAAGAATCGCAAAAACGTCTTGAGAGAAATTATAAATGGCAAGAATGAAAAACGTGGCTCTTATTGATTCTGGTCCTATCATTGCATTATTCAACTCCGCAGACAATTATCACAAATCGATATTTAAGTTCTTAAAGGGATTTAAAGGCTCTTTGTTTACTACTTGGCCCGTGGTTACCGAGGTTATCTATTTGCTTTCTTTTTCTAATAACGCTCAATCTGACTTTTTGGAGTGGATAGAGCGCGGCAGTTTGCAGGTTATGGATATAACGATCGACGACTTAAAATATATAAAGAGTAGAATGCAGAAATACGCAGACTTGCCGATGGATTTGGCGGATGCCTCTTTGATGTCTATTGCGGAAAGAGACGGGATTTATAATATCATTAGTATAGATTCGGACTTCTCAATATACAAAACTTTGAAAGGTAAATATTTAACAAATTTATATTAGAATGGATCAAGGTCGACGATCTCGCGGAAATCGCCTCAACCTGTACCGAGGGGATTTTTCGATTGGGATTTCGCGTATCTGTTTCGTACTTGATTCCGGACGCGCGAGGCGCATCCCAAATTCTTTCTTGCCTTTCGAAAACGCCGGCGACTCGAACGTTGAAAAATCTGTTCGTTGTGTATAGATAAAAACGAGGAAGAGATATTTTAAGAGATCAAACCCAATTCTTTCGAAAGTTTAAAGATGTTCCCTTTCGCCTTTAGCTTTAGAAGCAGTTCTTCCGAATTCAAGATCTTATTTACGACGGACTCCGGAAGGTCCTGCATCTCTTCGAAGATTTCTTTGTATTCTCCGATCGAAATTTTTTTGCAGAAAAGATTTGCTTGGAAGTAATAGACTTGGTGAGCGATGAGAAAGTTGAGAGAGTCGATGTCTTCGAGCGCCTCCGCCGTTATGATCGCTTCCCTGTTGTCCGATAATCTTCTGCAATAATCTATAAACGCGAGGTTATCTAAGAATTTAGTTAAGTCTTGGTCCGCTTTGAATTTAAAACTGATAGGATCGAGTTTGAATTCTTTGATCATTTCTCCGAGATCCAAAACGATCTGATGACTTTGGCTTTTGACTCCGAAATCGTCCGCCGCAAAGCTGATCCCGAAATTCCAAAATCTTTTGCACACACTCTTGAGAGTGATTTCCGCTTCTTCATAGGGTTTTTCGATCAGTTCCATTCTCACGAGCGCCGGGCTGAGATTTTGGTTGAGAAGAAGATTGTGAAAACGGGTCACTTTTTCGTCGGTATCGAAGGTATCGATGAGAGTCTGCGGAGAAATATTGAACTTCAAAAGTCCGGGAGCTCCGTTACAGCACATCGTAAGTTTTTCCAAAATCAAAAGTTCGATCCGATTCAGATCCTGATCGTGGGGAATATCACGAATTAAGTCCGCATAACCGGCGTATGCTTCTCCACCCACGAAAACTTCTCCGCCTTTCATCGAATACGTATGAGCTTTGTGATTGTAGTGAATGATAGGCTGAATGACGGCGTCCGCTTTTTCTCCCGCGAAGTAATCGTTGACCCGATTGAGATAGGTCCAACTCCAGCGGATGAGATTGTCTTTCAGGTTTTTGAGCGAAGAGACTTCGAGTTCGTGAAAGATTTCGTCGACGTAAGAGATATAATTGCACTGAGTTCTTGCGATTCCGAAATCGAAGTTCATAGATCCGTTTTTGATCGAGACTTCCCTGAATCTCCCCAATACGGAATCAAAGTTTAAGAATCCGTTGGATCCGTTGATTTGAACCGGAGCGACTCCGATCAAAAGATTCTTCTTATCGCCGTAACAATAATAAGAATAGTGATTCTCCGCGCCGGGATGCAGCTCCGAAATTTTAATCGGCACCAATTGCAGAAAATCCAAAAAGGAAAGGGATTTGATATCCTGAAATCTTAGGAGAACGATCGGTTTTCCGCGATTCTCATTGATAAAGACGTTCTTAAATTGTTCAATCTCGCCTTCGTCAAAGGAGCGGATCTTCGGACTTTTAGAAGTTGTCATTTCAGCCTTTGTTTGCAAAAGATCCGTCCGTTTCCGGACACGAGTCCATCATAACAGTTGAGATATTTAGAACCGTTGATAAATCGTTCTTATAAAAAGAATCGATGGAGGATTTTCTTTGTAAAGCCTAAAAGGAATATTTTCCGGATTCGAAGTTGATGATTTTTAACTCCGAAACTTTTTTTAACTCGGGACCGTTATTCTGGATTACGACGTCCCCATCTATGTTGATTTTCCGATCAAAGAGCACCTCTCCCTGCACTTTTAGTGAAGTGCAGCGCACTAAGGAAGGAATTTCCGGAAACAATCGGTTGAAGTCTTGGATTTTCTTATAGTATTGTTCATCCAATGAAATCAGGACTTCGCCTAAGCCGGACTTTTTTCTTTCCTCTGACATCGTTATCGAATAATCGTCTAAGAGTTGATATGCGTCCGATCTTCTTACGAGATAGTCTTCGCATTTTTTTACGGGAGCGAATCGATCTCTGGGAATGATGATACCTTTTACTCGGGAAAAATTCCGAATCGCCGAACCCATCGCGGTTTCCAATTGGAATACTTCTTTTCCATCGATCTTTTTCGGATTTACGATGAGAGAGAGTTCAAAGTTTCCTTGGAGCAACCTTTCCTTAAGTGCTATAAGATTGATCCAAAGATTGTTCGTTGAAAAACTTCTAAACTTTCCCAACCCTTCAAATTCGTGCATGTGTTCCGAAGGGACCTGAGCGGTTTCCAGCAACTGATAGTTTTCCGGTTTGCCGTTTAAAATTCTTCTGTAGATCGCCCCGCCTTTTTTGTCCGCAAGGGTTTTCGGAGTCATTTCCATACAAAATTCCAAGTTTTCTCTCAGAAGATATTCCAGAATTCCCGGGTGGACGGTCGCACCGAGATTGTCCCCGTTGGAAACGAAAGCCACTTTGTAACCGTCCTCGATCAGAGTATCCAAAAGTCCGGTTTCCAGAAGAGAAATCCAGATGTCTCCGTGGCCCGGCGGACACCATTCTTCGTCGGAATTTTTGCAGCTAATCGGTGTTAGGTCCTCTTTCAAAAGACGGGGAACCTTGTGTTGTAAAAAAGAAGTCGCAAACTTTTGTTTGAATCCGATTCTTTTGAGTTCCGCCTGGCTTTCTTCCTGAGTATTAAAACTGTCCATAAGGATCAGAGGAACGGACACGTTATACTTCTTTAAAATGACTTCGGATTGTTTTGCGATGATTTCCAAAAACGACATTCCGTCTTTGAGTTCGATCAAAGATTTGGGACCGGAAAGTCCCATCGAGGTGCCGAGTCCTCCGTTCAATTTGATGACTACGAGATTTTTAAGAATATCGGGCGAGGGAGAATTCCGTTTTTCGATTTCTTCGAGCGAAATCTCGTCCTTTTGGGGATCCAGATCGCCGACTTCTTCCCAGCGAACCATTCCCGTTTCTCCGTTTCGGACTTGATCCACTTTTTTAAGAAAATCTTGGATAAACGTTTCAGACATTCCTTCGGAAAGCATTTTCCGTCTGATCAACTCTTCCGATTTTGATTTTAACGAATCCATCGCACCACCGATTTGCTATTGTATTGTTCGTCGAACTCGGTAAACTCAATCGAATATTTTTCCGTCTGATGAGTCGGTTCGTAAACGAGTTTGGCCCGAACCTCTCTTCCCTTCCCGGGAATTTCCTTCGGAGCTTCCTCGTTTTCCGCATACAGAGGAAGAAAAACTAAAAACGTGTAAATATAGACGATTCGTTCCGGAGTTTTTCTATAAACCAGAACGCCCTTTCCCGTTAGATCCTTTTTAAGAATTTTCGTATAAGGAACCGGAAACCATTTTCCCCAGACCTCTTTGAAATTTTTCTCCATGCCCGCGTGAGTCGGTATATTTGAATAGACAGAGGAAGGAAGAATGAAAAAAATCCCAAGGAAAACAATTAGCTTCTTTGTATTCATGAAAGACTCTGACAGTCTTGTCTTTTTACCCCATAACTTCAAGCCATTCTCATGAAAAAAATCATTTCCGCTTTTAGAACATTCTTCTATTTCCTTTCCGAAATTTTAGAATTTATCCTTTCTGTAATTTCATCTTTGATTCCTTCGGGGAAAGATCCCAATCTTTCCCGAGGCGATATTTATATTGTGACCGGTTTTCTTTCGGGGCCTTTGTTCTATCGAAAACTTTGCAAAGCCCTGGAAGCAAAAGGATATCAGCCGAGGGTTTTGAGAATTCCTTCCTTCTTTTTGAATACGAAAAAGGCCGTCGAAATTCTTGCAAAACAGATGGATCGGATTCCGGTAAAGTCGGTCCTGATCGCGCACAATACCGGCGGCCTTCTCACGCTCCTGCTTCCGGATCGGAGTCGTCAAAAAATCAGAGGTCTTGTGACTTTAGGGACTCCTTTTCGGGGAAGTTATCTGTTTTCGATTCTTCCGGTTTCCGGTTTGCGTTACGGATCTCCTTATTTGCAGGAACTTTTTAAAACCTTTCTTTTTATGGACCGTTTTCATCCTCTTTCGCCGATGAAAGAATTTATTTTTCTTCCTTCTTCGTCTTCGATCTACGGTGAAGAAAGAGATCTCTGGTTTGATATTCCCGGAAATTACAATCAGGTTCGTAAATCCGAAAATATCAGAACGATCTTAGAATTTTTGGTCTTCCATTATCCGAGCGACGCCGCAAAAGAAGCGGAACGCGCCGGGATGGCGGCTCTTCACGAAAAACTTGTTTCTCAGAAAAAAACGCAAAACGCCGTCAAAAAGAAAAGTGTAACAGCTCCTACATCCAAAAAAAGGATTTCAGCCGCGCCCAAAAAGACGCGGAAACCGATCTCCAAAAAAGCGGTTAAAAAGAAAACAAAACGTTAACTCTCGCTTTTCTACGGTTTGTTTAGAATTCGGTATTGATCGTAGAGAGCGTCGTTCGAATCGAAGACGCCCTCGCCTAACGCCAATATTTCGCCCGACTGCAAGGAAACGACTCTGAGCTGGATAACAAAAGTCTGATCGTTGAACTGAACGGAGCCGAGAAGAATCAAATCCACTCCGGAAAGTTTTCCGATTTCCAAGGATTTGTCCGAAAGGACCAAGCCCGATTTTTGAAACGTCTGTTCGTCGATCAATCGATTGAGCTGGGATTTTTCCACCAAAATCAATTTTCCGGGTTCGTTCATCTGTGTAAGAAGTTGTCCGGAAATATTGGAACCCAGATTTGTGACGGAGCCGTTTTCGTTTAACAAAGGAAGGATCGCTAGTTTTAAGGCATTTTTCCGATCTGGCAAGGAAGATTCCCGATTGGTCTGAATTTGTTTTTTTAAAGAGGATGAAAGTTCCTGCAAAACAACCGGAAGTTCTTTGGGAAGATTTCTTTTTCCTCCGCGACCGGGGCTCGCACAGCCGGACAAACAGAAACAAAGAAAGAATATGATAAAAACAGAATATTTCATTTGAAGTATTTAACCAAGGTCACTCGGTTCCCCGTCGAATTGAATTTTACTACGTCGAAGGTCGAAAGTGCGAACGCTATCCCTCTTGTCTGAAGGGAAGTCGAATCGTCCGTATTTGCGATCGCGTTTCTCACTGTTCTTGCGTGGTTAAAACCCTTTCCTTCGTCCGTGATTCTATAACCCACTTTTTGTCTGGAAAGAAAATATTCCACGAGAATTTTTTTATCCCTATAATACGGATCGTTTTGACGGGTAAGAATGAATTGAAAATAATTTCCCGACTTTAAGGCCCGCGCCTTGTCTTCGTTGGAGATATTCAGGTTTCCGTGTTCGATGGCGTTGATGAGCATTTCGCGCAGGCTCGTGCGGATGGAAAGCGCCATCGTGGGATCGGTGAATCGAACCAGATTGAACGTGAGTCTTTGACTTAAAAGTTCGGCGTTCTGAAGATAATTGTTAACGGAGAACACGATTCTTTCCTCGTCCAAAAATCTTCCCATCAAATCCTGATCCGGCTCGTAAGCCCTTCCTAAAATTTCGCGGCCGGAATCGTGTTCTAAAACTTGAAGACGGACCTGGAGTTCTTTCGGTTCTTTGAGATATTTTTGTAGAAAGTCGGCGCGAAAATATACCGGTTTTCTCGTATTGGAAAGTTCCTCCATTCTTTCCATCACATACAATTTTTTGAATGCGTCTTCCAGGCCTCCGGTATTGTACATCAATTCCAGAAAGTTTTTTCCGATTACGTCCGCGGGTTTAAAACCGAGAAAGGTCGAGACCGCCTTGTTTGTGCCCGTGATATTTCCGTGGGAGTCCAGATTGAAAAGGAAGTCCTCTTCTCCTTCGTATAAATTCTTATATTGAATCGCGGATTGTTCGTGTCTTAGTTTGAGAAGATTTAGATTGGTCGCTTGAGTTTCCAAATTCAGAGAAAGTTGTTTGATCCGATCCGCGAGTCCCAAAGAAAGAAGAGTCACTTCGATAGCGGATCCGATCTGAAGTCCCCACTGGGTAAAAAAATTGTCCGGAAAAATTCCGAACGCTTTCAGGGCGTATAAAAAACTGCCGAGGATCAGAACGGACCAAGCGGTCAAAAAGAATCGAGCCGGTCTGTGTCCTTTCCAAACGCACTGTAAACTATTGATCAGCAGGAGAAGCAGCATAAGGAGAAGAACAAGAATACTGGAAACTACGCTGAACGTATAACTGAAAAAACTGAGCGAGCCGACGCAGCCGAAGATACAAATCGCTATCAAAGGATAATAAAGTTTATCCGTGATCGGCGTCATCTTAGAAGATTCTAAAAAGGATTTTCCGAAAAGACAAGCCGCGAGAAAGGCGCAAAACATAAAGAAAGGAAGGCATAGATTTCCCCAATCCGGACTATTCGGCCATAAGAATTGAAAGGACAAACCGTTTAACGTCATTTGAAAAAGAATATCAAAAAAAATGAATATACTGTAATAAAGATAACTTTTGTCCCTCGTGGTGATCAGGAGAAAAAGGTTGTAAACGAACATCACGATCATCGCGCCGTAATAAAAACCGAGAGTCGTGTATTCCTTTGCGGTTTGTTCCAGATATTCCGTTCTGGAAAAAGCGCTCAGAGGAATTACTACCGAACTTTTGGATTGAATCCGGACATAGTAGTCGGTTTTGGAAAGCGGAGGTTCGCTAAGTTGAAACGGGAAATTCCGATTCTCCGCCAAACGTGTCGCAAACGGAAGTTCGTCTCCGGTGACAACCAAGGGCAGCGCCCCGTTTCTAGTCGAATACAATCGAATCGAATCGATCAGGCTGTATCCGTACTGAAGCACCCAGTTGCGGGTGCCTCGTTCTCTGTTTGCGACCGGAATCCGAATCCAAATCGCGGCTTCCGAATAACCGAGGCTGTTGTTGAAAAGAGGAATGGATTGTCCGGATCGAAATACTTTTTGAATTTCGGGAAAGGTAAGTTTCCCGGTTTTGTCTTCGTAGAAAGTGATATACGGTTGAAGATCGACGTCTTCCATAATCACGGTCGGTTCGAATTCGGAAGAATCGGAATCTTCCGCGGAAATGGAAACAACCCCGGAAAAAGCCAAAACGAAACAAAGTATGGCTTTGAGTTTCCGGAGCCGCTCGTTCATAAAAATCCTTTGATGACTCGAAAGAAATCCGCGGTTACGATAAAAGTTCCGATACTGCTTCCGATTTGAGGAAGCATAAACACGAGAAAGATACGGATCACGTTGTTCTTCCAATATCCTTTCCAGTGTTCCGAATCCTGCGCGATCCTTTCGAAATCTTCCACGAGAGGTTTGCGTAACCAAGACTCGGATAACGCGGCGACCCAACCCGGCTTGATGACGGGGTTAAAATTTCCCACGGGTGCGGCCAAAAAGGCGAGGATCACGGAAAGAGGATGAGCCAACGCGATAACGGCGCCTAACGCGGCGAGTCCGCCTTTAACCAAAATCCACCGAAGTATGAATTCTTGTCCTTGTTGTCTGCCTCCGAAATAAAAAACCGTAAGAATCAAGCCCAGGAAAATTCCGGGAACGATCAAACCCTTCCATCGATCCCAAGCGGTTTTTTGAGGAAGATGATCGAGGCCGGAAATGTCCTTGTCCTCGTGGACGTGATTCATGATTCCCTGCAAGTGACCCGCGCCGACCACCGCGAAAACTTTCTTTCCGTCGACCGATGCGTCCCGAATTCTTTGTGCGAGATAAGAATCCCTTTCGTCAATGATCACGTTTTTGATCGATTCGTAACGTTTCGGAAGTTGTGAGAATAGATCTTTGAGGACGTCGTCCGATTTCATCTCTTCGATTTTTTCCTCTGAGATTTCCTCTTTCACAAAAAGGGAAGTGAGCAGAGCGGAAAGCAAAAACATACGATTGAAAAGTCCTATGTTCCACCAAGCGCGTTTGAGCGTTGTGGAAACTTCTCTGTCGATCGGCACGATTTTAGCGCCGGTTCTTTCTCCTTCGGAGATCGCCATTCTCATTTCGTCTCCGGGACGGATGGAACCCTTGCCCAATTTTTTTTGAAACGCGGAAAGAATGAGACTGGAAAGAAGAAGATACATTTTTCGTTCTTTAAAAACTTTGAATATATCCAGTTTCTTCCAGTGTTCGGAATCCTTAACCGAACGCATTCTGGAATTGCAGAGTTCCACGCAGATCGTGTCCGGCTTTTCTTCTCGAATGATTCTTTGAACTTCGTCTATGCTTTTTTGACTGATATGAGCCGTGCCTAGAATTGTTACGGATGTTTTACCGAGTTTGAAGGACTCGATCGGTTCCGAGGTAGAATTCGTTTTTTTACTCTCGGGTTTTGTCTTTTCTTTGAGTGCTTTTTTTGCCATTCCAAAAGCAGTGTATGAAATCAGGATCGTCGCGTAAAATGAAATTCTGCTTGATTTGAATCCGAATTCTTCTCCGTTTTTAAGCGTTTGATTTTTATCCGTGGAAAACGATTCGATTTGAAAAATCTTCGAAGTCCGATGAAAAAGAAATCGTTGCTTGAGAAAAAAGCGCAACTTTCCGAATTGTGGTAATCTCGCTTTTCGAACGTCTCAAAAAAGTATTGAAGAATTCGGGACGTTACTATATTGTCTTGGATACTCTTTTAGAACGAGATATCACCCGGATAACTGGATACAAATGCTGGCAAAAGGAACGAAGGTAGTCAATATCGGAATCGCCGACCTGCAAGGCGGGCAGTCTCCCGAAATTCTAAGAACGACTCTTGGATCCTGTATCGGAGTCGTGTTTTACGCTCCGGAAAAGAAAGTCGGAGCGATGTCTCACTTCATGCTTTCGAAAGATCCGGGTGGAAAGGATTCTCAGAAGAATCCGTTCAAATACGCGGAAACCGCGATCCCTTTGTTGATCAAAAAAATGACCGAGTTGGGTTGTAATCCAGGGGAATACGGCGGACGTCTTTTCGGAGGCGCTTCGATGTTCAAAGGGGTCCAGTCCAGTTTTCTCCAGAATATCGGAGAACAGAACATTTTGACAGCGCGCGCCATATTGGAACAAAACAAAATTCCTTTGATCGTGGAAGATGTCGGAGGTAACGACGGAAGAACCATCAGCTTGTACTTGGACGACGGACGTGTCCTATTAAAGAAAGCGGGTTTTGAAAAGTACCTCTACAAGGTCAGGTAAAAGAAGATGAAAGAAAAAATAGATCAACTCTTTTTAAACGACGCCCAACTTCCTAGAATCTCCTCCGTAGTTACGAAAGTAATGCAGATGGTACAAAAGCAGGACGTTGCGATACCGGATCTCGCAAAAGAAATTTCCAACGATCCCGGCTTGACCGCAGAAGTGATCAAACTTTCCAATTCGGCGTACTATCGCGCCGCAAAGCCGATCAAAACGGTTCAAGAATCTTTAATGACTCTCGGCATCAAGACCGTAAAAGATATCATTCTACTGACCGCTTCCAAAGGAATTCTCAAAAAAGATTTAAAGGGATATCAAGTAGAAGCGGAAGATAACTGGATTCATTCCCTCACCGTCGCCGAACTATCCAAAAGAATCTGCGAACAAAAAAAGCTAAAGATCGGAACGGATCTCGCTTTTACAGGCGGACTTTTGCACAACATAGGCAAGGTCATCTTAGCCGATTTTTTTCCGGCCGTTCTGATCACACTTCGCGAAGAATTGAAAAATCATACTTCATCGTTTTCCGAACTGGAGAAAAAACATTTCGGTTATTCTCACGAGGAAGCCGGGGCCAAACTATTAGCAAAATGGAATTTCCCGAAGGAACTCGTACACGTTGCGGAGAATTACAGTCGTCCGGAGGAAGAAAAGGAATATCCGGAATTGGTTTCGGTCGTTCACGTAGCGCATACGATCTCGGTCGCAGCGGGTGTGGGAATCGATATCGCAGGATTGTCCACGCCGATTTCCAATAAAGCTTTGCAGATTTTAGGAATCAGTGATTCTGACTTGCAGATGTATTATACGGTCTTACCGGAAATACAGAAACATATCCGTGAGTTAATCCAGGCTTGAAAAAAAATTTCGCTTTGATCGGTCCGAGAGGGGTCGGTAAATCTAAGATCTCCCGAAAATTATCCAAGATCACAGGAATGCCGGTGGTTTCTACGGATATGATCGCGGTCTATGAAATCGGAGGAATCTCGATCCCCGAATTTATCCAAAAAAACGAAGGAAATTGGAGACCGTTTCGAGATCTTGAGTTTCTCATCTTAGAAAAATTAAGAACGGCGAACGGAATCATTCTGGACTGCGGAGGCGGAATCCTTTTCGACTTGGATTCGAAAGGCAATGAAATCCTGAGTTTGAGAAAAACGGAGCTCTTAAAATCCATCGCTACGGTCTTTGGTCTATCGCGTTCCACAGAAGTTCTGGTGGAAAAGATTCAAAACGATCCCACCCGACCGGCTCTCAGCGCGGTCGCCTCTTATCGCAATATCTTAGAATCTCGGCTTCCTCATTACGAAAATGTTTCCGATTATTACTGGAAAATAGATGATTTGAAGGTCGAAGAGATTTGCGACAGAATTCTCCAGAAAATCGAATATTGAATTGACACAATTTGGAAATATTTGATTTCTTTTTTTCAAAGCTACTTAAAAAAATCAAAATCTGTGGAATGACGTCTAACGAGTCGGCCCCGGATCTATGCATTTGGCAGGAAAGAAGAGATGGCAGAATTGGAACTTCCGAAAAAGAATAAGCATTCGATCGAACGACTCAGTAAAATCATTCGCCAGAGAAATTATAAGAAAGCAACCGCTTACACTTATCTCAAATACAACGTAGACTTTTTGAATTTTGCGGATAAACCCGCCGAAAAAATAACTCTCAAAGATCTCAATCGATATATGGATCACCTTAAGAAAAAGAAAGTTTCGTCGTCTACGATCCAGATCAACGTAAGTTCTCTCAAAATGTTTTTTGAAGACGTGATGAAGATGGATCTTTTTCGGGACTTTCAGAGGCCGATTCGAGAATATAACAATCCGAATGCGATCACTTTTAAAGAAATGCAGAATATTCTAAAATCTGCATCTTCCAACGCAAAACACGAACTGATGTGCGGTCTTGTGTATTTCGGAGGTCTTCGCGTGGGAGAATTGATTTCTCTCAAGTGGAATCAACTCGATCTAAAACGCAAATGGATTCAAATCAAATCGAGCGTTCTTTCTCAATCAAGAAACGTAGAAATACCTGCGGAACTTCTTACCTTGATTAAAAAATACGAAAAGGAAGCCTTAGTCTCGACCAATTCGTATCTGTTTCCCGGAAAAAGTTTGGGATCTCATACCACTTCGAGAAACGTAGAAAGAATCATTTCCGAAATCGGAAGAAACGCTGGCATCGTAAGTCCCGTGACCGTTTTTACTCTGAGACACAGCCGCGCTCTTCATCTGATCGCGGACGGATCGCCTCTCGCACAAGTAAAAGATTTTCTCGGTCATAAAACTTTGGCGAGCACCGAGTCCTACATTCCCATAAAAAAGAATCTTCGCGCCTCCGTCCGCGAAAAATCGAAACAAGACGCGCTTCGGAACATTCGTAAGAAGTTTAAAACCGGATAGATAAGTAAAGTTTCGTTTTTCAATTACGAATTCTCTTTGCGGAAGGTTTTAGGTTTCGTCGGCCGAAAGCGACTCGATCTGAAATTCTTCCTGAATCCGACCGAAAGTTAGGATGAGAGTTGCGCATCGGACGAAATGGTCAAACTTCCGAGAACTTCTTCGGTTTTTGACAAAATTCTTTTTAAAAATCGGAACGCGTCGAAAGAATCGATTTGATCATTTCGATGTCAGTATTTTTTTCCGATTCTCTCTTTTTCTCAAAAGAAGAGTTTGAATTCTTTCATGTCGTTCTTTCGTGAGAGGCATCAAAAGAAAGATCAACGCGCCTAAGATAAAAAAACTTCCGACTACGGGTCCGAAGAGAATGGAAAGCCGAAATCCAAGTTCCGGGATTTGATCGACCGATCCTTCCTGGTAGCCGATTCCGCTCAAAAGAATTCCGCCAAAACCCAAGCCGAGAGCCCGCGCCACTTTTGTCGCCATCTTCCAGAGTCCGAAAAACCAGCCTTCTCTCTTTTCTCCTGTTTTGAGTTCGTCGTAATCGACGATGTCCGCAACTAAAGAATCGAAAAGTAGAACCGCTCCCGCGAAAAAACCTCCGAAGACCGCCGCAAAAAAGATCGGGAAAATTCCCCGTTCCGGAAAGAGCGGATAAACGATTACGGTCATGATTCCCAACAAAAGAACTCCCCAAAACGCGGGCCACTTTTTGCCGAACCGATTGGAAAGATACACCCAGAGAAGGATGGATAAGATCAGACAGACTACGAAAGGAAGAAGAATCGCCAATCCGATTTCTGCTTCCGTTAAACGAATTCTATATTTGTAATATAGATTTACGATAGAAGAGTTGAAAGTCCTTCCGAACGTCGCGACGATAAACGCGAGGATCAAAGGTAAAAAATATCGGTTTTTAAAAACGGAAACGATCTTAACGAACCAAGTATGTCCGATTGAAACCTCGGGTCTTCGATTCGGATTCTGCAGAAGCGCCTCCGGTTCGGCTTGATCTCTTCCCGAAGTGGCAAAAAAAGAAATGATCGAAGTCAGGATTAGAATACAAGCGATCGTAAGAGAAGTATAGTTTCGAGTGATCAAAAGACGAGACACTTCGTTTCCGTTCGGAAACAACGCGGAATATAAGGAAGGAAGAATCAAAACCAGAATAAAGCCGATATTGCTGAAGAAAAATCTCCAACCGAAAATCCGGGTTCTTTCGGCGGGCACAAAGGTCATTTCTCCTCCGAGCGCGATATGCGGAACCGCGAGTATCGTCATCGAAGTGTTAACCAGAAGATAAACGAACAAAAGAAAAAAGAATTTTTGAGTCTGCGTCTCCAAAGAAGGAGGAGAAAACATAACGTAGACGGAGATCGCAAGAAAAATTCCTCCGCTCAGAATATAGGGTCTTCTTTTTCCGAGTTTCGTTTTCGTATGATCGGAAATGGTTCCCATAAGAGGATCCGAAACCGCGTCCCAAAGAACTGCGACCGCGAGCGCCAATCCCGATAGGGAAGCTCTGAGACCGACGGCCGTGACAAAAAATTCCAAAAGATAAATTTGAGCTAATACTTCGACGGCGGTGATTCCGACTTCGGCCGCCGCGTATCCCGCCATGATTCGTACGGGAATCGGTTTCGATTTTTCCATGAAACAGTCCGGGAAGAATTCTTCACCTAACGCTGATTTTGCGAAACGATCCGAAAGGAACGATCATACAAATCGTTTTAGAATCGAACACGATTGCGCTTCCGAAAAGAAATTCTAAATCCCTTATCCTTTTTTGTAAGCTGACTGTTTCTTTAGACCTTTCTTTTTGAGAATCGGCCCGAGGAAGGCGCTCATCGCAGGAAATAGATTCGCTATTTTTGCAAGGATTCCCCTACTTCCCGGAATCAAAACCTCCAACGGCTTCTGAGACAATACGCGACCTAGAATGATCTTTGAAACTTCTTCTGCAGTTAAGACTTTGTCTCCGGAAAACGTCATGGACGCTTGTTCAAAATCTTTCTGAAGATCCAGCATCGGAGTTTTGATCGCGTCCGGGCAAACCACCGTGACAAAGACGTTCTTTTCTTTGAGTTCCTGTGCAACCGCTAAGGAAAATCCGCGAACCGCAAATTTAGAAGTGGAATAAAGCGAGATCCCCGTAATCGGAGCGACTCCTGCGAGCGAAGCGATATTGACGATATGACCGGCCTTTGCCGCGACCATTCTTATCGCCGCTTCCCTGGTTCCGTACATTACACCTTTTGCATTGATGTCCATGTGACGATCTATCTGTGCGGCCGGAACTTCGTAGATATAACCGGGTAAAAGGTATCCTGCCACGTTTAAGAGCGCGTCGATTTTCCCCCACTTTTTGTATGCGAGATCCATCACCTTTTTCCAGTCGGAAGGAGATGTGACGTCTAACTTGGAAACGAGAACCCTCTCTTTTTCATTCTTCCATTGTGCGGAGAATTTTTTGAGTTCCTTCTCGTTGATGTCCGTGATGAGAATCGAATGTCCCGCGTCGAACGCGTCTTCGGCGATTTTTTTCCCGAGTCCGCCCGCGCAGCCGGTGATGAATAGAATCATATTCGTTTCTCCTTATGTTACCGGCGAGCCGAAGGACAATTGTCCGAAACTAAACGTAGGAGACGTTCCGGGAAACAGCCAATAACTCGTCATTTCGGAAGAAGGCATCACGTTGTAAAAGTCGGGGTTCCGTAAAGAAACTCCGGCCATTTCCTTTTCCTGAACCATCGATATGTATTGGTCCAGTCCGATCTCAAGCGTGTTTCCGTTTAAAATGACTTCCATTCCGGTTGCCTTTGCGAATTTTCTCACACCCGGAATCCGCGATTTCAAAGGAGAATAACTGTCCGCGCTCACTCCGTTTTCGCTGGAAACAAAAATTCCCTCCGGAGTATGCGCGACGAGAGAATGATTTCCGTAAGTGTGACCTGGTGTGCGAACGAGGGCGACTCCTTGTCCGAGTTCCACGTCTCCGTCTAAAACTACGATTCGATCGCTCGCAACTCCGCCGGTTCCGTTCGGACAATACCAATCGGATTGAGGGGGAAGAAGTCCTTGAACGGAGTCCCACTCTTCCCGCATCACCAAAAGTTTTGCGTTCGGGAAATATCCCTTTTCTCCGTTCGCACCCAGCCATTTACGGATGTCTTGCGTATGAAGATGATCGTAGGAAATGTAATCCACTCTTTCGGGAGAAATTCCCGCGTCTTGAAGACATTCTTCCACCGTGTTGAGGATCGGAGCGATGATCTTTTTGCCGATGGATTGAAACGGCCCGAAACTTTCCGCGAGTCTTTTGAAAAAGGGAGTTTCCGCGTTTCCGTCGAGATCGGAGGGCGAAAACAAAAGAGTTTTGATTCCTTCTCCGGTGCGATACTGAATGATGAACAATCGATTGAGAATGTGCATGTACGGAGTCGGAAGACTATAAGCGTTTAAGAGCGCATAACGCGTCGGATACGGCACCCTCACCAGATCGTAAGACCTGTAAAAGACGACCTGAGAACCGGAAAGCATCTTCTCCCGAAATTTGCGAGCTCGTTTGCGGACGTCTTCGAGTCTGTCCACGGGAAAAGGAAGGCTTCTCGAACCGACGAAGTCCGAGATCGGTTTGATAGAAGAATCCTTCTTTGGTTTTGACTTGGGAGCCGATTTGGATGCGGATGCTTTAGCCATCTCTTTTGTTTCCTCGATACCGGAACGTATCTTAATTCTTCAAATTTTGAAAGTCGATCAGAACGGTTTGTAGAGAACGATGTACGATACGAGAAGTCCTAAAAGAGGAAACCCGAACCAGAACACCTTCGCTAAGGATGGTTTTTTGTAAACGACCGTAAGAAGTCCGCCGTACGCAAGCCAAATCGCAAACTTTGCGATTACCCAACCCGGCCAAGGCCAAAGGATTCCGAGTCTTGCGAGCATTCCGAAACCGCCGAGCAAAATCAGGAAGAGTCCGATTCCGTGCGTGATTCCGATAAATTTTCGATTGGAGAATTCTTTGTTTCCTCCGTTCAACACGTGCATGGTGACTCCTCCCAAAGCGGTAAAGAGAAGAAGAATCCCGAAGATATGGATCATTTTATAGACGGTGTAGGGTATCATTTGTACCAGGTTTCCTTTGCAATCTGTAAATTATCAGAAGCCAATCTTCCGGGGCGAATTGGCCTTGGCAACGATTGTTTGAGGAAGAATTTCGCGTCAATACATCCCGATTTCTAAAAACTCACGTTCATGAATCAGTTTTTTTCAGTAGAAAAGATATCTGAATCAAATCCACAAAGAGTTTCTAAAGAACGGAATTCTCAAATTTTACGATAAAGCTATTTTTTTTAAAAGATTCTTGCAAAGTCAGCTTTTGTGATTTTTTTGGCTATAAAAAATCACAAACAAGATATTTCTCTTTCTAAAGTGAAGAATTGAGCAAGCAAAACTATTTTAAGGATGTCGGGATTTAGCCAGTTATAGGCTTCAAATTGAGAAATATTTCCGATGTGAAACGACTGAGAGGATTGAATGAATTATATTAGGAATTTGTTTTTTTTAGGTTTATTTGCGTTCAGCGTTAACAGTGTAACGGCGCAAGTTCAAGGGGACGCGCAGTCGGCGGCGGCTCCGATTTCTTCGAAAGGAAGAAATGTCGAAATGTTCTTCAGAGTCACTGATAATAACATTAACTCTGCTACCGCTAAAAACGCCATTTTAACTCAAAATTCTTTAATGGTCAATAAGGCATTCGGAGGGACTAGCTTTCTGTCCTTTCCGAGTGCGGAGAACTTTAAAGGCAAGGGCTTTGATTGGGGGATGGGAATTCAAAATGGAATTTATAAAAGTAATATTTTGGTATCCTACGCGGGGCTTAAAGCGGACGGTTTTCAAAACCTTGAATATGAAAAATCTGCATTATCCATTGGGTCCGGATCGACCGCTAGTCGGATTGCTACAACATCCTTTGATGATTATTTTTATGATAACAATAAACTAAGGACCGCACGGATTGGGTATGTGGGGGAAATTCTTCCTTGGCATGCCAACGCAAATAAGTTTCTTTCGAATATCGGATTTAGATTCGGGTTGGAATTAAATGGAAATTCCACTCAACTCAATTCTACTTATAATATTTATTCTTCGAGCCTATCGGCGACAATGGGAACGGGGGCAACAACGTCGTCCCAGCTGAACTCAATCGACTTTTTGACACAAAGAAAAATCGATTATTACGAGGCATTCGTGAACGGCGTAATCGGTTTAAGTTATACTCTCGAACTTCAGGAAAGGCACAAATTATTTTTTAGTATAGAGCACTTTGAAAGTGTCGCTAATAACGGGAAATATTCAGAGGAAGTTAAAGCATTTGTCAATCTGGGTTCTACATTCGGAGCCGGTTCTTCATCCAGCGCGACAAGTCCTCTATTGATTCCCCTTACGACAAAAGTCAAAGGTGGAGCGACTACGGAACTTGTCGGAAACAGATTTCAACTCGGTTATACGTATCAACTTACGGAATTGCTTGGTTTAAATCTTTCTTATGGATATTGGGATGCAACTCATACCGTCACCGAATCGAAAGTAAAGGAAACCGCCAATCCGTTAACTTTAATTTCTTCCATGTTCGGAAGTTCGTCCGCTTCAAGTTCAAGTGCGTCTATGAGTTCTGCGTTGTTAGGGTTTTACTTTTCGGGCGCCACGGCGTTAGGGCCGCTACCATCGACTCGCGACGTAAGATCACAGATTGCAATTGCGGCAACCTTAAGATATTAAAGAAAAGAGAACCCTTTATTTTTCAAGAAGGTGTTGAACTCCGATCCAATTTCCGATCGGAGGAATCGCAATGTATTCCTGACAACGTTTACGATAAAGGATCGAGACGATGTCTTCGGGATATACTTTGAGAGCTTGTTCGAAATTGATGAGCGCCTCTTGAAAGTCCGCGACTTTGTAAAGAATAATTCCTCTCGTGATCAACGGTAAGGTAGTGTCTTTGAGTTTCCGGATATGCGGCGCGTCCGCTTCGTAGACTTCATAGATGATGATCGGATCCGTTTTGCCTTTGACCACGACGGAATCGATTTCGCGGATCGCAAGTCCGTCGGCGATCGTCATCGAAGAAAGAGTGTTCTTCGTAATAAGGATGTCCGCGCGGTAAAGATTGGTCAGACTTTCCAAACGGGAAGCTACGTTCACGGTATCTCCGATCACGGTCGTATCGAGTCTCGAGCGGCTTCCCACGGTTCCGAGCATCAGATTTCCGGTGTTGATCCCGATTCCGATCTTCAGACCTTTGAAGTGAGAAGAATCTTTCGCTTCCGCGTTGATCATCTGAACTCTCTTTTTCATTTCGATCGCCGCGAGAATCGCTTTGTCAGCGGATGTCTTTCCATGGAGACTAACGTTCACCGCTTCACCTTCTCCCGAAAAGAGCGCGAGAATTCCGTCTCCCATAAACTTGTCCACAAACCCTTCGTGTTTCTGGACGACGGGTTCCATACTCGCGAGGTAGTCGTTGATAAATTTGAAATTTTCTTCGGGAGTCATCTGCTCTGAGATCGTAGTAAAGGATCGGATGTCCGTAAAGAGGACGCTCATCTCTTTGAGAACGGAATCTCCTAAATTGACTTCGACCGCGGAATCTTTTCCAAGAACGTTTAAGAATTGAACCGGAACAAAACGAAAAAACGCGTTCTTTTGTCTTGCGAGTTCGAGTTTCTGCTGGCTGAGTTCTATGTTGAGATCTTCGGACTGGCGATACAAAGATATAAATCTGTTCGCGAGAATCGTTGTAAGAGCTACTACAAAAAGAAAATAAGCAAAGTGAGTGAATCGGAACCCCGATTGAAAAAACATGGAATCGATCACGTCGTAAACAGCGATAAAAACCACCGTGAACATACTCGCGGCCATGACGGTTGCGTCTTTTTTTCTGAGATATACCGCTTTTCCCATAAAATAGAGTAGATAGACGAGAGTGGGAAGAATCGAAAACTGCCAGATTCTCAAACTAGTCATCGTATAACGGAAAGGCTCCATAAGGGTGACTAACGCGATTCCGAGATTGAAAATGAAAAATCCGAAAAGAATTCTCGAAAACTTCGCTCTTCCGTAGAAATAATCCTGCATAAACAATAAGAACAGCGGCGCGAGCAGAGTAACGGAGGCATATTCAATTCTTGTAATCCAAGTAGTATCGTGAATCGCCTCGAAAGCGTATGTCGTGCGGGAAAGGGAATAAACGGCCATAAAGACGCTGAAAAATCCGAAGTAGAGTGTGTAACGATCCTCCCGTCTTTTTACGTAGATGAGAAGGTGATACAAACCGAAAAAGATATAAATCGTATTGAGACAGAGGTTGACGAGCGAGGAAATTTCACCGGAAAGTTTTTGTTCTGTCGTGATCGAATAATCTCCGTCGATGTAAAAACCCAGATCCAGGTTTTTAGAAAGTGCGGTCGCAGGAGAATCTCCGATCAGGCGAAAGGTGAGGACGTTCTCCCCTTTTTTCAAAAGGCTCGAATCGATCGGTAAACGAAAATTACGAATGGTCCTTCGAACGAGCATTTCTTTTCCGGAAGGATCGAGATGAATTTCCCTGCTCAGAGAATATCCGTTCAGATAAATTTCCCAATTTTCACCGATCGATTCTAAATAAAGAAAAATGGGTTTGTAGATTTTGGTTTGTTGAAGATCCCCTTCCAAAAAGAACCGAGTTTGGAGCGTGTATTCTTTCAAACCTTCACCGATCGGAACCTCGAAGATTTCGTTCATAACGATCGGAAACGAAGTTATCTTTTTTACTCGCTCTGAAGAAGAATCGAGTCCATTCAGATTCTTACTTTGAAAACCTTCCGCGGCAAACCAGGTCCCCGTGCGAAGGTCGATCGGTTTCCAATTTTCCTGGGTTTCGGATAAAAGAAATGAAGGAAGAAATAAAAGGAAGAATAGGATCGTTTTCAAAGTTGGTTTTTCCATTTAAAGAAATCGTGATTTCTCGGTGAAGTATAGGATTAGAAGTTTAGATTGTCGAATTTTCAACATTTTTATTCCGGATTCGATTCAATTCCTCGAGTTCGTTTTGAAAAGCGGTTGCAAGTCTTCCGCTTCTCTTATTATTTCATTATCCGGATTTCCGGAGTGAAACAATTCGATGAGGAAATTTGAATGTCAGATCCAACATTAGGAACGTCTCTTCCAGCGATCAGTTTGGAAAGCACAGAAGGAAAGAGCGTGAAACTTCCCGAGGACATCGCAGGTTCTTGGACCCTACTCTATTTTTATCCGAAAGACGATACTCCGGGATGCACAAAACAAGCCTGCAGTTACAGAGATCATATCGGAGAATTTAAGAAGATCGGAGCGAAGGTCTACGGTGTGAGCTTGGACGATCTCGGATCTCATGAGAATTTTATACAAAAGTATTCTTTGAACTTCCCTTTGTTATCCGATCCGAATCATTCTTTGAGCGAGGCCCTGGGAGTCTACGGCGATCAGGAATGGAAAGGAAGAGTTTTCAAAGGGCTTTCTCGGGATTCTTTTTTGATTTCTCCGGACGGGAAAATACAAAAGGTTTGGAGAAAAGTTGACCCGACGACCACGGTGGAAGAAACTCTCCAGGAGATTTCCAAAGCAAGCGGTAAATGATTGTCTAAACTTCGCTTTTCTGTTCAAGAATACCAACTCACGGGACACTATCTTCAAGTAGAATTGGAGATGGTCGCTCCCGAAAACGAAACCGTTCTTTCTCTTCCCGTTTGGTCTCCCGGATCTTACATGGTCCGGGATTATTCCAGGCACATTCATAAACTCGAGGCCTTTGTTTCCGGAAAGAATGGAAAGTCTCTTGATATCGAGCCGATCGGTTTGGATTCCTGGAAGGTCGTTTCCGGAGGAGAGCCGTTTCGAATCCGTTACGTCGTCTACGGTTTCGATTATTCGGTTCGTTCGAATTATTTCACCACGGAATTCTGTCTTTTGCATCCCCCCGCTTTGTTTCTCTATCCTAAGAATTTTGAAATTTCCGAAATCACATTAGAAATATCGAATTCTCTTCCGTTTGAATTTTGCCATTCCGGTTTATCCGGAAAAGGGAAGAAGAGATCCGCGGCCTCTTTGGACGAATGGATGGATTCTCCGATTTTATTGTCCGGTCGTCCGGCGATATCCTTTGTTTCCGAAGATTGTGAACATGAAATCGTTCTCGAAGGAGACTTGTCGAAGTCCGTACAGAAAAATCTGATTTCCGATCTTCAAAAAATTACGGGAGAACAGATTCGTTCTTTCGGGGGATCGCCTAATTCCCGTTATCTGTTCGTTCTTATTCTTTCGGAAGGGGCTTACGGCGGACTGGAACATCTGAATTCTTCCGTGAATATGTACGATCCTCTGAAGGCGCTGAGCAAGGACGGTTATCTCAAACTTTTGGAACTTCTTTCCCACGAGTACTTTCATCTTTGGAACGTGAAACGGATCCGGCCGATCGCGCTCGGTCCTTTCGATTATCAAAAACCGAATTTGACCCGGGAGCTCTGGATCGCGGAAGGAATCACTTCTTTTTACGACGCCTATTTTTTGGTTAAGACAAGACATTTGAACGCGGAGAATTATCTAGCGAAGGTGATGGAAGATCTTCAGAGTTTGGAAAAATCCGAAGGAGAATCTTGGATGAGTTTGGAAGATTCTTCTTATTCCGCATGGACCAAGTTTTACAATCGCCCGAACGATCCGAATGCGGCGAACACCGGAATTTCGTATTACGTCAAGGGAGGAATTCTCGCGCTCGCGATGGATCTTTATCTTCTTTCGAAAACTTCCGGACAAAAATCCCTCTTGGATGTGATGAGAGAGGTCTTTCGGTTTTTTCATGTCGGCAAGAATCGCGGCTTTACGAAGCCCGAGTTTTTTGAAGCCGCAAAAAGAAGCACCGGTGTGGATCTGAAATTAGAATTCGGCGTTTATCTGGAAAAGCCGGTTCCGGTTCCGATCGAAAAATACTTTCATCAAATCGGCGTTATACGATTGGACTCGAGTCCCGGGGTGGAACTTGGTTTTGGTACAAGGGAAGAAAGAGGGAATCTCGTGATCAGCAAGATCGATTGGAAAATTTTAGATCCTTCCGTCGATCTGAGTCAAGGTGACGAATGGATTTCCCTGAACGGAATTCGGATCCATTCGGGAAATCGAAAGGATCTTTTGAAACAATTCAAGGCCGGGGATAAGATCGAACTTTTGATCGCAAGGAAAGGAAAGATCCTGAAGAGAAAGATGAAACTTTCGAAACGGTTTCAGACGAGTCAGTTCAAGTTCGAAGAACATCCGACCGAGGAGCAAAAAAAGTTGAGAGACTTTTTTTTCGGCTTGAGCTGAGTTTTGCGACGTTATCCGAAACGGCCGATAACGCTTAGCGCTTTTCTTTTTAAAATGAAACACCGACTCCAAACGTTCGACTTTGGACTTTATACTTACAGCGCGTCCCAAAACCTTATTTTTTTTGTCGGAAAGATCAAGCTGCGAGGTTCTGTCCCAGTTTTGGGACAGGTTCTTATGATCGATCGAATTTGATATACCGCGTCAATTATTGTTAAACGACAATTTCCCGATCATTTTGTGAACCTTTGTATTTCGTCGTAATCGAATTCTTATGAAAAAAATTTCGGAATCGATTTTCTTTAAAACGAAATCGTCGATTTCGAAAATCAATCGGTTTTCTCCGAAAAATATGTAAGCCGTTATAACTCCAGTCGACGAAACCGTTTCGATTTGAGAAAATCCATACCTACAAATCTTATGAAAACGAATTTCGTTTTCGCAAATGATTGAGAAAGGATGGATCATGAAGAATACGATCAAGGATAAAGTCGTTCTGATCACGGGAGCAAGCGAAGGAATCGGAAGGGAACTTTCGTATCAATTCGCGTCTCAACAAGTAAAGTTGGTTTTAGCTTCTCGAAATCTGGAAGCGCTCGAACATCTAACGCAGGAATGTCTGCAAAAAGGAGCGGAGACGATCTCCGTAAAAACCGACGTTTCCTCTTCGGAAGATTGCAAACGAATGATCGATCTTGCGATCGGCAAATTCGGAAAAATCGATATATTGATTCAATGCGCCGGAATTTCCATGAGCGCTCCGTTTGAATCCGTACAGGATCTGGGAATTTTTGAAAAGCTGATGTCCGTAAATTATCTTGGGATCGTTTATAGCTCTTATTACGCTTTGAGTCATCTCAAAAAAACCAAGGGCCTGATCGTAAACATTTCTTCTCTGCAGGGAAAAACCGGATTTCCGGGATCCACCGGATATTCTGCTTCGAAATTTGCGGTGCAGGGATTCAGCGATTCTCTTCGTATAGAATTGAAAGATACGGGCGTGGATGTGTTAGTCGTTTCTCCGGGGCCGATCGCGACTCAAATGAACTTCAGAAAATTCGACGCAAATGGAACGATTTCGAAAGAGAAGCAACAAACTCCGAAAAAAAATATCATGTCCGTGTCTACATGCGCGCGATTGATCCTGGATGCGATCGTTCGAAGAGATCGGGAACTGGTGATGACCTTCGGCGGAAAATTAATTCCCTGGGTGAAGCTCGTCGCGCCCCGATTCGTGGATCGTCTTGTCGCGAACGCGGTCGAAAAGTTTTACGCAGAGGTTTGAACGATCGATTCCCTTCCGAGACGGACAAATCGAATTCAAAAATCTTAATATGATTTATCGGGGATTACAGAATCAGACGGCGGTGATCCCTCCGTCAGCGGCCCAGTTCGCGCCGTTGATATAACCGGAATCCGGACTTAACAAAAAGAGGATCACTCTCGCAATCTCCATCGGATCCGCAATTTTCCGAGAAGGGGTCATCTCCAAAATTTTACTTCTGTGATCGTTCACTTGATCTTCTTGAATGCCCATCTTTGTTTCCATATAACCCGGACTGATTGCATTGATCGTGATCCCTAAAGGCCCCCACTCGTCCGCGAGAGAACGAACGAAGCCGATCAGGGCGTGTTTGGAAGAAGAATAAGCGACGGAGTTCGCCGATCCCTTGAGAGACAAAGAGGACGCGACGAATAAAAGCCTGCCTAAATTCAAATTTATGAATATAGGAAGAAGCCGTTTCGTGATCAGAAACGCGGATCGAATGTTTATCGAAAAAATTCGATCCCATTCTTCTTCGCTCACCTCGGTGATCCTGTGATAAGGACCTCCGTAACCCGCGCAATGAATGAATCCGTAAGGAGTCTGATTTTCGGAAGCGACGTATCTTTTCCAATTTTCCAAGGAAGAATTGAGTTCTGCATCGCGTGTAAGATCGGTCGGAATGAAAAATTCTCCTTCGAACGGATTCGAAGGACGATTCAAATCCAAATTTGTGACCGAGTAACCTTCGGAGACGAGCAACTCGACGATCGCTCTTCCCAAGCCGCCGCTTCCGCCGGTAAGAATTACATTTTTTTTATTTTCGGATTCTTTCTTTGTTACAGACACTCTTCTTGAATCTCCATTCTAACTTCTATCCCGTATTTCTGGATGACAGAGATCGGCACAAGGAATTCTCTGTTTCTCATGGAAAAACTTTTCGAAAGAGTCAATCATATCCTCGAAGCCCTCCCTTATATTACAAAGTATTCGGGCAAGACGGTTGTGATCAAATACGGCGGCGCGGCGATGGCGAAAGCCGATCTGAAAGAATCTTTTGCAAAGGATATCGTTCTTTTAAAATACGTGGGAATTCATCCCGTGATCGTTCACGGAGGCGGACCTGAAATCAATCGACTTCTGGAGAGTTTAAAAATTCCGACCGAGTTCGTACACGGACATCGGGTTACGGACGCTCAAACGATGGACGTTGTGGAAATGGTTCTTACCGGAAAGGTGAACAAACAAATCGTTTCCATGATCAATGCCCAAGGCGGAAACGCAGTGGGAATTTCCGGAAAAGACGGAAATCTTGCCAAGGCAACAAAAGCTCCGATCGAGATCGAGCTCGAAGGTAAGGAAAAACAACTCTTTGACGTGGGTCTTGTGGGAAAGATCGAAACGATCAATCCTGAAATTCTTCTCAATCTACAAAAAGAAGGATTTATTCCGGTGATATCTCCGGTGGCGGAATCCGCCTCGGGCGACAGTCTCAACATCAACGCGGACACATTTGCAGGCGAAGTCGCAGGCGCACTCAAAGCGGAGAAGTTGATTCTTCTTACGGACACGGACGGAATTTTAATCGACGGAAAACTCGCAACCGGTCTCAACCGAGGAAAGGTGAAGGAGTATATTCGAAAAGGTGAAATTTCCGGCGGAATGATTCCAAAGGTTGAATGTTGTCTCACTGCGATCGATCAGGGTGTGAGGAGAACTCATATCATCGACGGAAGAGTTCCCCATTCTATCCTAATCGAAATTTTTACGGATCAGGGGATCGGTTCTTTGATCGAGTGACGCGTTTTTGTTTGTTTCTCTTCAGGAGAATTCTTTGAAAGAATGTCTTTTCGAATCGGAATCCATTTTTCTTGCCTCTTTTGAGATGGAGAGAAAAGAAAAAATTCCAGAAACAACATTTCAAAATTTCTCCGGAGAATCAAAAAAATCATAAGAAGAGATTTTTTTTGCAATTTTGGTTCTTGTTAATTGTTAATGAAACTCCTTGACAGGGAAATCTTTCTTGTATCCAATGATTCAATTCTTTCTTTAGAACGGTCCGTTAAACCCCCTTTATGAGTGAAAGGCAATTATCCTTATCCCTAATCTCCGATATTACGGCGAGAATCAATTCGACCGACGACTTGGAAGAACTCCTCGGCATCATCATAGAAACGACAAAGGACGTCCTCAATTCGGAAGGATGTTCTCTTCTTCTTTACGATCGGGACGAAGACTGTCTTGTCTTCAACGTAGCAAAAGGAACGAAGGGAGAATCTCTTACGGAACTCAAGGTTCCTCGGGGAAAAGGAATCGCGGGAATGGTTCTGGAAACTCTGGAACCCGTGATCGTAAACGACGCCGCAAATGATCCAAGAATTTATAGAAATATCGACGAGACGGTCGGATTTGTAACGAACAATTTGATCTGCGTTCCCATGAGCACGCAGGGAGAAATTCAGGGAGTTTTGGAAGCCGTAAACTCTTTGGGAAGGGAAGAATTCACCAATAAGGACATCAAGGTTCTTCAATATCTTTCGGATCTTGCCGCGATCGCGATTCGGAATCGAAGACTCATCCGCGATTTGAAAAGCCGCGCGAACGAACTCGACTGTCTCTTTCAACTCAGCCAGGCGATCTCGAACATCGCGGAGATGGATCAATTCTTAAATCTCACCGTCCATTCGATTTCGGAAGTGATGGGAGCGGAACGGGTTTCCCTCATCTTCTTCAATCCTAAGAGCGGGAAATACGAACTCAAAAAAAGCATCGGTTTTAGTCTCGAAGAGGAAGAACATTTCATCAACGAGAAGGAAGGAGTCATCAGCAGGATTTTGGAAACCGGGGCTCCGATTCTTGTGCAAAACACGACGGCCCTAGCGGAAGAATGGGTTCGTCCCGAAAGATACAAGACCAAGTCTTTTATCTCGGTTCCGATCCGACAAGACGGGAAGATCATCGGAATTCTCAACGCCGCGGATAAAACCTCTGGAAACAGTTTCGACAACGCCGATCAAAATATTCTGAGTACGATTTCCAATCAGATCGCGGAGGCATACAATTCTCTTCTTTCCAAGGATCAAAAAGAAAAACTCAATTCGATCCGAAGAGATATGCAGATCGCTTCTCAGATCCAAGTGAATTCTTTGCCGAACATTCCGAAAAAAATCCAGGGATTGGAATTGGAGACGAGTTACATCGCGTCCAAGGAAATCGGCGGAGACTTTTACGACCTCATCTATCACAACCCCGACGAAGTGAGCGTTCTGATTGCGGACGTTTCCGGAAAAGGAATCGCCGCCGCTCTCTTTATGGAATTCTCAAAGACGATCATATCCGGCGAAGTTTCCAGAAATTCTTCGACTAGCATCAGTTTGATGAGCGCGAATCGAATCATTCAGGAAAAATCCGGGTATTTTATGTTCGTCACCGTTATGCTCGCTCGGATCAACATGGCCAAAAGAAGAATCCGATTTTCAAGCGCGGGCCACAACGAACAACTCCTCTACAAAGCAAAAGACAAAAAGGTAACGAGTCTTTCCGGGAAAGGAATGCCGCTCGGAATCAAAGAATCCGAAATCGACGAACACGAAATCGATTACGCACCGGGAGATCTTCTCATCCTTTATACGGACGGCGTGAGCGAAGCGATGAACGAATCCAACGAGATGTACGGACTCGAAAATCTCACGAAGCTCATCGAAAGAAACGGCGAAATGCCTCTCGGAGCGCTGAAAGAATTGATCATCGATACGACGGACGCGTTTCGCGGAGACGCCGCGCCTCACGACGACTACACCCTCTTTATGGTTCGTCTTCCTTAAAAAACAAATTCCTTTTCCGCAAAAGCAAATCTTCGAACAAAACCCTTTCGGGAAACATCGAAATCATCCGGTCCGCATGTTCCGTCGCAGCGGGGAAGTCGTGACCGGAAAAACATTCGGGCGTCTCCTTCCGATGGGAATCGGAAGGACCGCGCTTGGTCCGGGTTTCGTCGCAAAAGCGACTCATCCCTCGCTCGCACCGTTCTTAAAAGAAAAATAATATTCTAATATTCGCTCGGGACGCGAACGCGCCCTCCCCATCGCTGACGCATTTTCTTTTCTCAAGAAATTTTCCGAAAATCTCCGAACTTTCTAAAACGAACGAAATGTTATTTTATAAAATTCGAATCTATCTGTGTGAGCTCCTACAAATTATATCTTGTCGACTTTTTGCAAAATTTAGAATCGTCTTTTTTATTCTCTCAAATGCGTCTTTGAGTTTCTACGTTTTTCAAAGCCGAAGATAAGTCCTTTTGTCAAAGCTCGGTGGAACTGGAATGAAATTGAAGATGCGTAACGTATCGAATCGCTCATTTTGCCAACATGTGTGCCGGTTGTCCCGTGGACGCGAGGAGAGATCTCCAAAGTGTACTTCGATCCGGTTGAAGAACCTTTCTTTCCTGAATCGCGACCGAAATCGGAAGGTGTGTAAAGACGTTGTTCCACATCCCGACAACCATATCGGTTTTACCGGCCATGGCCGCGTGCACCGCGTTCTGAGCCAAAAAACCGCAAAAGACCGAATCTTCCGGATTGGCCGGAATCGAACGAATGATATAACTCGGATCGATGTATTTGATGTTCACAGGAATATTCTCTTTTTTAAAAAAGTCGGTCATCGTATCTTTCAGAAAGATTCCGATATCCTTGAGTTTTAGATTTCCCGATGGATCTCTTTCTCCCGTGGTCTCGAAAAAATGTTGTCCCGCTCCTTCGGCGGCGATGATCACTGCGTGACCTTTTTTTTGGATTCTTTTTTTGAGTTCGTCCAAGAAGGCCCCGTTGCCGTGAAGATCGAAATTTACTTCCGGGATCAGGCAATAGTTTACGTTTCGGGAGGCAAGCGCTGCGTTCACCGCGATAAAGCCGGAATGTCTTCCCATGAGTTTTACAAGACCGATTCCGTTAGGCGCTCCTTTGGCTTCCACGTGGGCGCATTCCACGGCTTCCATCGCTTTGGAAAACGCAGTAGAAAAACCGAATGTTTTTTGGACGTAGTTGATATCGTTGTCTATGGTTTTCGGAATTCCGATGACCGAAATTTCTTCTCCGCGTTTGGCGATCTCGTCCACGATCTCTCTAGCTCCTCGCAGAGTTCCGTCGCCTCCGATACAAAAGAGAACCTTGACTCCGTAAAGACTGAGAAAGTCGACCATGTCGACGGGGGATTGATTTCCCCTCGAGGAACCGAGCATGGAACCTCCTTCTTCCACGATATGCGCCACCCGCTCCGGAGTGAGTTCGATCGGCTTATGAGAATATTTTTTGACAAGACCTTGGTAGCCGAAAGGAAAACCGAGAATTCGGGAAACACCGTAACGATAGTAGAGTTCCATTACGATTCCTCGGATCACGTCGTTGATTCCGGGACAAAGACCGCCGCACGTTACGATTCCCGCGGTCACTTCCTTCGGTCGGAAAAAAATTTTTTCGCGAGGACCGGCTTGTTCGAAAAAGTCCGGGCCGCCCTCAACATAAGAATTCCAATCTTCCTTGGATTGGAAGACGGTCCTAAACAATAATCTGGAAGAATCGCTAGTATAGTATTCATAATCCGCAGGACTTGGTATGAGGCATTCGCCGAAATTTTTTATTTTTGTCTCCATTCTTACCCTCGCGTTGAATTTTAAGGAATTCCGGGAAAAATCACGTCATTTTGCAATTTTATACTGACAGTTCTGTTCTATTTCTATAGTCTTACACAGAAGAGCGTACATGAACGGAAAAAGATCCCTCATTCTATCTTTATTTTTGTTCCTTTTCGGGGTTTCCATTTTTTCCGTAGAAGACCCTTCTTTCAGTCCGTTCGAGCCTTATCACCTTTCCCGGGATTTTGATCTCAATCGTCAGAAATATCTCCAAGTGATCGCGATTCCGTATAAGGATCCGATGGAACTCAAACTGGGACCCGATTCGGATTCTTTCCAAGAGACAAAATCTCCGGCTCCGATTTTCACGGTGACTCCGGGACTTTCGTTTTCGGGAATGTTCCAACCGTTTTTATTTTCCGTGGTTCCAAGTGGAAACGTAAATTTTCTTCCCGTTTCCGAAACCGTCTTCGTAAATGATGTTCCCTCGCGTTCGGGAAAACTTCTTTCCGGAGCCTTCTCCGAGAAAAGAACGATGGATCGAATCACCGATTCCAGAAACCAGATCCAAGGTTTTGGTTTGGCGAATTGGAATGCAAATCCTCTGCAAAACGGAAGCAGTTCCGGAGTGATGTTTCTTTATATGAAACGTCATGCGGGCTTGGAAATGGATTTTAACGCAAGAATGATCGGTAACCAAGCGGGTCTTGCCGTTTTAGAATCTGCAAAGTCCACCATTGCGTTCAATTATTCCGTATTTCCCGAAATCGGCGAAAGTTCCAAGATGAATTTTTTTGTTCAGTTTTCGAGTGTGAAACGTTTTCAGGATCGGAACGGAGTTTTTTCTCTGAGCGACCCGCAAGCGAACAACGGACGCGGCTTGAAATCGTATGAATATTATCTCAATCCGGGAATTTCTTTTTCTTCCAGAAATCTAAGTTTGGAAGGTATGGTGAGAGTTCCGGTTCCGACTGCGGCTCAACTTCAATCCGGCGAACAACACCTTTGGATGCAGGAAGTTCAGGGTTTGCTCGGAATCAAATACAGTTTTTCCGAAACTTCTCCTAAGTAATCCCCCGGTTCTAATAGATCGATCGTTTGCGGTTCCGTCCGGGGCGGTTCTCTGTAAATCCGGATTTCAATTGTGTATTTGTAAGAGCTCCTACAAAAGGAACAACCAAGTCGGATTTTCAATTCTGGGGATGTTCTGATTTTTTAGTTTTGGATGCGAAGATTTGAACTTTTTTGAAAAATTGTAAGAGCTACTACAAATCCTAAATGAAACGGAGCCTCCATTCTTAGCCGAACTTCGAGGAGTGACATACGTTTTGAATATTCTGGAATTTGAATCCGTTACTTTGTAAGAGTTCCTACATTTCACGCTGTCAATCGGGGAACTTTCTCCACGACGAATTCGTTCGGTTGCGATTCTCGGCGAAGAATTACGAAAAAGGCAGAATGAATTCCTTAAAAACCGTAAGAGCTCCTACAACAAAATCGCAAGGAAGGACTATTCTAAAATCCCTTGTTTTTTGAGGGAGAACGCGAGATCCATTTTGCTGATCAGATGTTTGGCCCTTCCGAAACGAATCATCGTTTTAGGTTTCGAATTCTCTTTGGAATCGAATACTTCCAGACAGGTTTCGATCACCGGACAGGAATTGTCCGTACATCCGATCTCGGTAAGTTTTAGAATTTCATTTCCTTGGAGATGGAGTGGACCGCTGAGCCAAGAAATCAGAGTCGGGTGAAATGAAAATTCTTCGGTCGCACTTCGGGTTTCCGAAAAGACGGGTCCGTGATTGTGAACCGAAGAATGATTTGGTACCGCCGGTTTCATAACTTTCTAGTTAGACGAAAGAAAATGGATTCTTCCTTTCTCCTATCCTTATCTCGCGATCGAAATCGCAAGAGGGTCATAAGCCAGATTGGGCGCGAGCCAACGTTCCGTCTCTTCGATCGTAAATCCTTTTCGTTTGGCGTAATCTTCTATCTGATCACGGTTGATTTTCGCAACGGCAAAGTATTTGGATTGAGGATGCGCAAAATACAAACCGCTGACCGAGCTCGCCGGCCACATTGCAAAATGTTCAGTTAGAGTGATCCCCGTATTTTTTTCAGCTTGGAGAAGATCGAAAAGAACTCGCTTCTCAGTGTGATCCGGAGACGCCGGATAACCGGCTGCAGGACGAATCCCTCTATATCTTTCCCTGATCAAATCTTCCGGAGAAAGATTTTCGTCTTTTGCGTAACCCCAATATTCTTTTCGAACTTTGAAGTGTATGTATTCAGCGAACGCCTCCGCAAAACGATCGCCTAACGCTTTGGCCATGATGGAATTGTAGTCGTCAAGATTCTTCTCAAACTCTTTTGCGAATTCTTCTACACCGTGTCCGGTCGTCACCGCAAATCCTCCGATGTAGTCGATTCTTCCCGATTCCTTCGGAGCTACGTAGTCCGCCAAACAATAATTAGGTTCTGTAGCGTCCTCTTTTTGGATCTGCTGACGCAAAGTATGAAAAACCGTGAGCAATTTGGAGCGAGTTTCATCTTCGTAAACTTCGATATCGTCGTCTACGCTGTTCGCCGGAAAAATTCCGATCACGCCCTTTGTTTTGAAAAGTTTCCCTTCCGTGATTCTTTTCATCAGTTTCTGGGCGTCCGCAAAAAGTTCTCTCGCCTGTTTCCCGGTTGTTTCGCTCTCCAAGATAGCGGGGTATCTGCCTTTCAATTCCCAAGCTGTGAAGAACGGGGTCCAGTCGATAAAAGGAATCAGCGTTTCCAACGAAACTTCTTCATCGAATACTTTGATTCCGACAAACGCCGGTTTGTCGATGCGAGACGTAGACCAATCGATCGTTTCCTTGTTTTCCCTTGCTTGATCGAGAGAGACGAGTTTTCTTTCCGCTCTTGTATTGAAGTAATTTTCTCTCGCAGCGAGTTGGTCCTCTTTGATCTTTTTCGTATAGTCTTCGATAAGATCGGGATGAAGAAGTTGATTGACCACGTTTACGACCCGAGACGCGTCCACGACGTGAACCACGGGTTGATCGTACGCCGGTGCGATCTTAACCGCCGTATGTGCGGAGCTCGTAGTAGCTCCGCCGATCAAAAGAGGTACTTCAAATCCGGTGCGTTTCATCTCGGCCGCAACGTGAACCATTTCGTCCAGAGAAGGTGTGATTAAGCCGGAAAGGCCGATGATGCTCGCGTTATGCTTTCTTGCTTCTTCGAGAATTTTGTCGGCGGGAACCATCACTCCTAAATCGATCACTTCGTAGTTATTGCATGCAAGAACCACGCCGACGATATTTTTGCCGATATCGTGTACGTCTCCCTTTACGGTCGCGATTAAGAATTTAGGGCGAGACGAATCGTCCTGATTGTTTTTCTTTTCTTCCTCCATAAAAGGTAAAAGATAAGCTACGGATTTTTTCATCACACGCGCACTCTTTACCACTTGAGGAAGGAACATCTTTCCGGCTCCGAAAAGTTCTCCCACGATTTTCATTCCGTCCATAAGAGGACCTTCGATTACGGTTAACGGACGTCCGTATTTAAGGCGCGCTTCTTCAGTATCTTGATCGATGTATTCTACGATTCCTTTTACGAGGGCGTGAGAAAGTCTTTCCTCCACGGAAGTTCCTTCTCTCCAGGTCTCTTCTTTTTTCTCCGCTTTGTCTCCGGACTTTACGCTTTCCGCAAATTCTACGAGACGTTCGGTCGCGTCCGGTCTTCTGTTCAGAATTACATCTTCAACATATTCTAATAAATCTTTTGGAATTTCTTCGTAGACGGCGAGCATTCCGGCGTTTACGATCGCCATGTCCATTCCCGCTTGGATCGCATAATATAAGAATACGGAATGCATCGCCTCCCTCACCGGATTGTTTCCCCTGAAAGAGAAAGACACGTTAGACAAACCGCCGGAAACCTTTGCCCCCGGACACAGTTTTTTAATTTCACGAATGGCGTCGATGAAGTCCATCGCGTAGTTGTTATGTTCTTCGATTCCGGTTGCGACGGTAAGAATGTTCGGATCAAAGATGATGTCGACCGGGTTGAAGTCGGCTTTTGTCACGAGAAGATCATACGCGCGTTTGCATATTCTAACCTTTTCGTCTTTTGTAGCTGCCTGACCTTGTTCGTCGAAAGCCATCACGATCGCAGCGGCACCGTATCTCTGGATCTTACGCGCGTGTTCTAAGAATTTTTCCTCGCCCTCTTTCAGAGAGATCGAATTTACGATCGGTTTTCCCTGGATACACTTTAAGCCTTCCTCCAATACGCTCCACTTGGAAGAATCGATCATGAAAGGAACCTTTGCGATGTCCGGTTCCCCCGCGATGAGATTCAAAAAATGTCGCATCGAGGCTTCTCCGTCTAACAACGCTTCGTCGAAGTTGATATCGATGACGTTCGCCCCTGCTTCTACTTGTTGCAGAGCGACCGAGACCGCTTCTTCGAAATTACCTTCGATGATGAGTTTTTTAAAACGAGGAGATCCCGTTACGTTGGTCCTCTCTCCTACCAATAAAAATCCCTTGTCAGGAGTTATATTCAGAGGTTCGAGCCCCGAAAGTCTTGTCACTTCCGGAATTTCGGGAATCACTCTAGGTTTTTTCCCTTGGACCGCCTTGGCAGCTGCGGCGATATGTTCCGGAGTCGTTCCACAGCAACCCCCGGCTATGTTTAGCCAGCCGGCGCTTGCAAATTCTTGAATATATTTTCCGAATTCTTCCGGAGTCTGATCGTATCCGCCGAATGCGTTCGGAAGTCCTGCGTTCGGATAACAACTGATCATACAGGAGGATACTCGGGAGAGTTCTTCGATATACGGTCTCATCTCATCGGCGCCTAACGCGCAGTTGATTCCCACTGATAACGGTTTTGCGTGAGCGATGGAATTGTAAAACGCTTCCACGGTTTGTCCGGAAAGTGTTCTTCCGGAAGCGTCGGTAATCGTTACGGAAAGGCAAACAGGAATTCTTACTTTAAGGTCTTCGAATACTTGTTCGATCGCGAAAATGGCGGCCTTTAAATTAAGCGTATCGATATTCGTTTCAGGAAGAAGAAGATCGACTCCCGACTCAACAAGCGCGCGCGCTTGTTCGTAAAAAGTCGCGACTAATTCGTCGAAAGTAACCGCACGGAACGCCGGGTTGTTTACGTCCGGAGAAAGCGTCGCCGTTCGAGTCGTAGGTCCGATCGCACCCGCTAAAAAGCATGGGTGAGTCGGATTCGTTTTTTGGAATTTTTCGATCGCGTTACGCGCGCATTTAACAGCGGCCTTGTTCAGATCCGCAACTAAGAATTCCGTTTTATAATCGCCTTGAGAGACTTGATTGGAACTAAACGTGTTTGTTTCGAGGATATTTGCGCCGGATTCCAAAAATTTAACGTGGATGGCTTCGATCACGTCCGGTCTCGTTAAACAAAGAAGTTCGTTGTTCCCTTTGAGAGGATGTGGATGATTTTTTAGTACGTCGCCCCTGAAGTCGTCTTCGGTCAGAGGAAATCTTTGAATCATCGTTCCCATCGCTCCGTCGATGACTAAAATTTGTTTTTCGAGAAGGGAGATGAGTTCTTTCGCCTTTGGATTGGTATAGTTCTGAGCTTTCTGAGTCATGATTCGTTTCTTTAT
The DNA here is from genome assembly GCF_002811985.1 of Leptospira adleri. Taxonomy (GTDB): domain Bacteria; phylum Spirochaetota; class Leptospiria; order Leptospirales; family Leptospiraceae; genus Leptospira; species Leptospira adleri. The sequence continues at coordinate 91,119 of NZ_NPDU01000003.1, forward strand.
GTGTTCTGAAAAATAAAATTACGTTCTTCTAATATTCTGAATTTATACAGCCTTGGTCCTTGAGAGGGACTTTGACGTCTATGATCGCAGGAGAATGTTTTGATCTCAAGGCATTCTCCGTTATCCAGCTTTGCCAGATCGAAGGTACATCGCAATCAGGATAGATCGCTTCGACCGGACACTCCGGCCTGCACTTGTTACAATCGATGCAGACAGAAGGTTCAATGTAGAGACAATCGGTTCCTTCTCGAAACGCTTCCACGGGACAAACCGCGGCGCAATACGTATATTTGCAGTTTCTACACGGTTCTGTGACAACGTAGGCCATCGTTTATAGAAGGACCGACCTTCCGGGATCTTATATCGATCCCGGAATTTTTTCGATCAGTATCTGTAGTTCTCCGGTTTGAAAGGTCCGTTAACTGGAACTCCCAAATAGTCGGCTTGTTTCTGATTCAATTTTGTTAAACGAACTCCCAATTGTTCCAGGTGAAGAGCCGCAACTTTTTCATCCAGATGTTTTGGAAGAGTGTAAACTCCCAGTTCATACTTCGTGTTGTAGAGTTCGATCTGAGCCAATACTTGGTTTGTGAAGGAACAAGACATTACGAAAGAAGGGTGACCGGTTGCACAACCCAAGTTTACAAGACGTCCTTCCGCGAGAACGAGGATGGATTTACCGTCTGCAAAAGTGTATTTGTCCACTTGTGGTTTGATTTCTTTTTTGGTTACGCCTTTTTCTCCGTTCAGTCTGGACATCTGGATTTCGGTATCGAAGTGTCCGATGTTACAAAGAATCGCTCCGTCTTTCATCGCTTTCATGTGTTCAAGGGTGATGATGTCGTCGTTTCCTGTTGCAGTTACTACGATGTCCACTTGTTCGATGATGTCTTCCACGCGAAGAACTTGATATCCTTCCATAGAAGCCTGAAGCGCGCAGATAGGATCGATTTCGGTTACGATCACTCGAGCTCCGAAGTTACGAAGAGAAGCCGCGGAACCTTTTCCAACGTCACCGAAACCGCAAACGAGAGCCACTTTTCCGGCGAGCATAACGTCGGTCGCTCTTTTGATTCCGTCAGCGAGAGATTCGCGACATCCGTAGAGGTTGTCGAACTTCGATTTTGTTACCGAGTCGTTTACGTTGAATGCGGGAACTTTCAATTCTCCTTTTTTGAGGAGTTTGTAAAGACTCTTAACGCCCGTAGTTGTTTCTTCCGAGATCCCGCGGATTTCGCTTAACAATTGAGGATATTTTTCGTGAACGTAAGCGGTCAAATCTCCGCCGTCGTCCAGGATCATGTTTGGTCCTTTGTCTCCGAAGAAAATAGTCTGCTCGATACACCACCAATACTCTTCTTCGCTTTCCCCTTTCCATGCAAACACGGGAACACCCGCTTTTGCGACCGCCGCCGCGGCGTGATCTTGAGTTGAAAAGATGTTGCAAGAAGACCATCTCACTTCCGCTCCGAGTTCGATAAGAGTCTCGATCAGAACCGCAGTTTGAATCGTCATGTGGAGAGATCCTGCGATTCTTGCTCCAGCCAAAGGTTTTTTACCTTTGTATTCTTGTCTCAAAGCCATAAGACCCGGCATTTCTTTTTCTGCCAGGATGATTTCCTGTCTTCCCCAGTCTGCGAGAGAGAGGTCTTTTACTTTATAGCTTAGGCCTTTTTCCTGTGTAATTGCGGACATTTTAGTCCTCCTTTTTCGTTGCTTGAATGATTAATATTTTGAAAACGTTTCCGGTATCGAATTCTTCATAAGCCTTTACGGAGAAGCCGGATAACTCAAGCCAGTCTTGAAGAAGTGAATAATCAAAACCCAACCAGAGATCGGAGAAGTTATCCCTCATAAACTCTTGGTTGTGCTTTTTTAGATCCACCAAACAGAAGGTTCCGCCCGGCTTTAGCATTTTATAAATTTCGCGTATAACACCCGGTGGGTTGGAAAGATGATGAAGAACCATCGACGCTACTACGGCGTCCGCTTGTTTCGTCGCGAAAGACGCCACATTCTCCAATGGAGAATGGATCAGAGATACGTGAGAATTCCCCGCAAAGGCCACCTGCGCCTCTTCCACCATCTTTGGAGAAGAATCCACTCCGATGACTTGATCCGATTTTGTTAAGAGATATGGAATCAGACCTCCGGGTCCGCATCCTAAATCATATATTACGGAAGATGAATTCGGAAGATAGGAAAGAATTTTTTTACGATAAATGGCGGGATCTAAGACGTCTTTTTGGATCGATTCCCAATCTTGCGCTACATTATTAAAATAGAATGTATTTTTCTGATCTCTTCTGGAAAGAATTTCTGAGATTTGATTTTTATCTTCGTCTCCGAACGGTAAATCGTCTCTGTAAGTCAAAAGGAGATCCGTGATTTCCGAAGAGAAGTCGGGCGTCTTTTTCTCTTCGGGAATTCTATAATAAACCCAAGAGCCTTCTCTTTCCGGAACGAGAAAGCCCGCATCGGTCAGGATTTTGAGATGTCTCGAAACCCTAGATTGACCCATTCTCAAAACTTCCGTGATTTCTTGGACGTTCAAAGGGGATAAAGAAAGTATGTGGAGAATTCGAACCCTCGTTTCATCGGAGAGCGCCTTCAGAGCAGAAAGAATCTGTCTCGGGCGATTTCCTGAGTAGATTTTTGCTTCCAAAAGCTCCATTAGGACAGAGATATCAAGATATCTTGATATCTGCAAGGCTTTTTATGAGGAAAGAAGAAAAAGTTGCGAGTGGAAACGTTTTTGGGAAAGGAGGATTTTTTTGAGGAGGGTGATTTTTGTAAGAGCTCCTCCGAGTTCTGCTCGGGGGATTTCCTGATTACACTCCCATTGCTCCAAAATAGAAAAGAGAAGGCAACGAGAGACGCCTAAGCCTTGTGCCAGGATCCCCAATTCAACCCAGTCTTTCTCATCAGGTCGAAAATTCATCCTTGTGAGTTTTAGGCCTTTCTTTTGGTAGCTAACAGCCGGAAAACTCTTCCCTAAAAACTTTTTCCTTAAAGCTGCTTTTTGATATTTTTTTAAGAGGAAGCTCAGCTCCAGATTTAGCTTGTCTGCCCTGAGCTTTCTCATTCGAATAATTTGCTCAGGAATGAGTAAAGTCACTGGTGCACCCTTTTTTCTCAGCGATATCTCTCTCTTAGAAATAAATTCTTCTTTTGATCCCATACCGAAAACGGTTCCCCGAAGAGATTGCATGAGCCTTGAAAATAGAGTTTTTTGATTTTTTTCTAAAGAATTTGTTTTTTAATCAATGCTTCATCTGTAAGAGCTCCTACGGATAATTGTAGCGCTCTCCGTAAGACTTCCTACAAATTCTTCTTTACAATACGACCAGTCACTTTAAAAATAAGAATCCAGATGAAAATTTCGATAAAAGAAGCAGAAACAAAGAAAAAAAGAATCCTGGAAACAGGGGTTCAACTTCTTCGAAAGAATAGTCCCGATGCCGTTGGGATCCAAGAAATCGCAGACGCTTCCGGAATTCCTAAAGGTTCTTTCTACAACTACTTCAAATCCAAAGATCAGTTTCTTTTGGAAGCGCTCGAATCTTATACTCTGGACGCAATTTCCTGGAACAAGGCTGTTTTACGAGAATCGGGACATGGAGTTACTTCCCTTTTTAATCTCTATGAAAGGAAAAGTAAACTGGAGAAATCCCTTTTTTTAGAAGAAATCTCCTGCTTCATCGATGTTCTCTCCCAATATTCCTCTTCTTCGAGGCATGAACTGAGGCAAAAGCTGAAATTCTCTCTGGAAACGATTGCGCAAGCGATTTCCGAGGCTCTTCCGGTTCCAAAATCCGAGGAGCTCCTACAAAAAATCCGATTCTTAGAATCCTCCTGGAGAGGCGCAATGCTCCTCTACAGAGCGACTGGAGACGAAATCTACCTTGATCAATTCCTAACTTTTTTTCCGAAAACGATTTTAGGAGATTAGAATGAAAACACCGACCCCGACTCTGATTAGAAAGAATCATTCCACGCAGATTTCAATTCGTTGGGACGAACTGGACCCCAACCAACATGTGAACAATAAGAATTTTCAGGGTTATCTGGACGAAGCCCGAATGAGAGCGATGCGAGACTGGGGTTTTTCTATGGAAAGTCTCCGGGAACAGGGTTTTGGCCCGGTGATTCTTTCCGTTCATCTGGACTTTAAACGAGAAATATCTTATCCGGAAATCGTTCAAATAGAATCGGATCTCTTTCTCAAGTCCCCTACTCGTGCGGTCTTCGAACAGAGAATCATTTCTCAGAGTAACCAGGTTCTTTCCTGTAAAGCAAGCACGGATTGGGTGATCCTCAATCTCAATTCCAAAAGACCTTCTCCGTTTTTGGAAACTTTAGGTCTGAAAGAAGCCGCACTTTCGGGAACTTTGTAGATATTAAGAACCTTTTCCAAAATCTTTGAAGGACGGAAAAGAACCCTGTTTTATGAAATTAGAATGCTTTTTTTGTGTGAGCTCCTACAAATTAAAGTTTTTCCGTCTTTTCAAGAGATTTTAAAACGTTGTCTCCCCACTCTAAAGACGTATGAGCTCCTACATCTTTAAAAATTACGACCCGATTCCAATCTGTTTTAGAATTTTCTAAAGTTTCAAAATTGAATCTTCTTTTCTGAAGTTTTTAGAATTTCCTTTCGAATTTCTTCGATTTCTCTTATTTCTTTCTTATATTCTTTCGAGTTTTCCTTTTCGAATGCGATAGCGATTGCAGCGGAAATTCCTTCCTTTGTTCGCGCTTTTTCGGTTTTGTTTTCCTCGAAACAAAAAAGTTCTCTTCTTTCTCGGAAATAGATTCGCAACAAAGAAGGAATTGGAGTGGAAAGCGCGGTCGTGAGCCTTTTTTAAGAATTTTTTTGCGAGCGAATCGCCCAAGATCTCTTTTTTAGATTCAATTTTTATGTTTTAGATCCGAGCCTTGGCTCACATTTTAAAAGAATTTTTTCAATTCTTTCTTATAAATTCGATGATAAGAATCCGGTTTCTCCGAGGCTACGTTAGTTTGCTTGCGAAGCACGATTTCGCCGGTTTCATTTTGAGCGAAAGCCTTCCTCTTTTCTAAAATCTTACTTTTCAATCGGATTCCATTCTTCTAAATCAGTTATTTACTGAATTGGAGGATTTTTTTGAAATCTAAATTGGACCTTCTTCTTATCCCTTTTCTTTTTTTCTCCCTCTCCGGTTGCGCACAATTGCAAATGATCAAGGGTAAGATTAAAACCCCTGAAATTTCCTTTGAACGAGTCGAGATTGCGGAAATCACCCTCGAGGATATTAAACTCCTCATTCAAACCGAAGTGAGTAATCCTTATCCGATTTCCCTTCCCGCTTCCAGTCTGGATCTGGACGTAAAAATCGAAGGTACTCAGTTCAGTAAAGTGAAGCTGAGTCTGGAGGCGATTTCAGGCTCTTCTAAAAAACAACTTCCGATCGAAGTGAAACTCAAGTATTCCGATCTCGCGGCGCTCTATAAGAAAGTCCCCGGCAAAAAGGAACTCCTGATTCGTATCGAAGGAGAAGCCGGCCTTCCGATTCCGGAGAAATACAAGGTCATCGCAGGTACAGAATCGCTCAAATTCCCGTTTCAAGACGAAAGATTGATACCTGCGGTTCTTCCCAATATCGAGATCCGTAAATTTAAAATCCTCAAACCGGACGTAGCAAAGATCGCCGAATCGGCTAACAGCGAAGAGATCGCGAAGAAGGCGGTTTCTTTTTTGGACGCGCTTCTTTCTCCTAAGAATAAAAAATCTCCCGGTTCCGCGTTAAACGCCGGTCTGGAAGCTCTTGATATTTCCATCGATACGGAATTTGAATTGGTTCTAAATAATAAAGCCGCATCCGATCTTAAGTTTCAGGATCTCAACTTCGAACTCTTTCTTGAAAACGATAAGTTCTTAACCGGATCGCCGGTGAACATCGTGAATAACGGTAAAGAATCGATTCTTACGATCCGGACTAGTTTTCCTCTTAAGTCAGTTTCCAACTCGATCGCAAATGCGGTAACGAAAAGAAGTTCTTCCTTTCGTCTTTCCGGCAAAGCGTCAGTTGTATGTCCGGGTGTTTCAACCGACGCAATCGGTTTTGGTTTCACAAAGGAAGGTAACTTTCGCTGGTAAGTCTCGGATTACATCGGATGTATTTCTTTTCTAACAAATGCATTCGAGATTTTCTCTCTTCTTTCGGAAAAATGTTTTCAAGTTAAACATATTGTGATAAGAATAGTCCCTGAGTTTGAAGAGCACCAACTCTTCAGATTATGATTAAACGAGCGTAAAAAGATATGGAAATCTACGAAAAAGAAAAACGGAAACTACTTTCAGCATCAACACCGGAGCAGTACATCGAGTTATCGATTAAGTCAAAGCTTACCGGTCCAAAAAAATCTAGTATCACTTCGGAATGGCTAACGTCCACCGGATATACGATAGATGACATCAAGTATGCGAGGAACCGACATCCCTTCTGGAGAAAGAAGAGAAACCAAGGTTCTTATGAACGCAACAGCAAACGACTGGAACAACACAATTATTACCGAACGGATCAGAAGATCGTTTGGGATAAGGATAAGCTTGCGAAGTTCTTCGATCTCAACTTGAAAGGTATGACCGATCATGAGTTGGCGAGAAGTTTCAAGACTTCCATCCCCGCGGTGAATCATATCCGTCGCAAGTTTCGCTTTGCAAGTCAACTCTTGGAATTAGACAAACAAAAGCCTGTCAAAGCGGGAATTTTGAAACTCTGCGCGCACAGTGAATCCGTCTTAAAGAGATTGATTCGGGAGAAGGAAGGGAAATAAGCTTCTTTCGGAGACTTATTTGCATGAATCCTTTCGCTTCTCGATCAAAACTCTTATCGAAATCGCTGTTTTGCCTAACCTTCTTTTTGGTTTCTTCTTGTTCTTCCGAACAAGAGAAAACGGAAGAACGGGTTTCCTTTCGAGAATCGAATCCTAATCCTTTTCAGGAAGGGAATTCCAAGTTTAAAAACGGAGATTTTCCTTCAGCGATCGAGTTCTATTCGAGAGATTTGGATGCAAATCCCGACAGCCCTTCTTCTTTGAACAACCGTGGACTTGCCAAGAGTAAGTCCGGAAACGAAGAAGGAGCGATTGCGGATTATAACCAAGCGATCGAAAAAAAACAGGATTACTGGATCGCCTTTAACAATCGGGGTTTTGCAAAAATCGAAATTTCCGATTATCGAGGCGCGATCGAGGATTTTACTTCGGCAATCCGTCTGAAACCGGATTATTCCAATGCCTTCAATAACCGCGCGGTCGCGAACTGGGCGGTCAAAGAAAAGAAGAATGCATGCGAGGATTGGAAACGGGCCGAAGACTTAGGACATCGAGAAGCGTCGAAATCATTCGACAAATTCTGCAATTAAAACAATCCGGGAATCGCTTGCCGGGGAAAGAGGCTTTAAAAGACTAACCGAAGACTCTTTTCCCGGATTCCGGAATGCAAACAAAACAATTTATTTCCAAAAAAGTAAAAACCTCTCTTTCTATCCTAGGGATTCTTTCCCTTTTGATCCCGGCGATTTTGACGGCTTCTCCCGTAGACGATTTTCTCAATCCACCGAAAAAAAGAAAGATCGCCCCTTCTTCTCAAAAACCGGAATCGGAACGTTCCAACGCAGAACGCGCATCGTCTTCCGAAGATTCTCCAGAAATCGTTTCTAAAAAGACTCCGAAAGAAAAGTCGGAAGCCGCGGATGTAAACGCGGGAACTTCGAAAACGGAAGAGAAAACTCTTCGCAGGAAATCCAGAAATTCTAAGATCCAAGATAAAAAAGAAACGAAGAATTCGGAATCCTCTAAAACAAAAAAGAAGAAATATGAAGATGCACTTCCTACGGTCAAGGACGACACTCCTTCTAGTCCGAGTTATTCCACGCAAGGAATCGATTCTACTTCCGGGGGCGGAGTTCCAGTTCTTTGTTATCATCACTTAGCGCCGGAAGGCGGTCCGATGGGCGGATACAATCTTCATCCCAATCTTCTCGAGGAACAGTTTAAATTTCTCAAATCCGCAGGTTATAAACCGATTCGTTTGGACCAATTCTACGCGTATCTTTCCGGTAAAAAGCCGGCCGACTTTCCGGAAAAACCGATTCTTCTTACCTTCGACGACGGTTCCAAAACGCATCTGGAACAGTTAGTACCTCTTTTGAAGAAATACGGCTTTGTGGCTTCGATCTTTATCTACCCTACGATCATTTCTTCCGGTAAGAAGTACTACATGACCTGGGATCAACTCAAGACGGCGCTCGACAGCGGGGTTTTGGATCTGGGTTCCCATACCTTGTATCATCCGAAACTTCCTACGATGAGCCGAGCATTGATTCGCAAGCAGCTCTTGGAATCCAAACAAATCCTAGAAGCCAAAACCGGTCGAAAGGTAGTGGATCTCGCTTACCCATTCGGTCTTTTTGATCCTCGCGTCATCGAAGAAGCAAAGGAGATCGGTTATAGAATGGCCTTCACGGTCAATCCGGGAAAGAACGTTCCTGGAACCCCGGTTTATAACGTGCATCGTTCCTTGGTTCCTTGGGGACAATCTCAATCCGCGTTCAACGCGATTCTTACGATGGCCCCTCCTCCGAAGATTTCTCTATCGATCGCCGACGGTTCTTGGGTTAAAACCGGTCAAGAATTTAAGATTCATCTCGAAGGTGTGCAACCGGAATCGGTGAGTATTAAGATTAAAAGTAAGGACGTGATCGCTCAAAGCAAGTCGCCGGACTATACGATAAGAATTCCGGACTTTGCAAGAAAATCCACGTTTCTTCCCTTGATGATTCAAGCGAAGACCAAAGAGGGAAAGCAGATTCAATATCAATATCTTTTTATCAATCAAAAAGAATTCAAAAAACATCCGGACGGAGCGTTCTAAAACCCGCTTGAGCCTGCCGACGATCTCTGAAATCTTGAGACTATGGGTTTCAGAGATCATTTTTCCTCTCATTCTTCTTCTTATTCCGAATTCAGACCCCGTTATCCGAGAGAACTGTTCTCTTATTTGAAAGGTCTCGTCCCCGCAGGAAACGTTGTCTGGGATTGCGGAACCGGAAACGGACAAGCTGCGATTTCTCTCGCAGAATATTTTGAAAAGGTGATTGCGACCGATCCGAGCGCAAATCAAATCTCAAACGCGGAATCTCATCCTCGCGTGGAATATCGAGTATGCAAAGCGGAAGAATCTACATTAGGAAATCATGAAGTAGATTTGATCACGGTCGCACAAGCGTTCCATTGGTTCGACGTCGAGCCGTTTTTTAAGGAAGCTCGACGAGTCTGCAAGAAAAACGGAATTCTCGCGCTCTGGGGATACAAGATGCATCGGATTTCTCCGGAAGTGGATTTTCTGGTCGATCGACTTTACGAAGAAATAGTAGGGCCCTATTGGCCTCCCGAAAGAAAATACGTGGAGGAAGAATATAAAACGATCCCCTTTCCTTTCGAAGAAATCTCTCCTCCTTCGTTCAGCATGAAAGAAGAATGGACCGTAGAACAAGTGTTAGGTTATTTGAGAACCTGGTCCAGCGTTCAAAAATACATTCAAAAAAATGAAAATGATCCTGTGCTCGTCGTCGAATCCGATCTGAGATCCGCATGGGGAAACGTACAGACGAAAACGGTTGAATGGCCTCTTTTTTTTAGAATTGGAAAGATTTTACCTTGAATCCGTCTTGGAAAGAAACGTTTCGTTTTTGGTTTCAGTTGGGTTGGCTGAGTTTCGGCGGTCCCGCGGGCCAGATCAGCCTAATGCACAAAACGCTGGTGGAGGAGAAAAAATGGATCTCAGAAGAAAAATTCTCCCACGCATTGAATTATTGTATGCTTCTTCCCGGACCCGAGGCGCAACAACTCGCGACCTATTTGGGATGGATGCTCCATGGAATCCGCGGAGGAATTTTAGCGGGTCTGTTTTTTATCCTCCCCTCCTTGTTTATCTTTTGCGGAATTAGTATATTCTATATTTATTATGGACAAGTTTACTATGTGATCTCCTTCTTGAACGGAGTAAAGCCGGCGGTGCTTGCGATCATCCTTATCTCGTTTTCGAATTTGGTTTTAAAAAGTCTAAAGTCGAACGGACAAAAACTTTGTTTCTTGTTTACGGTCTTGGGAACGTTATTTTTTTCGATTCCTTATCCATATCTTCTTTTGTCCTCTTTGGCGTTCGGCGTGTTTTCGTTTTTTGTTTCTAAAAAGAATTCCGAACTTTCTCCGGAGATCGCAGTCTCGGGTTCGAAATCCGGAATCGTGGATCTTCAATCGAAGTTGGATCAAAGAAGAGAACAGACTTCCGAGATTCTAAAACAAATCGGCAAGGTGGGAAGTTTCGGTTTGATCCTTTGGATTTTGCCGATCCTCGCGATTCTGCTTTTGCTTAGATCGGAGTTCCGATTTTGGGAGGAATTGATTTTGTTTTTTACGAAGACCGCGCTTCTCACCTTCGGAGGAGCTTACGCGATTCTTCCCACGGTTGCCGACTTCGCCGTAAACAAGGTCGCTTGGATTTCCAACAAAGAGATGTTAGACGGACTTTCCTTCGGAGAAAGTACTCCCGGTCCTCTCGTAATGGTTTTGACGTTCATCGGTTTTTTAGCGGGCGCCAATCGTTATGGCAGCGTAACGGCCGGTCTCTTCGGTTTATTTTTGACGGCGTATTATACGTTTTTGCCTTCTTTTATTTTTATACTGGGAGGCGCCGGCATTGTGGAAAAAACGAAAGAGTCGGCTCTTTTGAAATACTCGTTGAGTTACGTTACGGCCTGCGTTTGCGCCGTGATTCTTTATCTAGGAATCTATTTTGCGAAGTCGATTCTACTTCCGGAAAAAACGGGTTTTTTTCAAACTCAAAACCCTTTGGTTCTCGTGAGTTGGCTGCCTTTGTTATGGACCGTTTTGAGTTTTGTTTTTCTCAGAATCAAAAAAGAATATTCCATTTTTTGGATATTCTTCAGCGGCCTTTTTTTTCTGGCCGCCGACGTTTGTTTTCATTTGTGAGTTCTCGTATAAACCCCGTCCCAAGTTTTTTCCGGAGGATTGAGTTTGTATTCTTCGCAACGTTCGATCAGATTTTGGGCTGCCTTATCTTTTGAACCTCTGGTAATCTGGGAACTTTCTAAAAATTCCTGGGCCAAAGACCATTCCCGATTCAGATAGGCTTCGAATCCTTTTGCGAATTCCAAAGCCGAGGCTTCGATTCTTTCAGAAACTTTATCGTGTCTTCCCACGAGTTCGTAGAGTCTGACCGGTTCGTTCTTTCCTTTGACCCGAACTACGTCCAAAAGTCTAGTGAAGAATTCGTCCTTGATTTCGTGTTGCACCGATTCTCCGATTAGGATATTGACTCCGTAGTCTTTCCCCGCGGCCTCGAGTCTCGCGGCAAGATTTACGGTATCGCCCATCATCGTATAAGCGGAGATGGAATCCGTTCCCATAAAGCCGACTTTTGCGAGTCCTGTGTTGAGTCCGATTCGAAAGGTCATTTCCTGAGCTTCCTGAATATAGGCCTTTCTCGCCTTCCACTCTTCGCGCAAAACGTCGAGTCTTTCCACCATCTCGACGGAAGCCCTTGCGGCTTTGAGACAATGGTTCTCCACTTCCACGGGCGCGTTGAAAATTCCCACGATCGCGTCCCCTATGTATTTGTCCAAAACGCCTTCGTGTTTTTTGAGGACGATCGTCATCGCGGAAAGATATTCGTTTAACAAAGACGCTAATTCGACAGAAGTTAACTTTTCGCTAATATTAGAAAAACCTGCGACGTCCGAAAAAAAAGCCGTGATTCTTTTTTCACTTCCCCGTTTTAGCGCGGCGAGATCCACCATCGCTTCGCTGACGACCACCGGGTCGATCATAGTTCCCAAAATATTCTTAATCTTTTCACGTTCTCTCAGACCGGAAACCATCGAGTTAAGCGCCACGGTAAGAGTTCCCAACTCGTCTTGACCGCCTTGTTCAAAGTGGACTTCCAGATTTCCGTGTCCGACTTCCTGTGCGTGAAAGATGATTCGTTTGATTTTCTGAACTACAAAACCGGAAATTAAAATCGCAAGAAGAATCGCGATCGCACAGATCAGCGCAGCCGTTGCGATAGCGGAATTTCTGTTTTTACGGATCATCTCCAAACCTTCGGTTCTATCGACGAGAGTTCTTGAAATCCCGGAAAGGTTTGCGGAAAGAAGATTGGAACTTACTTCTTCGGAAGTTTCGGAAAGAAGAGGTTTTGAATCCAAGCTCCACAAAATTTCCTCCGCTTCCCCTCTGGAGTTAGCGACGATTCCGTCGGAGATCAGTTTTTTCAATTGAGGCGTCGGGGTTTCGCTCTTGCCGGAATAAATCCAATCTCGGATCGCCGCCCATCTTTCCTTTGAGAGATTCTGCACTTTCGGATCTCTCAGATAATCCAGATACGATCCCGAGTTCTGGCTGAATCTTAAAACGATCAGATCCTCCAATCCCGCGTTCCTGATTTCGCCTAACGCGTCTATCAAGAGGTCCGCCTCGCTCTGGATTGGAAAGAAAACTTTGTCCTTGTTTTGTTTGGTTTTGCCGGGTTTTATTTTCTGAGCGAGCGCTTCTTGATTCTTCTTGTCTTCCGAAAATTCGTTTCTGAATTTTTCAAACTCCGCGTCCCTTTCCAGAATCAGTTTTGAATATTTAGAATAGAGATCGTTAAAACTTTTGTCTTTAAACGGAGGAACCGGAGGTTTTTTTTCTTTGAGTTCGGAAATCCTTTTTTTCAAAGGTCCTACGAGTTCCGCGACCCTTTTGGCGATGTTCGCGTCCTGTTGCAGATAACGTTTCGCGAAGTCCGGAAGTTTGTTTCTGATTTTATTCGCTCTTTCGGTGGAACTCTGATTTCTAAAGATCGGGGAATACAAAGTTTGTAATTCCATTTTTCCGACCGTGTATGCGTTCTCGTTCGTTGCAAAATTAAAATCCAAGGAAAGAACACGAGCGATCGAGTCCTTCAAATTCGCGTTCACTATCGGTAAAATTTCGTTACCGTTGATCGGTCCGTCCGGTTTAAAAATTCTCGTATCAAAAGAAGGAGTAAGATTCTCCTTCCACTGATTGGAAAGAACGGGGAACGTCTGAATTCTATACTGGGACATGTTGAGTCCGAGCTCTTCGATCTTTCTATGTTGTTTCGGAAGCGCGAGTTCCAGAATCGAATGATCGAGTTGGTTTCTTGCCTTTTCGATTCCGGTTTTGAGGAGTTCCATCTTTTGTTCGATGGGTAATCTATCCTTTTCCATCCCGCTTTCCTTTCCGCCGATCTCGTCCCACTTTTGTTTTTGTTCGTTGAGATCCGCTTCCAGTACGGCTACTTGCTGCGCCATGTTTAGAAGTTTTGAATACATCGCGTCGGAAATTCCGAGACCGTTCGGATCTTTGAGAAGATACTTCGTATTCTTTTCGAGTTCCGCGATGTCGTCTTTGGAAAGATAGACGGAATAATAAGTGTCTTTGATCGAGGACTTTTTCTCTTTTCCAAGCACTCCGAAAAGTTTCGTTTTAAATCCGAAAAGACTGACTTGTTTTTCTTCTTGAGTCACGACCTTCGTTCTATACTTTTTGAGAGCCTGACTTTGTCTTTTGACCCTTTCCCGAAAGGATTCCACACGAATCAAACTGCTGGAAATATTTTCCAATTCCAAAACGAGACCTGAAATGTAGTGTCTCGAAATCGCAGCTTCCTTTTCGTAACTTTGAGTAAGAATTTCGGTCTGCTGGTTTACGTCGATCGTGGAGAGAATAAAGACGGTAAGCGCGATTAAGGCGCCGGTAAAAAGCGCCAACTTGGCTCTGATACCTAAGTAAAGGATATGAGTGAATTCGAGAATAAATCCGAACCATCGTTTGGCTTTTTGAAGGACGGAATTTTTCTTGGGTTCGTTCGGATTGATCGGATCTTTATCCACTGCGCGTTATCCTTTTTGTGAGTATGTTCCCCGCCATTCTGTAAAACACCCGAGCTTCCAGTCACGAAATAATCTTCGAGTATAATGAAATTTCGGAGTTGGTAAATCGGAATTCTAATTTATCCGGCTTTCGGAAAACGAAACTTCTCGATTTCCAACGCGGATTCGATCGACGGCGTGCCCCAAAATTTTTTTTCCTTTGTCAGAAAGATCAAGCTGCAAGGTTCTGTCCTTTGTTCAGGGACGGGACCTTATAAAAATGCGATCGACAAACGGGAATTTTATCATCGAAGAAAAAAAATATTGACTTACTATGGAATTCGTAACCACTCCTTGCATTCTTTTTCTCGCCTTACTCCGATTTTAGGGTAATATCGAAACGGAAAAGGCCGCCGCAAAATGCCCGTTTTGCGCCTTGGGGCGGCGGAAAGTTTTTTGAGTGAATTTGCGGATTCTATCGTCTATCACATCTAATCATTTCTATGAAAGATCCAATTCTAAAAATCCGAAACAAAACGGTCGCAAATTTAAAGTTCTACTCGAAACATCTTTTCAACGTAAGACTCCGACTCATTCTCTGCGGATTTTTATTCTTCTCCCAATCGCTTTTTGGAATCGAACCCGCGTTGGTGATTCGATCCGATTTTTCGAATAAGGAATCCCTTCTCAAATCCGTATACTACGTAAGGGATCCGAATTACGTTTATCGTCCCGAGAATTTTTTCTTGGAACTTCAGAAGATTCCGGTTCAAGAAGTAAAAAATTCTACTCTCGGTTTCGGTTATGATCCGGTTCCGTATTGGCTCGTTTTCGAGATTGAAACGATGGAAGCCGTTTCAAAAGAATTCACTCTTGCTTTTCATTATCCTCATTTGGATCAAATCGATTTGTATTATCAAAGTTCGGCGGGCGCGAAAGGAGAATTTAACACGGGGGACACGCTACCGTTTTTGTCGAGACCGATCGAAAACCGTTTGTTTTTGTTTCCGGTTCCGGTTGAAAGAAAAGGAAAAATGAGGATCGTAGTTCGGGTTTTGACGGAAGGAGCGATCAGTCTTTCGATGACTTTGTACGAGAATAAGGCGAGAATCCGGGAAACAAAATACGATCTCGCGAAGGATGCGGCTTTTTTCGGAGCGCTCGCTGTGATGGCGTTCTTTAATCTATTTCTTTTTTTAGGACTTAGGGAAAAATATTTATTATATTATTCATTTCTAATACTTTCCGTTCTTTTGTATCAGATTATTCTTCCCGGTTACGCGTTCGAATGGTTTTTTCAAAACCAGCCTATCTTTATCAACCAGCTTCATCTGGAATCGATCGTCTTGATGATGGTTTTTATGGCTCTTTTTCTTTCCTCGTATCTGGAAACCAAAAAGAATTCTTCGATTCTCAACTTATTTCTGAGGATATCGCTTTGGACGGCGCTCGTTTTGGGATTTTTGATTCCGCTTCTTCCAGGACGTTATCTGATACCGTTTACTTCTTTGTTTCCTCTGCTTCAGATGACAGTGATTTTTTTAATCTCTTTTTTTAAGGCGTTGAGAGGGGACAGAAAGGCGATCATATTTTTAACGGCTTGGTTTTTCACTCTTTCAGGGGGAATCATCTTTGCTCTCAGTCGTTTCGGACTTTTCTTAAAAGAAGGACCTGCGATTCCATTCTTACAAACCGGTATCATACTCAGCGTTCTATTCTTATCTCTTGCATTGTCCGAAAGAATCCGTACGATTCGAAGAGAAAAAGAAGAAATCGAGGAATACGCCGGAAAGCTGGAGGAACTTTCTTATCTGGATCCTCTCACCCGAATTTTCAACAGAAGATACTTTGACGAACAGATTCGATCGGCGTGGAGCAGATCTTCCAGACATCATTCTCCCCTTTCTTTGCTTATGATCGACGTGGATTTTTTCAAACAATACAACGATACATACGGGCACGTGGAAGGAGACAGAGCTTTGATTGCGGTTGCGAGAGAAATTCGCGCGAGTCTTCGGAGGGCGAACGATATGGTGACTCGATACGGCGGGGAAGAATTTGCCGTGATCTTGCCCGATACTCCGATCGAAGGCGCGGTCGTCGTGGCCTTGAACATTCTTGAAAAAGTGGAAGCCCTGAATATCGTTCATCTCAAAAGCCAATTTTCTAAACTTACAGTTTCCATCGGAATTTCCTGTAACAGCGAATCTACGATTCGATCTCTTCAAGATTTAATCGCGATCGCCGACAAGAATCTCTACGACGCCAAAGAATCCGGAAGAAATCACATTCAACACTGAGTCGAAGTTTTGGTTCGAGGTGATAAGAATTTCAGTCGGGAACGAAGTCTCTTTGCGTAGGAGCTCTTACAAAAAGAAGTCTTCTGTGGTCAATTTATATCGAATGTTATTTATAATTCAGTAGTTTTGAGCCCATAGAAGAAGAAATTGTTTGTCGATCAAATTTTTTCTCGACTGAAAGGTAGGATCTCTTACAATTCTCCCCTGCTATGAAAACCAGTCAGATTCCCCCTATTCCATCCAAAACTTTATACAATGTTATGAAAGCCTCTGCGGAAAAATTCGCGGATTCGACGGCGCAATACTACAAGCCCGACGGTAAAAATTACCAACCCAATACTTTTAAGAATCTTTTTGAAACCGTCGAACAGATCGGTTCCGGTTTGATATCTCTGGGTCTCGAACCGGGAACTCCGATCGGATTGATCGCGGATTCCGGAGCTCGCTGGATTTGGTGCAGCATGGGAATCACAAACATAGGCTGTGTCGACGTTCCTCGCGGAACCGATTCCACCGAAGAAGATCTTCGTTATATTCTCAATCACGCGGAATGTTCGATCGCGTTTTTAGAAAATGAAACAGCTCTGAAAAAGATTCTCAATCAAAAGGAATCGTTTCCTCATCTGAAAAAAATCATTCTCTTCGACAGAAAAGGCGGGATCGCCGACACGAGTCCGTTCGAAGTGATTTTGTTAAGCGACTTGATTCAAAAAGGAAAGGAATGGATTCAATCTAAGGGAAAAGACGAGTTTCACAAAAGAGGATCCGCAATCAAAGAATCCGATCTCGCGACGATCGTCTACACTTCCGGAACCACGGGTAAACCGAAAGGTGTGATGCTTACGCATAAGAATATCGTTTTTAACGTTGATAGCGCTTTGGAAGGAACGGATCTGAAAATTTATCCCACCGATCGAAGTATGGCCTATCTTCCTCCTTGGCATATCGCAGAAAGACTTGTGGAAACCGTTTGTATACGCGCAGGCGGAGCCGAGGCATTTACGTCGATCTCGACCCTCAGTCAGGATCTCGCGGAGATTAAACCCACACTTCTTCTCTCGGTTCCGAGAGTTTGGGAAAGTCTTTACAATAAGATTCACGACAAAGTCCGATCCTCCTCTCCCGCACAACAGGCGTTATTCGGACTTTTCAAAGAAATCGCGGTCACATATTATAAACACATTTCCAGATTGCAGGGATTGGAATTCCATCTCACCGAACAATCCACCTTTGCCTCCCTCTGGCAAAAATTTATTTCCATCTGGATGGTACTTCTTCTCTGGCTTCCGAATCAAATCGCACAACTCGCGTTCAACAAAATTAAAAACGGATTGGGCGGAGAATTGAGATTCGCACTTTCCGGAGCCGGGGCGCTTCCTCAATATATCGATCTCTTTTTTAACGCGATCGGAATCCCGATTTTGGAAGGTTACGGGATGACTGAATTGTCCGGAATTTCAACGAGAAGAATTTTCGGCGAGATTTCGGTGGGAACTTTGGGGCGTTGTATTCCCGGAGTTCAGATCAAGTTGATGGATGAAAAGGGAAAGGAGATCACAAAACCCGGAGTCAAAGGAATCGCTTGGCACAAAGGCGACCACGTTATGAAAGGTTACTACAAAGAACCCGAAAAAACGAACGAAATTCTGAGTTCGGACGGATGGCTGAATTCGGGAGATCTTTTGTCTTGGACCACCTCCGGAGAATTAAAATATTCGGGAAGAGCCAAGGACACGATCGTACTTTTGGGCGGAGAAAATTTGGAACCGGAGCCGATCGAATTCGCCCTAGTTCGAAGTCAGTTCATTCATCAGGCGATGGTCGTGGGACACGATCAGAAAACGTTAGGCGCGTTGATAGTTCCCAACGAGGAAGCTCTGGAAAAATATCTGAAGGAACTTCGCTCAAAAATGTTAAGCGAAGTGAAGAATTTAAACGGAGATCAGGACGTCCTCAGTCTTTTTAAGAACGAGATCAAATCGCTGATATCGAACGAAAACGGATTTAAGAATTTCGAAAAAGTATCGAGTTTTCGAATTCTTGACAAGAAGTTCGAACCCGGAGACGAACTCACGCAGACTATGAAAATAAAACGAAACGTTGTGGCCGATAAGTACAAAAAAGAAATCGAAGAAATGTACAAATAAACGCGGACCTTACTCTTTTTGACAATCGCCTGTCTTTTTAAAAAAGAGCAAAGTGTTTCGATTGGATAGCCCGCTTGAATCCGGAGGACGGATGGCGGGCTTTTTTATTTTTCTATTCTTATAAAATCACGGGACCGTGTAACTCTTTCGGATCAAAAGCGAAGAACACGGAAGAGTCCAAGGAGTATTTTCTTGTCAGCATTTGATCTTTCAAAAAAAAATCTAATTCTAATCTGTTTGCGAATTCTTGTAGCTTTGATCTTTTTGCAGACCCTATTTTTCAAGTTTACCGGCGCGCCGGAATCCGTGGCGATCTTTTCGAAGTTGAACGCGGAACCTTGGGGAAGAATCGGAACTGGAGTTTTGGAATTGTTCGCTTCCGTTTTGCTTTTTGTTCCCGGTTTTGGATGGTCCGGCGCCTTGCTCGGCGTGGGACTCATGTCGGGCGCGATTCTTTCCCATCTTTTCGTGATCGGAATCGAACAAGAGAACGACGGAGGATTCTTATTCTTTCTCGCGTTGACTAGCGCGTTCTTTTGTCTTCTGCTGCTTTGGGCGGAGAGGAACCGTCTGACGGAGTTCGTAAGAAAGCGGAAGTAAAAATAAGCTTTCCTATTCTTTCCCCTTCCCTATCCTTTCTCAAAAAAGAGGAGGAATTTTCATGGGAGAAGAACAGGCGAAAATTCACGCGTTGAACAAGATCGTTTCTATCATAGATGAAAAAGCTTCTATCTACAAAAACGAAAGAAAGTCTATGCCGAACGCAAGGGCCATCGCGGAGAAGAAGTTGATTTTGGATCTAATCGACGACGGGATGAAACTGGCGAAAACGATTCAGCCCAAACCTCTGGATCTGATTAAGGACCTGGAAACGCTCAACAAACAGTTTATGAATTTATAATAAATGGATTTTAGAATGTTTCGGATACGGAAAATTTACGAAGTTCCAAAATCGATTTTCGAGCATGATACGAGCCGTTCTACTGAACGGCCTTTTGCCTTTCTCTAAAAATCATTTCGCCGCGTTCTGTCCGAAGTTGAAAAGAACAATGGAAACTAACGCGGAAAGAATGGAAAGGCAGTGAAAGAGATTGATTTTTTCCGAAAAGACGACGACTCCTACAAAAATGGACGTTGTCAGAATCGAAAGTACGGCGTATAAGATATAATACGACGCGCCGAACCGGCTATAAAGAAGATAAAATCCTAAAAACGTAAAATACAATCCGATGCCGCTGATCAAAAAATAAGTCCAGTTTTGCGAAAGATATTCTTTTAAAGTTTCCGGTTTGTAAAAGAAAAGCGAAAAGATCAAGAGTCCGATACAAACGAGAAGCGTTGGAACGAGAAAAATAAACGGCGCCGAGACCGCGGTCGATTTTTTTTGACCGTAAGCAAAGAACGCGTTTCCGACGGCTGCAATCGATGCGAATAAAAACGGATAAAATGCGAAATTGAATTTCATTCTAAGGAATCTCCGGAAGATCTTTTTCTCCATAAATGAATCTTAGAATGACAGAAGAAACAAAATTCCATCCTTTTTTCCAGTCGTCTCTGATATTCCATCCACCTACTACAACAAAAACGGAATCGCGCCTGGGGAATCTTGGCGAGGCAACGAGTGTATTGAATTTAAAGTCATTCCCCAGGTTTATAAGAGATAAACCTAAACATAAATCGGTTGTTCCAAGTCTTAGGATTGTGGGCTTTTCGATTTTGGAACGCGTAAATGTGCGAAGGAGGTTGCCGCGCGGCTCGGCGAGTTTTTGTAAGCCCTTTGCCAATCGAAGCGACAAGCGAAAGTCAAGTTAGAGGTGCATTAGAAATTTCGAAAGTAACGAGGAGATGCCGTTAGTCGCCGTATCGTACCGTTCAATGTTCCGTTTGTCGCAAAAGAGATTCAATTCGGATCGCATGATCGTGTTCTCGGTGAAGCAGCAAATACTCGCGAAGCAGTGAGAGATATTGGTTTTCCGGAATTACGTAATCAGGTCCTGTAGATTCGCCATACCAAGCATATACCTTTACATTGTGTTCGGGGATGTATTCCGTTAGTCTGTCGAATTCGTCTAAATCGGTCGGATAAACGACTCCGGACATGGAGTCCGTATTTCCGTATCCGTGACGCAAAATAGCGTATTCGGTGAGCTGATCGCAACTGCGCAAATTCCGAATCGCGTCGATCGCGGCTTTTAGCTTCGCCGAGGAAGGAATGACCGTGTATTTAAACTCTTCCTGTGCGTTGGGGTTGTAGATAACGCGAATTGACGAGTACATTTTAATGAACTTTACGCGCGAATAATTATCAAAGCAATCGGCATTTTCACCTAACTTCAATTATGCGCAAGCAAGGGCGCACCGGATTCCGTCCATTGCCGCGGACACGATTCCACCCGCATAACCAGCTCCTTCTCCGCAAGGATACAATCCCTGAATTCTTACGTGTTCCAATGTTTCCGGATTCCGAGGAATGCTTACCGGAGAGGAAGTACGCGTTTCAGGCGCGTGTACGACGGCTTCGTTCGTAAGATAACCCCGCATCGATTTGTCGAATTCTTTGAACGCGAGTTGCAGGGATCGATAGATAAAATCGGGAAGTACGTTTTTTAATTCCACGGATTTGATTCCGGGAGTGTAGGAGGTTTTCGGAAGATCGACGGAAAGTTTCCCATTTACAAAGTCTCCGAGTTTTTGTGCTGGTGCGGTTTGTCTTTTTCCTCCGGCGATCCAGGCGTTGTGTTCGATCGATTTTTGGAATTCCATGGCGGCTAACGCGCCGAATTCGGCGAAAGGTTTGAAATCTTCACGTCTTAATTCTACTACGATTCCGGAGTTCGCGGAAGGCCGTGCCCTTTTGGAAGACGACCATCCGTTCGTTACGATTTCTTCCGGTTTGGTTGCGCAAGCCGCGACGACCCCGCCGGGGCACATACAAAAGGAATAGACTCCCCTTCCGTTCACTTGTTTCACGATGCTGTAAGGAGAAGGCGGAAGAAATGGGCCGCGCGTCTCACAGCTGTACTGAATCGAATCGATCAACGATTGTTGATGTTCGACCCTGACTCCGACCGCGAGAAGTTTGAGTTCGATTTCGATTTGTTTTTGGTTTAACAATTCGAAGACGTCCCTTGCGGAATGGCCGGTGGCAAGAATTACTTTTTTTGCATATATTTTATCGCCGTTTTTGGTTTCAACTCCGACGATCCGATTTCCGTTTAATAAAAGATCCACAACCCTTTGATTAAAATGAACCTCTCCGCCGCGTTCGATTATCTTTTCGCGGATGTTTTTTACTATTTTCGGAAGTTTGTTCGTTCCTATGTGCGGATGCGCTTCGATCAAAATATCCCTGCTCGCGCCGAAGCCGACGAGGAGTTCTAAAATTTCGCGAACGTTTCCTCTTTTTTTCGATCTTGTGTAGAGTTTGCCGTCCGAATACGTTCCCGCTCCGCCTTCTCCGAAACAATAATTGGAATCTTCGTTCACGTTGTGATGAATGTTGATCTCTTTTAGATCGAGGGGACGATTTTTTACGTCCTTTCCTCTTTCCAGAAGAATCGGTTTTTTACCGGAAAGAATCAATTGAAGACAAGCGAAGAGTCCTGCGGGACCGGCGCCCACGACGATGACTTCTTCCGCGTTCGAAACGTTAGGATAATCCGGAAGAAGAATGGGCTTTTCCACGAAGTCTTCGTGAATGAAAACCAAAACCTTTAGATTGAAGTAGATCGTTTTTTGTCTCGCGTCGATCGAACGATTCACGATTTCGATATGACGGATTTCTTTAGAATCTATTTTGAGAGTTTTAGAAATAAACGTTCGAAGTTCTTCTTCCTGCCCCGCAACTTCGGGAGCAACTCGAAGTTGCAGTTCTTGTATCATATTCGGAATAGGACTTTTCTTTCAAAGGGTTCGGTTCCGACTCGAACGCGTCAATCCTTTTCCTCTTTTACTCCCAAGCTCATTATAACGCATTCTTCAATTCGAATCGGAAGGTAAAGAAGGGAGAAAGATCAAAACTAAACAAGCGATCGTATGAAGAATTCCAACGAACAAACTCAACGCGAGAAGACCGTGATTTAAAAATGGAGCGACGATCGCAGTCCCGCCCGCGGACACTGAAATTATGGAAAGAAGAATCAGGGAAGATCCTCTGTTGTCGTCTCCGTTAGCCGCTATGATCCCCTTGAGAAAACCGTTCGGACCTCGAAGCCCCAATCCGAAATTCATAATAGGAAAAATAAGAAGAATGGTGAGCGGATGATTCTGTCCGAGGAGAGAGAAGACGATCATTAAGACGGAAGACAAAAGACAAAGTCCCGTTCCGATCGAAACGAGATGTTCCGAATTTATTTTCCGATTCAAATAGGAAGAAGAAAGAACCGCGCCTATGATAAAGAATACGACTCCGATCGTCTGCATCCGTGCGAACTGATGGATATCCGAATTCATCGTCTTAACGATCACGACCGGCGCCCCGAACACAAAAACGAGAAGACCTCCTAAGTTGAGCGCCTGGCTTAGGGAATATCGTTGAAAGACTGGAGACAAAAGAAGAATCCTATACGATCCGGGTTTCGAACCGGAAGGAGGCGGCGCGTCTCCGCGGAATCGGATCGAAAAAAAGACCAGGGCGAGTATAAAGGAAAGAAAAGATGTTACAAAAAATGAATATTTCCAGTTACCGATGCTCAGAAACCACACTCCGAGAATGGGAGCGAGCGCCGGTATCAAAGACTCGACGCTTCCCAAAATCCCTAAGGCTTTGGCCGCGCCCTTTTCGTCGAAGAGGTCTTTGATAATTCCAGGAGCAAGAACCGCCGCCGCGGAAGAGGATAAACCTTGAAAAAATCGGAAGACAATCAGCAAATCTAGGTTAGGCGACAGAGTGCATAAAAAGGAAGTCAGAGAATATCCGGAGAGAGAAAAAAAGAGAAGAGAAGAAGCGCCGATCCGAGAGGAAACGTTTCCGAAAAGAAGCATCCCGAACGCGGTTCCGGCGACAAAGGACGCGATCACGAATTGAGAACTTGTTTGATCTCCTCCCAAAATTTCGGGAAGTTTGGGAATACTCGGAAGAACTAAGTCGATCCCGGAAAGACCGAGAACCGTACCAAAACCGAGAAGAATACAAACGAATAGCGGATTTTTTTTATCTTTAAACATGGAACCGTTCCTTAGAGGGATCGAAATCTAGTTTCAAAGAAAGAAGAATGTTCCTTAAAATCAATCCATAAGTTTTTGACGAAGGGATGGAAATCTGCTCTTTTATAAAACGTCAAATTCGAAAAACGCGCCGCGGAAGCGGACGGAACGATTCTAAAATTACTCTCTGAATTTTTGATTCTATCCGCGGAGAAGATCTATTTTCTTTCGAATCGAATTCTTCTCGCTTTGAGTTTTAGAAAGGGAAAGCGCTTTTTGAAAGTGAAGCTCGGATTGTTTGTCGTCAAGCGTTGTGTACAATTCTCCGAGAAGAAGAAAGAAGTAACGATTGTCTTCGAAACGAAGATTTTCCGCTTCTCGAATCGCTTCCTCTTTTCCGCGGACTTTGGAAAGCGCAAAGATGCGGTTGAGAAGGATTACGGGAGATGTTTCGATCGTAACGAGATGATCGTAGAGTCTCAGAACGTTCCTCCATTTTTCTTTCGTGTTCTCTTTTCTCGTGTGCCAATAGGCGATTCCCGCTTCGAGATGAAACTTTGAGACTTGATTCCCGCCCGTTGCCCTGTGAAGAAAAAATTCTCCTTTGGCGATCCATTCCGAGTTCCAGAGATTTGTGTTTTGTTCTCCGTATAAGATCGGCTCGCCAGTTTCGTCTAACCTCGCTTCGAATCGCGAAATATGAAAACACATCAGCGCAAGGAGCGCGTTGACTTGAGGTTTGTTCGTGTTCGGGTTTTCTGCGAGAATCGTACACAATCGAATCGCTTCGAGAGAAAGTCCCTTATGTAGAGTCGTATTCCGGCTCGTGGAATAGAATCCTTCGCTAAACAATAAATAGACGGTGGTCAAGACGGAATCGAGACGTTCTTCAATTTCGACTGGATCGGGGAGTTCGATCTTGACGTTTTCGTTTCTAAGTTTTTCTTTCGCTCGAAAGAGTCGTTTGTTGATCGTTTCCTTGTTTGTAAGAAAAGCGTCCGCGATCTCCTCGATCCCGAACCCGCAAAGAATTCGAAGAGAAAGTCCGATCTGCGCCTCTTTGGAAATGGACGGATGACAAACTGCGAACATCATCTGAAGCTGACTGTCTTCGATATTTTGATTCGAAAGATCGATTTCCCTTTCTGAAAAATCCGCGGAATCTTTTTTTAATTCAGGGAGGATTTTGTTTCTAAGGATCGAATCTCGATGTAAATAATTTTTTGCCTTGTTCTTTGCGACGCCGTAAAGCCAAGCCTTCGGATGATCGGGAAGGCCGTTCAAACCCCAGGTCTGAGCCGCCGTAAGAAAGGTCTCGCTCGCAATATCTTCCGCGATTTCGATGTGATCAAAACCGAAACGTTTACACAACACGGAAATGATCTTTCTATATTCGGTCCGAAAAAGATCCGGGATCAGATCGTCGACTTTCATAATTAAAAATCGTCTCCGCAGAAATTTTTCGGAAACGTCAAAATTCTTATCCTTTTTCGTGAACCGAAACGATCTGTCTCACTTCCACGCTGTTCCCTGCTCCGCCTAAGATGGGACATTTTTTTGCGATCTCGACCGCGTCTTCGAAATCTTCCGCTAAGATCGAAATAAAACCTGCCAGAGATTCTTTGATCTCAACGAAGGGTCCGTCGATGATCACCTGATTGGGTTTGATTACCTTCCCTTCCGTAGAAAGTCCTTTGCCTCCGATAAATTTTCTTTGAGCGACGATTTCCTCCACCCAATCGTGATACTGTTTCATATATACTTGAAGTTGTTGCGGCGAAGGCTGAGCTTCTTTTGTGATCAGATCCAATCGCATCAATATTAAGAATTCATTCATATCAAAAATCTCCCTGGAAATAAAAACGTTTTCGCATTAAAAAGTTGCGGAGCCTATTTTCGTATTCGATCGGGTCCGTGTCCCGGATCGTTCCGTGATTTCCTTTGCCCGCAAAAAATAAAAAGCGGGACAACCGTGTAAATTCGTTCATTCAGATACTCCTTGTGGAACGGGATTGTAGAGATATGTTCGTCTGGGTTTCGGGAATTGGACATCGTTTCCAAAAAAAATGGATGGGTTTACTTTTTTATTTGGAACGACCCGGAGAGTCCTTGGGTTTTGTTCTCCGAAAGTGACATGAGAATTCCGATTCCGATCGTGCTTTTTTCGCCTAACGTTTCGATGGGGATCCATTCTTTCTAAAATTCTTCTCCGACTATTGATTTCAATCGCGCGACGATAAGAATTCGATCCTTTAAAAAAAGGTCGGGCGTCACGCTGATTCGAGCCGTTCGACTTTATTTTCACCATTCTTCCGGATCCCGTTCGGGATAAGAATTTTGAATCTACTCAGACGGTAATTCCCATTCTTAAATCCTAAAAACTCCAAAACCGAAATCCAAGCGGGGCCTTAAATATATTAAACTAAACGGTTTAATATTTGACAAAATCTCCGAATCTTATTTACTCAACTAAATGGTTGAATTATTGAAAAAGGAAGAGAAGCTCGATCGGGTGTTCGCCGCGCTGGCCGATCACTCGAGAAGAAAAATGCTCGTACGTTTGCGGGACCGATCGCTTACGATTTCGGAGCTAGCGGAACCATTTTCGATGTCGTTTGCCGGAGTCGCCAAACATATCGACGTTTTGAACGCTGCCGGTTTGGTGCGTAAGATAAGAACGCCGGAGGACGGAAGAAGTTTTAGGCTTGAGCTGCAAAGCAAAGCGGTCTCGGAAGCCTTCGCCTGGCTCGCTTATCATCAAGAATTCTGGACCAACAAACTAGACAGACTGGAAGCGTTTATACAAGAAGAGGAATTAAAAAATGACAAACCCCGTATTAAAAGTCGAAAAAAAAATTAACGCCGACCAAACCCGATTGTTTAGAGCCTGGCTCGAGACTGAAAATTTTTCGCGCTGGTTTCTGAGCGGAGATCCCATAGTAGAATCGGTCGTCATCGATCCGCGTCCGGGCGGTAAGTTTAGAATCGATATGTCGCTCAACGGTAAAACTCTTCCTCACGAAGGCGAGTATCAAATCATCGAAGAGCCGACTAAGCTGGTCTTTACGTGGCGTTCCCATGCGACCGGAGGACGCGACACTCTTGTTACCGTCACTTTTACCGCGCTTCCTATGACGACGGTCGAAAGTTCTTCCGGTTCGATCCAAAAACCGCAGACGCTTGTGACCTTGCTTCACGAACGTCTTACAAGCGAAGCGGAGATTCAATCACATACTTACGGTTGGACTCATATTCTAGACGCTTACGCAGAGTGGTTTAACAAGAAGAGTTAACGTCTTTATCGGCTAAGCCGGAAAGAAAAATAAAGGAATGAGGAAGGATAAAAATATGAACGGAATCTATCACAAAATTGGAATACGTTCCGGAGCCGAGAAAGTGATTCAAGCTCTGACGACACAAGCGGGTCTTGCGGGCTGGTGGACCAACGACGTTCAAGGATCGTTCTACGGAGGAACTTCCGCAACGGGAGAAACGATTCGATTCAGTTTCGGACACAAGGCCGACATGGAAATGAAGGTTAAGGAACTTGCTCCACAACGTGTTCTCTGGGAATGCACTTCCGGTCCGGAAGACTGGATCGGTTCTCATATCGATTTCAAATTGAACGGAAGCAAGGCTCCGGATGGAGAAGGGATGACGATCATTCATTTTCGTCACCAAGACTGGAAAAATGAAAGCGAGTTCACCGCGCATTGCAGTATGAAGTGGGCGACTTTTTTACTTAGTTTAAAGAATCTTGTCGAAGTCGGCCAGGGCCAACCTGCGCCTAACGATTTGAAAATCGACGACTTAAACTAAGCGGACTCGGGACGTGCATGTGAATTAATTTCTCATGCACAAGGACGGAATTTTCACCTCGTCACCGTTCGTTTCTTCTGACGACTCGAACGGTTTTCGATTTGCAAAAAGATGTTTATCTTAACAATTTCAACGCCTCTTCTAAATCCGAAGCAAAGATTACTTTTCCGCTTTGATTGCTTTCGTAGATAAAATCTTGAAAACTTTTGGAATTGTACTCTGAAAAGTCGCCTAAAATAATCATCCTCAGTTTGTAATTAGCTATCTTCTGCAAAATTTCTCCGGCAAATCCAGATCTTAAATCGTAGAATTTTTCGTGAAAATTCGACTTAGAAAAAATCATCGTTTCCGAAGATGTCGAGTACGCGGCTTCTAAAAAAGAATTCGGATCTTCCAAATAAATCTCACCTTCTTGAAAAAGAGCGAACATTCCCTTCTCCGTCATTATTTCTTTCATTATAATTTTACGTTTTCTCCTTTTTCATTTGAAGATTGAATTCGTAACAAGCTCGAACGACGCGGCGCTTCCTAGAGAAATGATAAGGCGAAAGCGCTCTGTCAAGCCGAAGCGAAATTTCCCGCTCACAAAGGACGATCTTTCCTGAAGCGAATCGTAAAAATAAGACGAAACGAAAGTTTTAATCGGTTTCGCAATAAGTTTTTCATACAAATACATTTTTCGGATAACTGTTTCTCGAAAGAATTTAGAAAGCGATCGAGTTCTGAAACCTTGGCTTTAAATACTGAATTCGGTTTTTCATTCAACTTACCGTCGCGGAAAGAATAAGTAACGGATTCTTTGAACCAAGGAGCGAAACGGTTTCGAAACGCTGCAGAATTAAAATATTCGAATAAACAAGCCGGCACGTCGATTGTGGACTCGATTCGAAAACCTTCGTTTAGGATCGCCAATTCTCTGGAAAAAGTAAAATATCGATCCATAGAAAATGATTCCCAAGGCTCTTGGAATAAGATCACGGGACTTCCGGATGAGAAGTCAATCATCTTTATATTGGATACGGTTGCGTGACTTCCGGCAATATCCGTAAAAAGAATCGCTTCGGGTATTGTGTCTCCCGTTAGGTCCTCGAATAAAATTTCACGTCTTCTTGTGGATGAATCCCTGAATATCACGACTCGATTTTTAACAAGAACCACGTAATTCCAGCGTTCGAATTCCGCGTTTGTTTCGGAGTCGTTTCCAAGTTCGAGATGTACGATTTCGTAATCCTCGGCCTTAACTTTAAATTTAGAGATAAGAGATATATGAGCTTCTTTTAATAGATTTCCTTGGGATAAAAATTCGTCCAGATGGTCCTCTAAGATTTCCCTCAAAACGCTCCCCTCTTCCTTCTTGCAAAAAAATAGGAATGGTCTAAAAATAAACAATAATATTCTAATTATCTTATTCATTTATCCGGGTTAACACCTTAGGTAAATTCATTCCCTCAAACTCAAGGAAGTTCAATGCGTAAAATTTAGACCGCAGATTTGTTCCGGATTCAACTGTGACAAATCACCTGTGTGCAGATATGTTCCTTGTGCTGGTCAAGAAGCCGATGGAAATTATTTTGCCATTTACCCCAGGCGCGCCCGTTTTGCGAAGAAGGTTCCCTAAGCATTCTCCAGCCGAAGTCCTGAAGATCGATCCAGGGACCGTTCGGAAGAATCACCCCGGACGTATAATAAATCTCGGGTAAGTTTCTGACGTAACAGGAATTGTTTAGAATTTCGGAGTCGTCTTCGGAGTAATCGGATCTTAGTTCTTCGTCTATCAAGTTTTCGGACGGGAAATACCAATAGTCCCAATGTCTAGAACGGATAGATTTGATATTATCTTCGTCGAGACGATATGGCTCTAAAATTCGCTTTAAACTAGAGTATATGTCTTCGGAAGAATTGGGAATGATTACCGTAATGTGTGAGCGCATACTTTCGAATTTTTAAGATTTTTCCGTGGACACGCCTTCAAAAACAAGCCTGAGGATACAAAGTAAACGTTATGTGAAACCGACTCCCACGGTCAATAGAATTCGGCAATCCGTATTTCTCATTCTATCGGTCATCTAGGATTCAGATCATTCAGTCCCTTTCCGTTGAGGATCGGCTGCACGCATTTTTCTATTCTTGATTCGCGGGTTTTCGCTTGTTTCGGCGCTGAGAAGTGAAGGATGTAAGCTCTTTGTCTTCCCGGCGTCAGCGCGTCAAAGGCGGTTTTTAACTCCGGAACTTCTTCTAATTTATTTAAGAATTCTTCCGGAATCGCAAATTCCCTGGTCGTTTTAAAATTTACTTTGAGTCCCGCTCTTTCCGTTTCTATCGCTTCCTTTATATAAGTTTTAAGAATCGTTTTCATCTTAACGATTTCTCGAACGTCGGTAAAACGAATCTGACGCGCTGCTTGTGTGTTTTTTGTTTGTTGGATGAGAATTCCTTCTGGATCCTTTAACAAAGCCCCTTTGAAAAACAAAAACGCACAATATTCTTTAAAAACATGTATTAAAACTATATTATTGTTTTCGAATGTATAACAAGGAGAACCCCACTTAAGCTCTTCCGTTAACTTGCATTCGAGTGCGATCTTTCTTAAGATCTCGAATTCTTTTTGCCATTTTTTAGCCTTACTTAAATAGTTGTCGACTTTAGGATTTGTCTTGCTCATGGATTTATTCCGGGATTGATTATTCCTTGTGCGGGTTTGGAATCCGTAACTCGAACGAAATCGGCTATGACAAAGTTCTCAGCTTTGTCAAAACAATTCGGGAACCGCACCGCAAACCTTATAAACCAGAGCTTGTCGGAAACGGTTCCTTTCGTAAAGAAAAATTAAAGAGAACAAATCTTCTTTGTTTTCGAAATGTATCGTTCCGATTTAGAAATTTCTTTTCATGCGCAGACATCTTTATAAAATCCGGATTTTTCTTTATCGAATTGCTTTCGATCACTACGCTTTTCAAAAGTCGTCGTTTGAAATCACCGGAAGGAATTCTTAGGTCATAGCAACTAAAAAACATTCTCCGCTTCCCGGAATCAGTCCGTCCTCCCGATTCGTAAAGTAACGAAGTCGAATGTCTTCGATAGAGACATACCGAGCCTTGGAAAAACCCGCTTCTTTGGCGAGTTCTAAAATTTCAGTCGGGGTAAAGAAACTTATAAAAGGAGTTCCCGCTTCGCGCGTTTTCTTGATCGTGAATTCCAGCGTAGGTTGATCCTCCGGTTCAAGAAGATCGATAGGAAGCATATACGTAGTCGCAAAGCAGGATCCGGGCGCAAGTTTTGACATTTGCTGAAGCGTGGAGAGATTCGCCTCTTTCGTTAAATACATAGAGACTCCGGTCGAAGCTACGATCGCGGGTTTCTTCGGATCAAATCCGGATGCAATTAACCGGTCCCACCAGGATTCGCCGCCTTCAAAATCAACGGGAACAAATTTTAAAAACTCGGGAATCGGATCAAAGCCGATTTCAAGAAGACGATTCTCTTTCCATTTCTGAGGTCCGGGTTGATCCACTTCAAAAGTGGTTAGACGAGAGGCGATTTCAGGTTGGCGTTGAACAAAAGTATCCAGACCCGCCCCGAGAATTACATACTGCGTTGTTCCCAACTTCGCCTGCTCTTCCACTAAATCTTCAACAAATCGCGCGCGAGCAACGATTGAAGATCGAATTCTTCTTGTCCAATCCGGATTCATATCCGGACGGTCTCGCCAATTTTCTTCACCGGCGAGTCTAAGACCGATCTCATCATTGAGAATATGCGGACTGGAATCTACTTGAACGTGAAGCGCTCGCCATAATGCTACTCGAACCGCAGTATGCTCCGGCGCAATGTCGTTTATTCCCATTTCATCACCTGTGGAGTCATTTTAGAAAAGGTTAATATGGTAGGTTCCATTCCCGGATTTGTCCGTTCAAATCCTTTTTGCAAATTCATCTCGAAGCGGAACGAAAAAAGGGCGCCTATTAATGCGAAATGGAAGTTCCCATGGCGATTGGATAACAATAAGAATTCGGTTTTTCAGCCTTTTGAATTCTTCTGTTTAGGATAGGAACCTTAAAAAAAATCCTAAAAGAATCGAGGCTGTCCTTAAGAAAATCTCAGATATGATTAAAATTCTATTCGATTTTATATTTAAGTATTGACTTAATTAAGTATTAACTTAAATATAAAGGCATGAACGCTTTTGCCGCCCTTGCAGACGATACAAGACGAGAAATTGTGAGATTGGTTGCGAAAAAGGGAAGCCTTACCTCGACGGAGATAAGCGAAAGATTTAAGATGAGCCCGCCCGCTATCTCACAGCACTTAAAGGTGTTGAAAGAGGCCGAAATTCTGCGGATGAGAAAGGATGCGCAAAAGCGAATTTATAGTCTTAACGACACAGGGATGAATGAAATGGAGGATTGGTTGCGGGAAATCAAAGACCTTTGGAATCAACGCCTGGATAAGCTGGAGAAATATCTTTTGAAAATAAAAAAGGAGCGGTCCCATGTTAAAAAATAGCGCTGAAACGATCATCGAAAATAACAAAGTCATCTATAAGAGATACTTTGAGGTTCCGGTCGATCTTCTTTTCGAGGTTTGGTCGGTCGAGGAGCATCTTTCTGAATGGTGGGGTCCGGACGGTTTTACGCTCACTACGAAAAGTTTGGATTTTTCGAAAGGCGGGATTTGGGAATTCGTCATGCATGGCCCGGACGGACACGATTATAAAAATAAAATCCAATTTACGGATATTAAGAAATCGGAATATATTTTTTATAAACATCTTGGAGACGGCGAAGGCGCAAAGGACGTCGACTTTGAATCTAAAATTATTTTTGAATCAGCCGGAGAAGGTTCAAATTTAACGATGGAACAGATTTTTCCGAGCAAGGACGAACTTGAAAGAGTGAATCAGAAATACGGCGCGATCGAAGGCGGAAAACAGCATATCGGCAATCTCGCAAAATATTTGGAAAAGTTAAAATAGCTCGATAGATGACGAGACTCTGCGGTAGTTGTTTCTAAACGTTCCTTGGATTCAAAATTCTCTTTGCCGTTCAGTTCTAAATTTTTAGCTTCGAGATCGAGTGAAAATCGAGATGATTATTACCTTCGAATGCGGGGAATGCTTGATAAGAATAAAACGCTAACCTTCGACGCAATTTTACTTTTTCTTTAAAGGTAAAAAAATCTTCAGAAATTCTCAAGGAACTTGTTTCATAGACGCAAATGAGAATCTCGGATTTGATTTTTTATAAAGGAACACTTCATCAGATATTTCGCCAAAGTGCGGAAATTTGCGAGATCAAAACGCCTAACGTATTTCATTGGCCTTGATATTTTTCAAAGACGAAATTATCGTCCTTCGACAGTTTAATTAGTCGGATTGCGTACAATATCATCCAAAGCAATGACAAGAGCCCTCCCGGAACGGCAAATTGTGCGGCGGTTTCGGTAAAACCAAAGTGAAAGTTGATAAAAACTACATAAATCGTCAGTAACAAAGCGCCGATGATTCCGAACCATGAATTCACTTTTCCGAATATATCACTTTTCAACATGACTATTGACATTGATAAGTTTGCGATACTCGGCAAAAAAAATCCTAAAAATACAGCAGGACTTCCATGTTTTCCTTGCGATAACAATGCTTCGCCGGCCGCCAAATATAAAAGTTTTTCAGATACGACATTTGTAGAAAAATATTTTATGCTTAATTCGTACATGGCCAATGAAACGTTGTTCGATACCAAAAGAATTGAACCAAAGAAAAATATTAAGAATGCAAATAGGCTGTAAGAATAAATTTTTTCTTTTTGAGCAATATACAGCGCAAAATAGGAGGGAATTAAGAAAATTTGTATGATCACCGTTAACAAATCAAGATTATATAAACTTAATAGTGGGTTCGTTCGAAACTGCTCGAATCTTCCTATTGCAGTTTGCGGAATCTTTGATACATTAACACCGTTTAAAATGCCGATCAGGACGTCGCAGACTATCAACAAGGCTGAGATGACGGTGAAAATTCCCCCGAAAAATAGAAATCTTTTTTCTTGCGGTTGCGATCGCTGGCGCAATATTTCTAGGAAGTAGTCGTTACTCATTGGATTTTTTACCCTAAGAGATCGCCTTTTCATCGTAAAGAGCAATCTTTTCTTCAAATTCTTTTGTTCGTAAGATAAAAGGAATGAATAGTCCCGATATAGGTAATGTTTTCCTTTTGACATCGGCTCTTGACAATGACGCATAACGAAGATTCCGGCCGCGCCAGAGTTTTTCGTAACCAGAGTCGGCAGTGCTTCAAACGAGAGAACAGAGTTTGGATTGTATAAGCGATTCCGAGCAGAATTCGAAGCTCGAAGGGTCACATGCGCGGGTTCCCAATATCTAATCGGTTTCCATTTTCGAGTATTTCCGTCTGAGATTCCTTCATCAATTTAATAAGGTTCAGTAAAGATTTCTCAATCGGATTGGCAAAACTTAAAAACCCCGAGAGAGTCATGGTCTGCGATAGGAATGTATAGGACGTTCCGTCTAACGTTAAATGCCACTCGGTGCTATTCCACGGAAGTTCCGCGAGCGCAGCATTTAGCGGATCGAATTTGCGTTCTGAATCGAGAACATAGATATCAATCGGGTCGATGGAGCGAGGTTCAAACGTTGCAATTGCGGTTCTATAAATTGGATCCAGCGGTTTTCGGTCATAGGTAAGAGCGGAGACGTCGAAACCCATTACCGCCGAGTGAACCGAGAAGGAAGGCATAAAAAAACCTATCCAAGAGGCGGTCACATCCGATTCTCGAGTTTTTCCATTGCGACGATCCCTCGTTTTGTGCCGACCCGGTCTAAATTCATTAAATCCTATCGCCGCCGCGAGAAGGTCCACTCTTTTGTGGGATTGAATTATAGCTTCAAGACGAAACATACGTTATGTTTGCTCTGGAATTTCGCCTAACGACGGGAATTTGACAACTTCGCTCCCGGCTTTTAGTGGCAACTTATTTTTACCGAATGTCTCGTAAGCCACTATTTAGTCAAGTTCGCAAGATTACGTATCAATGAGCGGAGTAAGTCGAGCGGAATATCAAAGAGATTATACGGCTACTTGGTAGATTCCAAAAGGAAAATACTTATAGTTTGTGCCAAAACCTGCTTGTACTTAAGATCATTAAATGTAATATATATTGCATGAGATTACCATTAGGACATTTAGATATTCCGGAATCAATCTGGCTCAAATTAAAAAAGCTGCTCCCTAAGTATACGAGAATCATTTCCAATGGCGGACGACCTCGCATAGATGATAGGACTGTGTTTGCCGCTATATTTCATCGTGTTAAAAGATGTTCGAGACACCTTAGCGCTGTCCCGCGAACCGAGTGACAAAGCAAATGTGGCTTTAGCCCGAAGTGAGGGTCGCATGAGCGATCCCGAACGGAGCGAGGAGACGAAGCTAGGCGACGAGGATTATTTTTCATGTTTTTCTAAAAACGAACCAAAAATCCAACCTTCCACACTCGTTGTTGGATATCCTCCTGGACAAGGTGGATGTAATTTTACATAATACCAATAGGCTTCTTGATTCGAAATCTTCTCTTTTTCTATTGAATGACCAATTAATCGAACAGATGCACCTTTTGGAATTCTGATGTATTCTTCTGCAGGAAGCTCAAGACCAATGGGGTTTATGCAACCTTCATTAACTAATGAATCGAATCGGATAATTGTGTTTTTGTCGACGATTGGTTTTGACCTAAAATATACATCTTTTGATATTTGGTATTCTTCGTAATTATCTGTTCGAATTGGGAATTCCTGATGCTGATCAGACGATCCTTAGGTTTATGAGAAGCAATATCGTAATGAACTGCTGGCTCCTTACAATTCTTCTTTTCGAAACAACATTCTATCATTTTCTCAGGCAAATAATCATGAACCTTAAAATAATATTCGCAAATAAATTGTTTATCGGGATACGTTGATTCTTTATAGCTTAATCTAGTTACATTTATATTAATTTTATTTTCAGTAGTATTAAACTTAGCATTTCCACGCAAAGGTGGGTCACCCCAAAAAATCAGTGACGCTTTTCCATTCTTAAAACTAATATAACTGTAATCGTTTTTCCAATGTTTCGGTTCTTCTAATATCCTTATTAATTCATTAGGAGATGGAACCGTTAATCTAATGTCCTCTTTTTTTAGACCACCATTACATTTTATCAGAATCAGAAATAGTAAAACGAAAATACCTTTTTTCATAAATTTATTTTAATCATAGTCGCCTAACGAAAGAGTCTCCTCGACGTTGCGTGTCCAAGCGCTTAAGCTCGACGGACTTGACACGAGGTTCGAGTGAGCCTTAGCGAACGGCTCGCGAACCGAGGTGGCAAAGCAATCTACGGAGCCGGAGTGAGGATCGCATTAGCGATTCCGAACGAAGCGAGGAGACGAAGCTAGGCGTAGTCGCGTTAATACTAAAACTTTAAATGAAAACTGCGGGAGAAACATTAAATCTTTTAGACAAAGCTTTGACTTGTCTTACATTTAATTCCCTTTTACCATTTAAAATCTCTGATACAACACCTTGACTACCAAGTTCCTTCATATCTTTTTGCGATAAGCCGTGTTCTTCCATTAAAGACTTGAGAATTTCAATTGGATCTGATTCAATTTCTGGAAAATGATCAGATTCATATGATTCAACGACGTTTCCAATTGTTTCCATCAGTGGAGCCAACGGATGTTTTTCGTTATTGCCCACCTCATCAATTAAGTTATCCAATATCTCCACAAGCTTCTTATATTGCTTTTGGGTTCTTGGGTATGAAATCACTTCTTTAATCTCAGGCCATACGTTCTTTACTTTTTCTAATTCAGCGATCATTTCATACCTTCCATTTTCCTTTGTTATACTCTGAATGAGTTAAAATTTCTCGGATATAAACTTTCTTCCTATTAAAGTGAATTGCGGCAATAAGTCTGAAATTGTTTCCAGATATATTAAAAACGAATAAATTTTGCACAATATCTACTGAAGGAAAAACCTTTCTTAGATCAGGGAAGCTATCAAAATCCGTCTTACTTAAAACTTTATGCCATAATTCCAACGAAGATTTCGATTTTGGATATTGTTCAATAAATTCTGTAATCTTTCGCTTACTTATTACATGCACAAATTGAATAATATCTCATATTGAGATTTTCGCAAGATTTATTTTAGTCAGAAGAAATTTTTAAGCGATTACGCCTAACGATCTAGGTTTATCGACGTTTGCGGTTCTGGAGCGCTTACGCGCGAAGGGATTGACTGAGGCTTGAGCGAACCTTAGTGAGCGATCACAAGCCGAACGTCAAAGCAAATGTGCGGCGCCGGAGTGAGAGTTTGCAGAGCAAATCTCGAACGTAGCGAGGAGACGGAGTTAGACGCCGTAACCTAAACTTAAGAAGGCTTTGAATTTCCAAACTTTTCCATCACACTAATAATTGGATTAAAATTAAGATCCGTAGTTAATGAATCTTTAACATATCCGGTTTGCGGGTCGGAAAACAAATATTTAGCTATTTCTAACCTAAATTGATTTTTATCTTGAGAGTCAGAAATAGAATTTTCAAACTCTTTGAATTGCGACAATACAGTTGACCGATGAGAATAGAGAAAATTGAGGTGACGTTCGGTCCGATATTTTGATAAAGAAATTTTAGTTACTAAAGAAGGTAAAAATATTAAGACCATTTTCTCCAATGTGTATTTAATTATTTTAGCAACACTTGCATCTTCAGGAAATGGATAGCAAAATAGTGAAACGCCTACAGAAACAAATAAGACAATTATGCTAATGACAAAAGAGATAAACCATCCTGTTTCGTATCTGCTATGTTCTGCTTGTAGATTTTTAAAATTGTTCCCTGCCTCATCAACGACTTTACTTGATATTTTATCTCTTAAGCTATTTAATATTTTTGCGGCTTCGCTCGCTGTTTTTTTAACCTCAATGATTATACCATCTGCATCTTTGGTCGCCTTTTCCAAAACACCGTATTGCTTCCCATCATTCATTTTTATCTGAAGCACATAGACGCTGAAATAAATTATGTTTTGATCATGATAAATATGCTTTTCTCTAAACCATTCAATTACAGCAGTTCGCATCCGAGGGAAGTCAGGATTGTGAATCCCTTGTGGATAACGTCCAAAATATTTCGCAGATTTAAGAATGAATGAGAAGGCTCTCCTTGCCGATTGAGTTTGTAACGATCAAATTCAAAAAAAGGAGAACCCCCCAATGAGGGCAGAAGAAGAAAAAGCGCACCTGAAAGTAATTCAAGTGGATGAGACCCAGCTCAAGAAAGACTTGAGCGAACTCGTAAGAGGCTCAGTGGAAGAAACGCTGAACGCTCTCTTAGATGAGGAAGCGGATAAACTCTGCAAAGCCTCAAGGTATGAGAGAAACCCGGATCGAGTAGATACAAGAGCGGGTTCGTATAATAGAAACTTCGAAACAAAAGCCGGAAAAGTAAAGTTAAAAGTTCCGAAACTTAGAACAATTCCGTTTGAGTCGGCGATCATCGATCGATACAAACGAAGGGAGAGTTCGGTAGAAGAAGCTCTCATGGAGATGTATCTCGCTGGAGTTTCCGTTCGGAGAGTCGAGGATATCACCGAGAGCC
>NZ_NPDU01000030.1 GCF_002811985.1 Leptospira adleri
GAAAATCTTACTTTCCGGAATTCTAGTTTTACTCTTAGGATCCTTGATCCTCTACAGTTATCTCTTTCGGGAAGACATCTCCAAATTCCTAAAAAAGAAAGAAGGCGAAGAAGTCTCGAATAATTCCAAAACCGATCGTGTTATCTTAAGCCCTGAGATGAATACGGAACCTCCGATCTCGCCGAACGATTTGAATACTCTTCCCGCGGAGGAAAAAAATTCTTCGCCTAATAACGATTTTACGGGGATGGAAAAAGAAAAGCCGGCTTCCAAGGAAACCAAAAGTCTCAAAGAAGAATGGCCCGAGGAAAAGAACACGACTTCCGCGTCGAAACCGGAAAAGGAAAAATATCCGGAAGAAAAATGGAATCCTCCGAAGGACGTCGCAGGAGCTTATAAGGACGAAGAACCCAAATCCAAAAAAGAAAGATTCAAGGAAGAGAAAACGGATTGGGAAGACAAAGCGGAAAAGAAACGTTCCGTTAAAAGGAAAAAACATCCTAAAAAACATTCTTCGTTCAAAAACGGAAAAAGAATCCGTTCCTTGGAAACGAGAGTCAATCGGTTGGAAAAAAAATTGGGAATCTCGTCCTCGAAAAAAAAGAATAAAAATACGAAAACATCCTCGAAACGAAGTTTGGAAAAGCGCGTGGAAAAACTCGAAAGGGAAATGAAGAACCTGAAATCCAAAGAATGATATGGGGATCCGAGAACGTTATTTTCAAATCCAAGAAGAACTCACAAGGCTTAGACCGGAAAAGCCGCCCATACTCATCGCGGTTTCCAAGTTCCAACCTTTGGAAGCGGTTCGGGAAGCGGTCGACGGAGGAATCGTTCACTTCGGAGAAAATCGAATCCAGGAAGGATTGGAAAAATTCGAAGAGTGGTTGAGCCGAAAAGATTCACCTTTGGTTTTACATCATATCGGACCGGTGCAGAGCGGAACTCTTAGAAAATTATTCCAGGGTTATTCTTACGCTCACGGAGTAGGAAGTCTTCAAACCGTGGAAGAACTTTTAAGACGCGCGCAGAAAGAACAAAAAAAAATCCGCTATTTCTTACAGGCAAATCTCACGAACGAAGAAAGCAAACACGGGTTCGGCGAAAAGGAACTCGTCAAAATTCTTTCCGACAAAAAAAAACTTTCCAACGAGTTTTGTATCTTGGAAGGGATGATGACGATGGGACCGTCCGACGGAGAACCGAACAGAACGAGAGAAGTTTTTCGAGAACTCGCAAACATACGAAAAGAATATTACCCCGAAGGAAAATTATCCATGGGAATGTCCGGTGATTATAAAATCGCGATCGAAGAGGGAAGCGATTATGTAAGAATCGGAAGCGCCGTTTTTGGAGAAAGGAATTGATTATGAAACATACGATAGGAATCGCAGGATGCGGAAACATGGGAGGAGCCATTTATCTTTCTCTCAAGAAACGTTATCCGACACAGGTCCTAGGCTACGATCCTTATATGACCTCGAATAAAAAGATAGAACTCGTATCTTCTTGGGAAGAATTCTCGTCTCGATCCGATCTCATCATAGTCTGCGTGAAACCCGGGAAGGTCGCGGAGCTTCTCAAACAAATCTCCTCTCCTAAGTCCGTGATTTCGGTCGCGGCGGGAATCGGCACTCAGACGATCCGAAATTCCCTTCCATCCGGATCAAAGGTAGTTCGTATCATGCCGAATCTTCCATTGCTCGTAGGAGAAGGGGCGATCGGATACTACGGCGATCACGAGCTCTATGAAACCGTGGAAGAAATCTTTCAGTCGCTCGGACATGCGGTGGCCTTGAGTTCCGAGTCCCACTTGGACGCGGTGACCGGACTTTCCGGCTCCGGTCCGGCCTACGTTTTTAAATTTATCCAAGCCCTAGCGGAAGGAGGAGTTCTTTCCGGTCTTGGATATCAGGAAGCTCTGGACTTGAGCATACAAACCGTCATCGGATCCGCGGAACTTCTTCGCAAAGAAAGAAAAAAAGATCCGGAAACACATCCGGAGGTTTGGAAGAATAAAGTGACCTCGCCGGGAGGAACTACGATCGCCGGACTAGCGGAACTCGAAAAACACGGATTTACCCGCGCGATCTTGGAGGCGGTTCAGTCCGCGAGCAGACGATCCAAGGAACTCGGAAATTAATGCGAAATGGAAAGAAGGATATTCTTTCCATTGGATTCGACAAAGAACGTCTCTTTCGGTCTCTTGCGATAGTTCTTTATGCTTAGTTTTCGTAGCAAGAATAGACTAACGTAAGAGTGCGAGTAAATATTCACGTTCGATTTCGGAAAAAGGATGCAAACTTATCCCCAGTTTTAGTTATATTGGAAAACAAGACTGAAATGGAAAATTTATCTTGAAAAGAAAGAGGGAAGGGTTAAAACACTAGCGCGGACAGGATTCGAACCTATGACCTTTGGGTTATGAGCCCAACGAGCTACCAGCTGCTCCACCGCGCGGTGTATGTAGGTCAGTATTTGAGCTGAACCCTCGAAAGCAAGAATAAATCGACAAAAAGAATTGATTTTTAAATAAAAATTGGATCTTATATCCTCTGGTATAAGAGATTCGTTTCGAATGAAAAAGAAAGCCGTTCAAAACTTCGGCAATAAATTGGAAAAGGCTCCTTTCGTATCTATAGCACCGGAGAACCAACCGTTTGATCAGTAAAGAAAATGATCCCCTGATGATAGAGTATCTCGAAAAGAAAATCTATGATCAAAAGCAATTATTAGAAATCAGCAAGGCTCTTAATTCTACATTAGATTATAAATATCTAATGGATGCAATTCTTAATATTTGTCTCGCGCAGTTACAAACCTTACAGGCCGCGATCTATGTCAGCCCGGAAGCGGATTCCGATTTTTTTGAATTGGATCCGAGTTACAAAGGTTTTGATCTTTCGGAAAACGAAAAATCATTCCGTATCAAAACGGACGCTGCTCTCATTCAGTTTCTGGAAACGAGAATGAAAGCGATGACCGTAAATCAGATTGAAGAGAGCATGGGCCGATCCGTAACCGAAATCGATTTCCTCCGTGGAATCGGAGCCGATCTCATCATTCCTCTGAACGCAAAGGGAAAGGTGAACGGTCTTCTCGTTCTCGGAGAAAAGATGACCATGAACGAGGTTCAGGAAGAGGACCGGGATTTTTTGACTACGCTTTCCACGCTCGCGGGAATCGCCGTAGAGAACTCACGTCTCTATGAACTCGCGACCGTCGATATGATGACCGGTCTCAAGGTGCATCACTACTTTCAGACAAAACTCAAAGAAGAGATGGATCGTTGTAGAAAAAAGAAGTCTCACCTGACTCTTCTTTTTACGGACGTCGACAACTTTAAGAAGTTCAACGATACGCACGGTCACCAAGCGGGAGATCAAGTTCTGATCGAAGTCGCGAGACAGTTGATTCGGAACGCGGGCAAACACGATACGCCGGCTCGTTACGGCGGGGAAGAATTCTGCCTCGTCATGCCGGGAGCGGATCTCGAAAGAGGTTACGAAATGGGGGAAAAAATTCGCGCAGCCGTAGAAGCGAGTAGCGTGAAGAATCCGAACGGAGGCCCCGATCTCAAAGTCACTCTTTCCGTAGGTGTTTCCGAGTTTTGGCCGAAGGACAAAAACAACCGGGATCTGATCGAAAGAGCGGACAAGGCCCTATATATGGCGAAACATTCCGGTAAAAATCGAACCATTTGTTATAAAGAAACCTAAGAAAACCTTTTTCTTTTTTTCAAATTTGCCGATCAGTACAGCATGGAAAAGAATCTCCTGCTGTACCAAGTTCCTCTCACTCAAATCGAAGAAAGAGAACTCACAAAACGGATCCAAGACCGAGCGCTCGGGAAAGAAAAATTTGATTTTTCTCCTTATTCGTGTTTCATAGAATACAAACCCGCGGACCCGGTCACAGGAATTCAATACAGGGACTGCGTGATCGACTACACACGATGTTCCAATCAGAAATGTATCAAAAAATTGATCTGAGGTTTTTCCTTACACTTTTTCTTTTTGCATTTCTTTCCTGTTCCATTCTTCCCTCGAAAACGCAGATCACGGTCGTTTCCGGGGGAATCGAAATCATTCTTCCCTTTATTGAAAAACAAGGTTTTCGTTTTATCCAGCTTTCCTTGAGTCCGGAGGAAAAACCCCTTCGATTTTTAGTGGATACGGGTTCCCGATTCTCCTTTTTGGACGAGAAGTTTTTCACCGAGCAGGATTCCAAACGAAGAATCGCCGTAACTTATCCCGGAGGGAAAGACGATTCCTATCGAAAGGTTAGGACGATTCAGCTTTTTTCCAAATCGTATTCCATCTTTAAAAACCTCACGGTTCATTCTCATAACTTTTCCGGAAACTTGGAACTCGACGGGATCATCGGTATGGACGCGCTCTATGAGAAAATTCTAATTTTAGAATATCCCACTCAGATCCGTTTTTTGGAAAGCGCAGGCGGAGAAATAACCGAAGCGATGCTTTCTCCCTTTCCGAGTTTAGCGCAGAATACGGAACCCCTTCGCTTCTTTTCCGGACATCCGGTTTTGGAAATCGAATACGGAACCCAAGAAAAGGCCCTTCTCTTGATGGACACGGGCGCGGACCTGAGTCTTTTGGAATTGCCGAATCCGATTCCCGGTTTTGTGGAAGAAACTTCTTCGAGTCGTCCGGTTCAGATTCTCAACTTCCAAGGAAAGGTTTTGAACGTGAGGACGCGTTTTGTTCGTAAACTTTGTATTCTCGCGACGTCCAATTGTGTGAATGATCTCGAAATTCTACCTTCGGGGCTTCCGGTCGATTTTGCCGGAGTTTCGACCGGAGTTCGTATCCAAGGAATTCTCGGTGTAAACTGGCTGAACGAGCATAGAATTCTTTTGGACATGAAACGGAGTCTTATAGGTATAGTAGGGAAAGACGGCGGGAAATAAGATGAGCAAGGGTAAAATCATAGTAGCCATGAGCGGCGGAGTGGACAGCGCCGTGACCGCCGGTCTTCTTATGGAAGAAGGCTACGAAGTCATCGGGGTCAATCTCCGGACCTGGGAATACGAAGCCCCCGCCTGCGACACGACCAAAAAATCCTGCTGTTCTCCCGAAGACATTCGGGACGCGAGAGATGTGGGTCTTTCTCTCAAGATTCCATTCTACGTCGTGAAGATGGAAAAGGTCTTTCAAGAGAAAGTCATCGATCGTTTTATAGACGACTACCAACACGGAAAAACTCCGAACCCCTGTGTGGAATGCAATACCTTCGTAAAGTTCGGCGCCCTCTTCGAAAAAGCAAAGGCGCTCGGGATCGACAAGATCGCAACAGGTCACTACGCTCGGATCGCACAAAACGGAGATCGTTACGCGATCGCCAACGGTCTCGACATGGGAAAGAATCAGGCTTATTATTTATACGGAC
The DNA here is from genome assembly GCF_002811985.1 of Leptospira adleri. Classification (GTDB taxonomy): domain Bacteria; phylum Spirochaetota; class Leptospiria; order Leptospirales; family Leptospiraceae; genus Leptospira; species Leptospira adleri. Next base: position 5,410 of record NZ_NPDU01000030.1, read on the forward strand.
TCTCACAAGAGAATCTCAAAAATGTAATCTTTCCTTTGGGTGAAATGACAAAAACCGAGGTTAGAGAGATCGCAAGAAGAATGGGACTTCCCGTCGCGGAAAAAGCGGAATCGCAAGAGATCTGTTTTATCCCCGAGAACGACTACAGAAAATTCTTGGAAAAGAAAAACGTGGAATTTACTCCCGGCTTTTTCAAACTCAGGGACGGAAGAATCATCGGCAAACACAAGGGAAGAGAGAACTTCACGATCGGCCAAAGAAAGGGGCTCGGGATCGCTTGGAAAAATCCGTTGTATGTCATCGCGATCGAAGATGACGGATCCGTAATCTTAGGAGAAGAGAATGAAACTTATACCGGTTCCTTCTCCGTGATCGACGCCAACTACCAAGGTTTGGCCCCTCTCGAAGAAGGTGAATCCTTGGAATGTCGAGTGCAAGTCCGTTACAGACACACTCCGATCCTTTGTCGTATCACGAAACGAGGAGAGGACTTAGTCGTCGAACCCCTCGAAGACGTAAGAGGTGTGACACCCGGACAATCCGCGGTGTTTTATCCGGTAGATTCCGACTATCTCTTGTTAGGCGGAATCATCCGAAAAGGAAGCATTGAAATGCAGATCCGAGAAACGATCCCCGCCGCGGCCCTACAGAATTAAATCAGGAATTTCTTTTTTGTCAGTGAATCATAAAATCACCGGGAAAACCATTATGATCGTGGGCGGCGGACTTTTGCAAGTTCCGATCATCCAGACCGCGAGAATGATGAAACTCACAACCGTGGTCGCCGATATGAACGGGGACGCTCCCGGTATGAAAATCTGCGACATACCGATGGTGATGAGCACGAAGGACATCGAGGGAATGGTCCGAGAATCCAAAAAACTCGCGACCAAGATCAAGATCGACGGAGTGATCACCGCCGGAACCGATGCGAGTATGACGGTCGCGGCCGTCGCCAACGCTCTCGATCTTCCCGGAATCCGTTATGTGGATGCGGAAGCCGCTTCGAACAAAGTGAAGATGCGCGAACGACTCAAAAAAGCGGGGATTCCTCTTCCAGGATTCGCTCCTGTGTGGAGTTTAGCAGATACGAGAGAGGCATTGGAGTTTTTGAAATTTCCTCTTGTGATGAAACCTGCGGATAACATGGGCGCTCGCGGAGTGATCAAGGTTTCAAACAGAGAAGAATTGCAAGCCGCCTTCAAACACGCAAAAAAATATTCTCCCACGGGAGAAATGATCTTAGAAGAATATATGCCCGGCCCGGAAGTTTCAGTCGACGCGCTGACCTGGAACGGAAACTTCGTCATCACCGGAATCGCGGATCGAATCATCGAAAGAGAACCGTTCTTTATCGAGATGGGACACAACATGCCTTCGGCTTTGAGTCCTTCCGTTTTGAAAGAAGTCGAAGACGTGATGTTTCGAAGTATGAAGGCGCTCGGGATTACCCTCGGAGCGGGTAAAGGCGACATCAAGGTAACACCGGACGGGGTCAAGGTAGGAGAGATCGCGGCAAGGCTTTCCGGCGGTTTTATGTCCGCGTTTACGTTCCCTCTTTCTTCCGGGATCAACCTAAACCGCGCGGCCATTCTCATAGCGCTCGGAGAAGAACCGGATAACCTAACGCCTACGGTTCAAAGAGTCTCGATCGAACGTTGTCTCTTGGCTCCGAGAGGAAAGTTACTCGCCATCGACGGAATCGAAGATACTCGTAAGATCGAAGGAGTCAACGATCTCTTCTTTATGAATAAAATCGGAGACATCATCCAAGAACCTACGAATAACATCGAAAAGACGGGACACGTCATCATAAGCGCGGACACTTTGGAAAAGGCGGAAGCCGTTTTCGAAAAAGTAAAAAATACCATCCGTTTCACCTGCGACGAACTCTATTCAGTTTCCGAAAAGGAAATCCAGCAAAACGCGAGGACTCGTTTTGGAAAGGATATATGCTGGGTTTGTAAAGTATGCGACGGAACCGATTGTGCTTCCGGCGTCCCCGGTATGGGAGGTTTGGGAAGAATGCTTACGTTCCAGGATAACGTCGCGGCTCTTCAGGAATATTCCATTCTTCCCCGTTATATCCGAGAACATACGAATGCAAAGGTGGAAACGAAATTCTTAGGTAAAAAATTAAGAACTCCGATCATGGCCGCTCCGATGACCGGAGCCGTCACCAACATGAACGGAGCCATGGACGAGTTTACGTTTGCCGCGACTCTTTTGGAAGGTTGTCAATCCTCGGGCACCTTAGCATGGTTAGGCGACGGAGCGAGTCCGGATAAATATCTCATCATGCTGGAAGCGGTCCGCAAAACAAAGGCGGACGCGATTCTTATCTGCAAACCGAGAGAGGACGAAGGACTTCTTAAGGAACGTTTTCAAGAATCCGAAACCGCCGGTATTTTTGCGGTCGGAATGGATGTAGACGCCGTGAATTTCAAAACGATGACGATGAAAAATATTTCCTCGGTGACTAGAAACGTTTCCAGACTCGCAAAGATCCGCTCTCTCACAAAACTTCCGTTTATCGTAAAAGGTGTGATGACTCCCGAAGACGCACGTCTCGCGATCGACGCGGGTGCGGATTGTATCGTGGTTTCCAATCACGGGGGAAGGGTTCTCGACGATATGCCCGGAACGGCAAGGGTTCTTTCCGGAATTCGAAAAGCGGTGGGAGAATCGTTCCCGATCGCAGTGGACGGAGGCGTGCGCAGCGGAATGGATGTTTTTAAGATGATCGCGCTCGGAGCGGACGCGGTTCTTTTGGGAAGACCGATGGCGATCTTCGGCGTGGGCGGAGGAGTCGCCGGAATTCGATTCCTGATTTCTCAGTATACGGAAAGTCTGTTACAATCCATGAACGTTACCGGAGCAGAAAACCTGAAAGGAATCGGAGCGGGTCTGCTATTTCGGAAAAAAATTGACGAAGAAAATTCCGCATCCCCGTGAGAAAATCGTTTTACTAACCCGGCTTTTCCGATCGAATATTCAAACTTACGATCGTCTGTTTATTGAATCCGATACAAAAACGGATTTAGAATCGTAACGAAAGAATCATGGACAAACTCATCAACGACCCGGAAGGGATTCACAAAATTCTGCAGTCTCTGTTTACGAGACTGCCCGTTGCGATCGTTGTGGGAAATCGTCCCCTTCCGGTCCGTGTCGTAGGGCTAAAGGATGCGACTCGGATCGTAGTCACCCTCCCTCCGGGAACAACTCCGGAACCGAATCGAAAATTATATCTGATTCATAACAATCATCGTTTTGCCGCGAACTTCGCAGTGGAGATGCACAATCCTTCCAATGGAGTCGAGTTGCTGCTCGCGACCGCGATTCAAGTTACGGTCGCACAAAGAACCGAGGAGAGGATTCAGGTCGATACTTCCACCGGATCCCAGACGATTCTTACCAATATCATCAATCAAGGGAATCTCAGAAAAACATTAGCATTTGCTGATAAAAAGATCGATGAGATCATAAAAAAACACGCCAAACTTCTCAAGGAGAAATATCCGAACTCGACCGTCTTCTTTTCGGATCGAATGGACAATCGTCTCCGTTTGATGTATAACTTCGATCAGTCGATTTACGTTTTGGACCGTTATTCCAAAACGGACGGAAGCGGGGGGTTTCAGTTTCTTCCTTTTCCGGAATATCAAAAGCTCATCACGGTCAATAAGTTAGAATCCGGAATCGTCTCCGAAGTTTCGATCATGATCCGTTACAAAGGTTATACTCCTCTCGGTTACGTTCAGATTCTTTCCGATAAGGAATTGAATACGAACGATTTCAACGCGGCCAATATTTCCGCAAGCGCGGTTTCAAAGGACGTGATCGGCTCGGGATTTTTTCAGGAGTCGAAGGAAAAATGCACGGTCGATAACATCTCCTTGCAAGGTCTCGGTTTTTTCCATCCTCAGTCCATATTCTTCTCCAGAAGTTTTACTGTGGGTGAAACGATCCTTTTCGATCTGAATCTTTCCTCTGAAAACAAAGGAACCTTTCGCGCAGTGATAAGGAACATCAACAATACGGATAAGATGTTCCGCATCGGTTGCGAGTTCTTCAACTTAAACGAAAAGGAAGAATCGATGATTCAGAGTTATATCAATTCCAAGGAACAAAACTCCTGAATTCGATCTTGTTTGATTCTTCTCGAAATTTTGAAACGGAAGATAACGTCGCCGAGTCCTTGCGGATTACGATTCGAGCCGAGGATTCTTCCGTCAGGCTCGATCATTTTCTTTCCAAAAAATTCACTTATCATTCGAGGACCGCTTGGCAAAAAGAAATTTCCGAAGGAAGAATTCTACTTTCCGGAAAAAAAGCGAAACCTGGGATGATTCTGAAAGAAGGCGACCAAGTCGTTTATCAAATCGAAGACAAGTCCGAACCGCCGGTCCGAACCGATTACAAAATCATCTTCGAGGACGAATGGCTTTTGGCCGTGGATAAACCCGGAGATCTTCCCGTTCATCCCGCCGGAATCTACAGGAAGGGGAATCTTCTCACGCTTTTGCGGGAATCCGGAAAATTCAAAGAATTATACACGATTCACCGTTTGGACCGGGAAACCTCCGGAGTGATTCTATTCGCAAAAAACGAAAAGGCCGCTTCGAAGCTGAGCGGTTTATTCAGTTCCGGGAATATTCAAAAATTCTACATTACAAAAGTGTGGGGCCGCGTTCCCGCTTCTTTTTTAGGCTACGGAGTTTTAAAGCCGGACGTGAAATCGAAGATCCGCAAAAAAAGAAAATTTGCGCCGATTGAAGGACAAAGGTTTATTTCAAAACGGGATCTGCTTTCCCAAACGGTTGCCTCGGAAGAGGAGATCTGTCTTACTTACTTCCGTAAAGTCAAACGGGATCGTGTCGGCGTCGCAGGTACGGATTCCGAAACGAGTTCGTATGTTCTTTGTAAGCCGATCACGGGAAGAATGCATCAGATCCGAGCCACCCTCTACGGATTGGGTTATCCTTTGTTAGGCGACAAACTCTACGGAAAAGAGGAAGAAGTATTTTTAGAATTCATAGAAGGTAAGGAGCCGGATCTTGCGCAGAGATTGGGAATGGAAAGACAGGCATTGCACGCGTATGCGATTTGTTTTTTACATCCGGAGACGAAACGCAAGATGAAAATCCGATCTCCTTTGCCGGAGGATTTTTTGTGAAAGTCAGTCAGCCGGGTCTGTTCGAATCAATCATTCCCGTTTTTGTTTTGGTTTTGGGGCTCAGCTATGCGGGAATCGTATTCGGCAACGGAACCGTGGACGGACCCGCTCAGATGCTTTTGATCTTGTCGGGGACGGTCGCGAGTTTACTCGGACTTCGATTACGCATCAAATGGGAAACACTAGAAGATCAGATCTTAGAATCTCTGAAGAATGTCTTAAAACCGGTGCTTATACTTTTGTTGATCGGTTCCCTGATCGGAGTCTGGATCTGGTCGGGTATCGTTCCGTCGATGATCGTATGGGGTTTGAAAATTTTAGATCCTTCCTACTTTTTGATCACCGCCTGTCTCCTTTCCTCTTTGGTTTCATTGATCACCGGAAGTTCTTGGTCCACGGCGGGAACCGTAGGCGTCGCACTGATGGGGATAGGAACGACCTTGGGAATTTCTCCGGGGATATCCGCGGGGGCCATCGTTTCCGGCGCCTATTTCGGGGATAAACTTTCGCCTTTTTCGGAAACGACGAATCTCGCTTCGTCCATCGCGGGAACACCACTTTTTACGCATATTCAACATATGTTATATACTACGATCCCGGCGTTTTGTATCGCACTCGTCGCGTTTGCTTGGATAGGGTTCGGAGATTTTTCCGGCGCCGTTTCCAATCAAAAAACCGATGAAGTGATAGGTTTGCTTGAGTCCTCTTTTCGAATCCATCCCGCTCTGCTTTTTCCGCCCGTCCTAACGTTTGTTTTGATCTATTTTAAAATTCCTGCGATCCCTTCGATTCTCGCGGGAATTCTTTCCGGAATCGTTTCCGGAATCTTCTTACAACATCCGGATTTGAGTTTTCAAGAAGCATATCGACAGATTTTGAATGCGGCTTCGAAAGGAAATTCCATGAAGACTGGCAACGATCTGACGAACGCGCTTCTTTCCAGAGGAGGTATGGCTTCCATGCTTCCCACGGTTTGGTTGATTTTTTCCGCTATGTTTTTCGCGGGCGCGATGGAGGGGGCCGGCTTTATACAAAAGATAACGACCGCGATTCTAAGGTTTGCAACCACGGATCGTTCTCTTTTGACCGGAACGATTCTTACGAGTTTTGCGGCGAATCTGCTTTCCTCGGATCAATATCTATCCATCCTCGTGCCCGGAAAGATGTTCAAAAAGGCTTATGAAGAAAGGGGACTGGATCCGAAAAATCTTTCGAGAGCCCTGGAGGATTCGGGTACGATGACTTCCGCTTTGGTGCCTTGGAACACCTGCGGTTCGTTTATGGCGGCCACGTTAGGCGTTCCTGTCGTCGTTTTTCTTCCTTACGCTTTTTTAAATCTGAGTAGTCCGATCATTTCCCTGATCTGCGCCTGGACCGGCTGGACGATTCGCAGAAAGGATCCTCGATCTTAAATCAAAACCTTCAGTATCAAAAAAGTCCCGAAGTTGATCCCGCCTAAAATGAAAAACCACTGAAAACTGGGGGAATATATCGTTTCCAGAATCGCGAAATCGATCGTTTTTTTCAGTGCGTTCTGCAAGTCTTCCGAATTCGGATTTTCCTGATCCGGAATCTTCGCGGAAATCTCTTTCAGAAGAGTTTCTACTCTGAGTTTTTGCGCGAGTTTCGATACGAGTGCGGTCAGCGGGAAGGGCAGGTCGTCTAACTTAGTCAGATAGTAGGGAAGATTTTGGATCCGTTGTGCGATCGAAAAATTCTTGCCCTTCGTTTCGTCGGCTTCGGCTTTTTTGCGGATCGATTCTTCCAGACGTTCCGAAAGATATTCGCTGATAATTCCTCGATTTTCTCCGAGGAGTTGATAGAGCGCTTTTGTTACCGCGAATTTTTTTCCGAAAAGAAAATGAAGCCCGGGAAAGACGATTCCAAAACCTAACACGATTAAGGTGACGGGCCAAAGCTCGATTAAGATGAAAATCAGAGCGATGACAGCTCCGATACCTCCGGCCCTCGCGGCTGGAACTCCGCCCAAATTGGAGGAAAGCGTTTTCATCTCCGGAAAAAGGAACGCGAGAAGAATCCAGTTTAGGGTGATTCCAACGAGGGTAAAAAGCGCGATGTTGAAAAGACCGGTAAAAGAAGCCTTTGCTGTAGATTTAAGAAGGGTAATTTTGTCTATTTTCATACGGATCTTGTTCTCCTTGCCGATCTGAATGGAATCTCAGAAAAACACCTTCGGATCTCTAAGTCTATAAATTATTCTAAAAAAAAAGGGGCCGGATAACCCAAATGTGAGCAAGAAAAGGGAGACTTTTCAAGTTCAGATCACGTTATCCGGCCTTTTAGGAAGGAGAGATGTATTGGTATTTTATAAAATTCTTATACGTTTATTTTGCAAATTCCTGGCCGAATTGATCGGAAGCGGAGTTCAGATCGTTCGTCGCTTTAGTCAGGTTCTGATTGATAGAATTCAAAACGGAATCGATTTGCGCCTCGTTCACCTTGATTCCGTTTTTTTGGCTGAGTCTTAGATCGATAAGACTTTTATAATCGGATCCGACTATTTTCTGATACAATTCGATCGAAGCAATTCCCGCGTTTTTTAAAACGTTACTTCCCCTGAAGTCCTTTGTTTTTTTCATTTCTTCGAGGGCTTTGATCAATTTTCCTTCCCACTGTTTACGAATCGATTCCGCGGCCGCGAAGTCTTCTTTCGACATCGCGTCGTTCATCGCTTCCAAATCTTCACCGGCTCTGTTAACCGTATCGATGATTTTGTTGTTGTAATCGACCGGATTCTGCATCTCGCAGGAGGAAAGGATAAAAATGCAACAGATAGTTGCAAATACTGTAATGTACTTTTTGTTCTTCATGGCCCGATGCTTGTTATTCCGTTCTTAAATTCAAGGAAATTAAAGAATGGAGTCTTATCGTTTAATAAAGTACAGCCTTTCGTTTAAAGAAAAGGAGGGACGAAATCAGTGTGCGAATTTGACGTCTTTGAAACCCGCGAAGTCGGGCAAAAAAATCCGGAAAAGATCCGGGATTTTCGCCCAAAAGAATTCGGTTTCCTAAGCGGACTAGGGTTTCAAAACCTTAAATTTCCGTTTTTTTCCTTGGAAAAAGGGCAGAAAGCCGATAGTAAAGGTAGAGAAAGCCATGGTTTCCAGAATTCAAAAAGCACTGATCGTACTCATTTCCGTTTCCGGCGGCCTTTTGTGGGCCGTTTCTCCGGACCAAACCAATCTTGGAATTTTGATTGGTGAAAACAAAGTCAATCTGAAGTTCATCAATATTTGCGTAAGCAATCTCGCTCCGGTTCTCGAAGAAGGTTTGACCGGAGATAAAACGCCGCCAAACAACACTAAGACGGAGGCGGGAACAACGGCACCGACGCAGACAAGCTCGGGCAAAGAAGAATTATACAAAAAGTTAAACGCTCTTCCGTCTTATACGAGTCTGAAAAAATCGAATCAGTTCGATTTCAACGGGAACATGTGGTATTATCAGAGCAATTACAGTCTTTCCTTCAAAAATCTCCGAGGGGCTCAAGGGGAGATGAAGGATTTGTATCAGGCCACTCACGAACAATATCTTCAAAATTCAAGAGTCATTCTGGAATACGCTTCCCCCTTGATCGTTAGGAGCAACGATAAGATCGCTCAACATCTTCTTCGTCTTGGATTTAGGGATCTAAAAAGTTCCGAAGATCATTTTACGACCGCTTACAATTCCGCGCCGTATCAATTCCGTTATAAACTTCTGCTTCATAGCGAAGGAATCAAAATTGCAAGAAGGGCAAGAAGATTCGCTCTTCTCGCGATGATCGCTTCCAAAACTCCCGCCGAAGACAAGCCGGAATATCAATTCGTAAATCTGGACGATATCAAGGCTGCCGCCGAAAAGGAAAACATTTCCGATTACGAAAGGATCCGCAACACTCTCATCAATTATATCGATAACGATCTGATCCAAAGAAAAATCGTTCCTCCCGGAGAGGCCAAGGATAAGCCGATCGATATTTTGGAAATTCACGACGATAACTATTCCTTCATCACGTCCGGCCGGGTTTCTTTTATGGATATGAGCAACGACGAAATCAAAACCGACGATATGGTTCAGAAGGAAACGCTTCCGCCGATCCCAGCGAAGACAGGAAATTAAAACGAAATTTCCGGAAGCAAAAGAACGATGAATCGATCCGTAAAATTCTTCTCTTGTAATTTGATTTTCTTTTTCGTTTTTCTGAGTTATGCGGACGCGGGTTCTCTTTCTTTTCGAGAGAAGAAGAAGTCGATAGAAAGAAAGATTAAAATTTTGGAAGAGTCCCAAAAGGCGATTCCGTTCAGCAAACAGGAAGAGAACTGGTCGAAACTTCAAAATCTAAAAGAACGTTTTCAAAACTTCGAACGCTCCGGAAGCGTTCAGGAAAGGGAAGAATCCTTACTTCTTTTGGAAAGAGCCGTTCCTCAGATCACATCCGAATTCGCGGCCGAAGGAAAAACCTCCGCCAAAAATCTGATCGTTCGGTATTCGGAAGCCTTTTTACAAAAGAAAAATCATCCCGACGAAACTCCGATCAACGCCAAGGACGAGGAAAAATCCTCCAATTACTTTCGGATGGCTAAAGAAGAATTCAATCAAGCCGAAAAATTCGATCGCGACCGGAACGATTTTTACGCGCTGGTGCTTTACGGAAGATCGATTCAATATTCTTTAAAAGCGATGGATTTATTGGATTTGGATCCTCCGAATGGTTACGAAGGAATTTTAAAAAAGAAAAACAAATCCTAATCCTATTCGGAAACTGCAAAAGAACGTTAGGCGCTTTTGAAATGAAGATCCACTTTCGGATCGAAGTTTCGTTTTTTAATTTTCAGTTTTCTTTTCCGTGTCCGGTTTTGTTTCCTCTTTCGATTCCGGAGAATTCTTACTGTCTTCTTCCCGCAAATCGGATTCTTTTTTTACTTCGGTTTCATCGTTCTCCAATCCGGAAATTTCGATCGAGACCGCCGCGGTGATCGCGTAATCGTATAACCGCTGTTCTTCGCCTCGAAGGAGCGGATAACGATAGGCGAGGTTGAAGTTGAGCTTTTCGGAAACGTTTGCGGAGAATCCGACGCTGACTTCCCTGAAGATCGAAGGGACTTTTCCCTGATCGGTCGTCTTTAAATCGACTCCTTCATACGGGGTTCTATATAGATATCCGGTAAAAAAAGAAAGTCCAGGTTTCCAAAGCCAAGTCACGTAACCCGAAATCAACGTAGTCTTTTTGAGTAAATACGCTTCCTGAGGAGGCGCCGAGGAAGGATCTCGGAGCCAGTAGGCGATCCCGTCGTTGTCTTGTAAGTTGTTCGGCTGGGATCTGGTAAGCGGAAAAATTCCGCTGAGCCTTGTAACAAAGCTGAATTTCCCCCAGAGATAACCGAGGGTGAGGCCCGGAATTCCGGAATAATAATTTCCGCCGGTGAACTTATCGGTATCCGGTCCTGAAGGGAATCCGACGTTCGCGCTCAATACTAAAAAGTAGTTTTTTTGAAAGTCGATCAAAGGAAGATACTTCATTCCGATGTAAGTTTTACCGATTCGAGCGGCGTCCGATCGATCCTTTTGTTCGTAGTAAGTGTAGGGCGTGCTAAGATTGATCGCAAACATTCCGTTTTTCAGATTCATTTCGCCGTAAAAAGTCGTAGTATGGATATTGCTGTTTTCGTTTGTTTGTTTGTAAAAATCCTGCGTTAGTACGAAGTAGTTTGCGGGTTTTTCCCTTTTACCGGTAAAAGGATCCACAAAACGAGTGGATGCCTGATCGCTTCCTCCCATTCCGGTATGATGGGAGAACGCCGGCCTCGAGACTAAAAATATAGTAAAAATCGTTAATATTAGAATATTGTGTTTCATTAAAATAGGCTGCACCCGGTTTGATACAAAACCCGGTCCTGTTGACGAAAATTGGCTAAAATCAAATTGTATAGATTGACGTTTTGATAGGGATTGATGTTGAAATTGCCTGCGGCGGGAATCGCGCCAAGGATTGATGTTCCGCTCTGATCTTGCAAGATTCCGGTGAGATTCCAAGTGACCGGAAAATTTCCTAGTTTTTCCGGGACGATATCGAATCTGCATCTTGGGAACAGCTCCAATACAAAGGGAGCCAGTTGAATTCTTACCGAAGCGTTGATCGGTCCGGGTGCGGTGATTTGAAACGTAAGATCCAAGGATTGTACTTTATATTTTACCGAAGCGAGATAACCCGAAGGAATTCCTTGAATCTGCGGAACGATCGAAGAGTGGACGTCGCCGGTAAGTATCGATCCGTTGACAACTTCTAAATTCTGATCCGTAAAGGAAGGCGTGCCGTAGTCAACTCCGTAAGGAGAAGTCACCGGCAAATCCAAAGGCACCGTATAAGGAGTGTGAGACGCCGCCGAATGTTCGTCCCGATCGACGGTTCTGGTTTGTTCCGGAACCGTAGGAACCGGATTCGGATTGACCCGGATCGCAACTCCGTCCCAAACGATCTTCGATCCGGCTAACAGCTGTAAGTTGTATGTAGTCCCGCCCGATATCAGACTGAAGACTCCGATGTTTACGTCCTGCTGATCGTCCGTGAAATAAATTCCGGTTTGAAAAGCGGAAGGCCTTTGTCCGATCAAAGTCAAAAGCCTCTGTAACATTTTGGCTTCCTCTTTTCTAGAATCACCCACGGAGCCGAAGGTGCAAGATAGGAGGAGAAACGAAAATAAACTAAAATGGATCGCTGTTTTTAACATTGTTCACGAATTCCGTATCGGTTAAACTTTTGAGAAAATTTACGAGGTCCGTTTTTTCGCCCGCGGTAAGTCCGATTGCAAATACGAAATTGTTCTTATTCGGGTTGGTTCTTCCATCCCCGATGTTCGGTCCGCTGGTCACGTTTCTTCCTCCGTTGTTGTAGTGTTCCACTACGTTTTCCAGAGTATCGATCGAACCGTCGTGCATGTAGGGTGCGGTCAATTCTATATTACGAATCGATGGCGCTCTGAATTTTCCTTTGTCGGAAGCGAGTCCTGTGAATTCGAAAAGGCCTTGGTTCCCGGTCGGATAACTTCCGTTGCCTCCGATATTGTAGAGACCGTTGTTGTGAAAGGAGACTTCTTCCGTTACGGTTCCCACGTGCACGCTCGTGGTTGAAAAGTTAAAACCGCCGTGACAATGAAAACATTCCCCTTTTTCGGAGGAGAATATCTGCGCCCCTCTCAAAATGGAAGCCCTCTGCGTCGAATTTCCAAGAGCGGAAACGTCTCCGTCATAAAGATATTTGTCGTAGGGGGAACGGCCGGAAATCAGGGTTCTCTCGAAACTGGCGATCGCCTTTACGACGTTAGTCGTTGAAAAAGGATCTCCTCCTGGAAACGCGCTCGCAAACATCGCCTGATATCTGTTATCCGCTCGGAGACGATCCAACATTTCGTTTTCTCTGTTCGCGAGCCCCAGTTCTACAGGATGTTCTCCGAAGATGGGAACCAACATTTGATCCTCCAAATTTCTCAGGTTGGGATTCACCCATGTTTGGCGGAGATTGTAGGCGACGTTGATGATCCCTTGCGAGTTCCTCGGATGAACGTCGCCTGTGGAACCGATCGCGTTCGCAAGTCCGTCCGTATAAGCCTTTGATTGTTTATGACAGGAGCCGCAGGATTGTGTTTGGTTTCCCGAAATTCGCTTATCAAAAAACAAAAATCGCCCCAAGTCGACTTTTGCCTGAGTCATCGGATTGGAAGCAGGAACCAAAGGAATCGGAAAACCGTTCGGAAGATTCCATACGTAAGAATCCTGAGGCAAAAGGAATAGAAGCAACACGTCGTTATTTTGGGATTCTTTCTTTTTGAAAGGATCGATCGGAAGAATTCCGGATCCGCATTCGATCAAAAAAATAAAAGAAATAGAATATAATAAAAATCTCATGTAATTCCCCTTGCAACGCCCGGAGATTTCCGGGCGTTATCGCGTGTTATTTGGAGACGATCGAAAAGACGGTTTGAACCGGAGTGATCGGAAGTCCGGTGGTAAGATTCAAACCGATATTCGGAAAGATGGTGGGGCAGCCTACGGCCATCATACCGGCGGTTCCCGACATACACATGGCTCCGTTTGCGTCGGCGGTGAGATCGATCCCTTGCAAAAGAGCCTGCACGTTGATTTTAACGGTCTGCGCCGCGGGATTAAAACCGCCGTCGGGAGTCAAAGTAACCGGGATTCGGTTTGCACGAACGCATGTGCTCGCGCTGCCGGTTCCGGTGCAATCTCCGGATCCGATGTGAACCGAAGTTCCGGCGGCGCCGGTTTCTGCGGTTTCAAAATCCAATTTTAAGAATTTGTAACCTGCGGTCCAACTCCAGAACATTCCCGTAGTGTTTAACGGAGAAGGTTGATTGTCCGCGTTTAAGTGATTTTTGTCTTCGGGAAGTCCGACCGTGAACTTGATTCCTTTGTAAGTTCCCATCGGAATCGCGGCCGCCACAAGATTGTTCGTCTCTGCGGTTCCGTCGCATTTTCCGGTCTTATTTTCGAAATCCAAAAGTGCGATATTCCCGTATTGAAACTTACCGTCCTGATTCAGAGTCAGAGGAATTTCGGTACCATCCGCCGCGATGAGTGTGACTCCGTAGACGAAGAGTCGAAAGTCGTGAAGTTGGAAGGTGACGCTTTCCGCGATATGAGCCGTCGGAATAAACGGAAGGGATTCGAGCGTGAGTCCGTGACCTTTTAGGGTTTGACCGCATTCCAACTTTTGAGATCCCGCGTAAGCAGAAAATTGAACTCCCGATGTTCCGCCTAACGCAACGAGCGCGGCGATCGTGGTCATATCGTCGTCATTCTTCTTTTTGTCCCAAGGACAGTGAACGAAAGTAAAACCTAAGATTAGGATAGAAAGTGAAACTAAAAAATTCTTAAACATGAGAATTCTCCTGAAATATATAAATGCCGATGAATTACCAAAGAAGGTTGGCCGTCTTTCTTTGGCTGAATCGAAATTTAGGAGAATTGAGGCGGTTTGATGAGGGGAAAAGAGGAGTTAATTCCAGTATTCAAATCTTTGAATATTCTAATTTCCAGAAGATCGGAAGCCGGTTCCACGATCCAAAACGTTTCCGTATTGAAAAGAACGGAATAAAACGCGCTCAGCTGAGACATTTTATTTTCCGATTTTTTACACGCGCAGGTATGAGTTTCGCCCGATTGCGCGGAGTGACAGTCCGGAAGTTTTTTAGAATCGTGAGTTTCTTCCGAAACGCTTCGAACCACTTTTGAAAAACGATCGTCTTCCGTGTTTGCGTGTTTTTGAACCCGACTTCCGTGATTGCATTCGCAGATCTTCGCCTGTTCGGCGAGAACACAACCGAAAAGACCGCTCGAAAATACTACCGCTTGAAAGAGGATCGTGATCGAGAGGGAAACGGAAAGAAGACGTTTCATCCCAAATTGATCTTGAGTTTGGAAAGCACCAACTGCAATCCTTCGCTCAATTTTACTTCCGAAATTTGGATTTGTTCTTTTTTCAGGTCGGATATAAATTTAAGAATTCGGTTGAGAACCATGGAAGGAATCGCAACGACCGGAGTCAGATCCAAAAGTACGGAGTTCGGTCGAATTTCACGGATCTGCGAAAGAATGATTTCGATTTCCTCGGATTCCACGGAGCAGATGTTCTTACGAAACTCCACGCGAAACAGATTTTTATCGGGGTAGATTGTGGATTCTTCCAGTTGTTGCATAAAAGAGAACTTACATACAACTATTTCAGAAACGAGTTTTTCATGGAAACAAAAAAATCCCTTTCGGAATAAGAATCGATATCTCCGGCGCAAGAGAATCGTTTTATCGTTTCGGAAAAAATCCTTTTGAATTTCTCTATCCTTATGCAAAGTCAAAAACGAAATCCGGTCTTTTTCGATTTTTGGAACCGAGATCGAAAGACGATATTTTGGATCGGATTCGCACTTTTGCTTCTTCTTCCCTTGTTGAGCTTTTATCCGTGGAAATATAGAATCCTTTTCACCGCTTTCACTCTATTATTCGTCCTGATCGATCTGAATTCTCCGTTAGTCGCCACAGCGATTCTCGCCGGTTCGTCCGTATTTTTCGGAAATCATCCCGGCGGAAGGTTTTTAGAACTCCAGGATTCCCTTTGGATTTTTTGGTCCGTTCGCGGAATCGTAGAACTCAAACTTTCCGGAACGGCGGTCTTCTCTCTGGAATTTTGGAAACGTCCGATCGGAATTCTTCTCTCCGCCTTTTTTGCCGCCGGAATTTTGAGTCTTCTCGCCAACCCCGAACTTCTCGCCGATCTTCGATTCTATCAAAAGGGATGGTTTTGGTTTTTGCATTCCACGGAACTCGAGCCTTGGTATCCGATCAAACTTCTCGGAATCGGAATTCTGTTTTGGATCGGATGGAATACGAGAAGGGAATGGCTGCGTGAAAACGAAAGGCCGGATCGTCTCTTGGATTTTTGGGCGATCGGAATGGGGGTCGGTCTTTTTATCGTGGTTCTTGTGGGATGGATGGAATATTTTTTCCCTTTCGTAAAATCCAAGTTAGACGCCTATCACCTTTGGTTGGACGGCTACAAACTGGTCGCGCTTCCGCATTCCTATTTTGTCTGGATGAAAGAGCTGCAGACGAATTTTGCGATCCAATCCTTATTTTGGAACCGAAGCTGGTTCTCAGTTTCTCTCGTCTCAAGTCTTCCCTTTGTGTTCTACTTGCTCTTTCGATTTACGGGAGAATCCGGACTGGAAGAACCACAAGATTCGGCTTTCAAAAACTTACAAAGTAAGAATCGAATCCGAATCTTTTCGTTGTTCGGAATTTTTATCGTCCTTTCGCTAACGTTTGTCTGGATCGGAGCCAGGGGAGGGATGTTTTCCTTTGCGATTCTCTGGATTTGCGCGGGAGTTTATTTACTCTTCTTTCAATTGATAAAAAACGAATCCGTTCAAAAGACCGCGGTTCGTTTCGGAATTTTAGCGCTGATCCTTTGCGGAATCGTCTTTCCGATCCTGATCGTTTATACGAACTTCGGCGCCGCCGATCCGGAACGTCTTTCTCATTTCCGAGCCGGATGGAAGTTGTTTTTAAACAAACCTCTGTTCGGCGGAGGGTTCGAGTCGTATGGTTGGTACAATGAATGTTGTCTTAGTCAAACCGGAAAGGAAAGTCTCTATCATACAACGCACAATCAATGGATCCAAGTTCTATCGGGTCTCGGAATTTTGGGCGGAATCCTGTTCATTCTTCTCTGGGCTTTTCTTTTGGACGCCGTCGCTTTTCCCGGAGGAAAAAAGGAAAAGCCGATTTACGTTCGAGCGTTATATTTCGGATCCGTTCTTTCCGTTTTTGTTTATTCCTTTTTTCAGGAATGGTTTTATCTCAAGGCCGTTTTTTTGCAGTGGATCGTTTTGTTCGGTTATTTCGGAAAAGACGCTTCCGATAAAGAAGAATATTATTTATATAGAATATTCCAAAAAAAGAATCTATTGAAAACGGTCTTGATTCTTATTTTATTTCTTTGTGTTTCCCTTTTCTTTTTTTCCACAAAAATGTTTCGTTCCGGGATTTATTTTCCGCCCGGGGGGAAATCGGATATCGCGTGGATCTTGGAAGGTAAAAGCCGGCTCGTTTTAGTGTCTAAGTTTGATTTCTATACCGTAATCCCGAACTTGAATCTTCCCAACGGAGTTTCCAAGATCGATATCGAGGGAGGACATAGAGTCGTGGTTCCATTTATGAAAACGATGGTTCCGAGAGACAACCCTGAATTTCAAACGATCGAAGGCGAGAATATTCTAAAATTTGAATGTACGATCGATGGAGAACGGAATGGATGGAAAACGCTTCGGTTCTGGAGTCCCGAGGTTTTGGATCCGGAACCCCGGAAAATTTGCGCTCAATATTCGATCGAAAAAAGTCTTCTATGAGTTTTCTTCCGATCACGGTCGTCATTCCCACATACAATCGGGAAAAAAAGATTTTAAACTCGATAGAAAGCGTTCTTCGTCAGACAAAAGTTCCGCAGGAAATTCTGATCGTGGACGACGGTTCTACAGACGCGACCGTCTTTAGTATCAAGGAACGGTTTTCTAATTTTTTGGAAAGAATCCGAATTCTTTCTCTCGAGCATCGCGGAGTGAGCTTTGCGAGAAACCGCGGAGTGGAAGCGGCATCGACGGATTGGATCGCGTTTCTAGATTCGGACGACGAATGGCTTCCTAACAAATTGGAAAGACAATGGGACGTTCTGAAAAAACATCCGTCGATACGGATTCTTCAGTCCTTGGAGATTTGGATTCGAAACGGAAAACGCGTGAACCCGCCCGTTTATCTACAAAAGAAGGACGGATCCATATTCGCAGAAAGTCTTGAGTTCTGTGCGGTCACTCCTTCGTCAGTCATTTTGCGGAAAGATCTTTTTTGGGAAAACGGAGGGATGGACGAAAACTTACCCGCCTGCGAAGACTACGATCTTTGGTTGCGGGTCAGCGCTTTCAATCCGGTCGCGTTGTTAAGCGAAGAACTTTTGATTCGATACGGAGGTCACGAGGATCAGCTTTCGTTTCGATATCCGGTGATGGATCGATTTCGAATTTACTCCATTCTAAAATTATTAAATACTCATCCATTGACCCGAAAACAAAAAGAGCAAGCGAAAGCAATTCTGTTTATAAAGTGGAATGTATTAAAACAAGGAAGGATCAAAAGAAACGTTTGGAACGAAACCTTGGATCTGCTTTGGGAAAGAACATTGGAAGAAGGTTTGTCGTCCGAGTCCGGAAAATCATTGCAAAAGTTTTTGCTTACAAATGAAAACTGGACGAGAAACTGATCCGATTCGTTTCGTTTTTTGTCTTTGATTTGATTTCTGGTTTCTTTTTATCCGCGATTGAGAATTGTATTTCCAACTCGGATCCCATCGTTTTACAATCGAGATCCAATGGAGAATCAGAAATGCTCAAAGGTTTTCAAGAACTCATTCAAAGAAAAAAAGCGCTCATGATGGATACGCTTTCTTTTGAAGTTTTAAAAAGTGAAATCGTTCGGACTCGAATTTTATTTCGTTTCTTTTTTGCGGCGAGTATCGTTGTAGGAGTCGTTTATTTTCTGATCGGCGCTCGGATGACGAAAGAAGTCGGAGTTCGTCTTCCCTTTGAAGCGATCGTTCTGACCGGTCTCGGGATTTCGCTCTACGAATTCATCGTTTATAAAGTTTTTCAGTTGTATCAGAAAAAACGGAAAGTGGTCTTTCCTCCCGCAAGATTCGTGAACGCATTTGTGGAGATTTCTTTTGTCACCTTGCTTCTGTGGCTGAACATCAATTCTTTCGATTCTCCTCTGATTCCGCTCTATTCACCCGCGCCTTATATTTATTTTATCTTTATCATCCTTTCCGTTTTGCGTCTCGAATTTTCATTGAGCGTTTTTACGGGTTTGATCGCCGGCGTGGAATTGTTCGCTTTAGCGTTTGTTTATATTCCCGCGAGTCAGACGAAGTTTGAACTTCAGTTTTTCAATTCCTTTATGCCGTTTTTCGGCAAGGGGGTTCTTCTGCTCATGGGTGGAGTTGTCTCCGGATTTGTCGCGGTTCAATTAAAAAGGACCTTGATTTCGGCAACGGACGCTGTTCAGGAAAAGAATAAGGTAGTCGGAATGTTCGGTCAGTATGTTTCTCCCGAAGTTGTGGATCGACTTCTTGAGCAGAAGAGCGAGAATTTTTCCGAGTTCAAACACGTATGCGTGATGTTTTTGGATATCCGCAACTTCACGAGATTCTCCGAAAAACGATCTCCTGGCGAAGTTATTGATTATCTCAATTATCTTTTTACGCATCTGATCGATATCGTGAATATGCACAACGGTATGATCAATAAATTTCTCGGAGACGGTTTTATGGCCGTGTTCGGAGCTCCGATCTCGGACGGAGCCAACGACATTCACAACGCGGTCAACGCGTCCTTGTCGATTTTAAAAAAAGTGGAACAGCTCAATCTGGAAGGGAAAATCCCCGAAACGAACATAGGGATCGGCTTGCATTCCGGCGAAGCGATGACGGGTAACGTGGGATCCGAAGCCCGCAAGGAATATACGATCATCGGAGACGTGGTCAATCTCGCTTCGAGGGTCGAACAGTTGAACAAGGAATTTCAGACGAAATTTTTAGTCACACAGGCGGTTTTCGACAACGTGAAAGACAAGGTTCCAGGAAGACATCTTTCTTCGATTCATGTAAAGGGAAGAGAAGAGCCCGTGGACGTCTACGAACTCGCAAAACTCTAAAGCCAGAACTCGAATTCTTTCTGGTATTTGACCGGATTCCACTCGATGAATTGGTATTCGGCGACTCCGTTCGTATAAAAAGGATCTTGGCGGCAGAACGCCTCCAGGTCCTTTCTCGATTCCGCCCTTGCGATTAAAATTCCTCCGCTTCTCGGTTCCTGAGGACCGGACGCGAGAAGAATTTTTTGTTCGTATCCTTTGGAAAGAAAAGCCCTGTGTTCGGTCACGTGTTGATCTACGATTTCGATCGGGGTGAGATAGCGGAGGACGACGATAAACTGTTTCATTGGAAATTTTGCCTTCCGGGTTCGAATCTTTCGAGAACAACCCACTTATCACTTTGATTGTTCCATAAAATTGAACCGTCTCACAGCTTTCCACAAGGTTATTTAAAATTGGATTGATTTTAAGAAATTGTGGGAACTCCCGCAAACTCGACGCATAGTTCGTAATTGACAGGAGGGCTCTCAAAAAGGAACGAATCTTTTTACGAAAACCGGACGTTCGACCGCAAAAAGACTTCCGTTTTTTGTCTCAGTTTCGAACTCGAAGTCGTATGTTTCATCCACAAGAGAGGCGGACAAATGAAAGCCTTTCTTAAAGGAGAATTTTATGACTCTAGATTTTAGAACAAAAGCGAAAACGATCCTTATTTTGATTACCCTTCTTGTTTTTGCTCGATGTAATCAAAATTCTCAAAGCGGGGAGGAAATGATTCCACTTCTTTCACTTATAACCAACGCGGGAAATACGAACGGAATCGAATATGAAACGGCCGTTAGCGGATCCAACCTGGACAACCCCGTTCAGTCTGAAATGATCCTGAATCCTTCATTCGACCCCGCTTCCTCTTCCGGAGAGGGCCCGGATCTAATTCCGACCGGGATTACGAATTTTTACACTCTTCCGGCCGGCCAGACTTTTCTGGAAGGCGTATTCGTCATGAATTATGGAAACGTCGCGGTGAAAGGAAATACCACTTCGCAAACCGGTTACAAAGTAGATTACCTTCTTTCTAAAAATCAACAATCGAACCAAGAGGCTCCGATCCGATTGGGAACTTTGAGTGTTACCAAGGATTTGGCGCCGAGACAAGGGGAATATCAGTTGGAAAGACTTCAGATTCCAAAAAGCCTATCTGCGGGAACCTACGATCTTTGCGCAAAAGTCGATCCTGAAGAAGTCGTTTTGGAATCGAATGAAAACAACAATACATTTTGTGTTTCTATGAAAATCACCAATCCCTCCTTAGAATTGCTTCCCGATTTAGTAATTCCTCGGGCTTCCATCTACCCGAGCGGAATGAAATGTAGAGCGGGAAAGCCGATGCTTTTTATTACCGCCGAAGTGAAAAATATCGGAAAGGCCGCAAGTCCTCCGGCATTACAGGTTGGACTTTTGAACGCACTTGATACAAGAGGCGAAGTATGGGGTGTAGGAAACGGTGTTTGGGGAAACGGAATCGGACTGGAATCGATTCAACCCGGTCAAACCGTGACTGTTACCTTTCCGATCTATTATTTGGAAAAAGATCCGTTGTTTATGGAAGGTCCGCACACTTTTGATTTGAGAGTCAATCGTGGTAACTGGATTCAGGAAATGGATATAAAGAACAATGGATACAAGAAGAGTTTGGAAATTACGATTCCGGAAGGATACTGCAAAAATCATCCCGGTTGAAAAAAATCAAACTTAGTAATGAGAATCGTTCGGGACGAATCTGAAAGTCTCGAACGATTTTTTTTGAATCCGAACATTAGAAAAAATGAATTTTCTTTTCGTTCGATTTCAATCACGACGTTCCCGCCTAACGTCGAAAAATCCTAAACGTCGCGCGATGGACAAGGAAGAATCCGAATCAAGAGGAGGCGGTAAAACCACAAAACAAACGAATTTTGCCTCGATTAGAATTCAGAGGTCCCGATTCTCGAGAGAAATACCGGTAAAGTCCCGGCTCGATTCGTCAGTTTTCGGCCTCTTTTTTCCCGTTGCGGACACGACTCGCTAAAGTTCGCAGTAAAAAAAACGAAACGGAAATCGATAGAAGTGGAACCCAAACTGTGATCCATTCCGATTTCAAAACGGAGAGCCCGCGTTCAGTCAAAAAGTTTTTGATTCCGATCGGGGAAACACGGATCGGCCTGAAGTCGAAAAAGAAACGTTCGGAAGAATAGGGGATTAAAAATCCTACTCCAAGTCCTCCGCTCGTCATCGCGTCCAGAACTCCGTGCGAAACGATCGAGACGCATAAAAACAAAAGAACAACCCCGATTCTCGCTCGAAACCATCGCACCAATACACAGGCGAAGAGAGAAAGGAAGAATCCGAATAAAATCGAATGACTGAATCCCCGATGACCCAAATCGTCTTCATACGGAATTCCGAATTTAAACGCGATCACATCCGCGTCGGGAAGAATCGAAAATAAGATCCCGACCAAAAGCAATCGTCCTGGAATGAATTTATTTCCGAATGCGATCCAAAAGGAGATCGGAACCGCGGTGTGAGTCATAATCGTAGGCATATTAAAATTCCTGAATGTTTTAGATGCGGGCGAACCTAATTGAACGAAAATTTCATCTTGGGATCGAGATCATTTTCGGAAAACTGCGGACGTTCTCCAGCCATCTTCGAACGTTCGGAAATCCATCGAAGGAAAATCCTCCGTCTTCCGCGACGTGCGAATAGGCGTACAACGCGATATCCGCGATCGTCAATCGTTCGCCCACGAAAAAATTCTTACCCCGGAGATGATCTTCCATAACCGAGAATGCCTTGTTGCCCTTGATGTGATTGTTTTCCAGCACGGAAGAATTCTCCCTTCCATCCGCCGCGTATTTCATCAACCAGCGATTGACCGCGACAAAGGGTTCGTGACTGTATTGTTCAAAGAACAGCCATTCTAAGATCCGAGTTTGTTCGAGTAGGTCCTTGGAAAACAACGGAGTGTCTCTTGTGAGATAGTAGAGGATCGCGTTCGATTCGGGGATATTCGTTCCGTCCTCGAGCTGAAGTACGGGAATTTTTCCGTTCGGGTTGATTTTTAGGAATTCGGAAGTTTTCGTCTCTCCCTTTCTCGTGTCGACTTCGATCCATTCGAACTGTTGATCCAAAAGAATCAGCGCGGTTCGTATCTTATGGCAATTACCGGATACGGTCATTCCGAAGACTTTATACACGATTTCACTTTCTCCTAGGCTCGGATTTGAAAAACGATTTTTTGACCGAAGCCGCGAATGTATTTCCTTTTTTGAAAGGAATTCTCCGCTTTCGATAAATTCTTAAAAGCCGTTTTGACTTTTCCATTTGACCAGAGGGAGAGTCCGCAAAATTGTACTTACAGCGTGTCCCGAAATTCCAGTTTTACTGGATCAAAAAGACAAGCCGCAGGAATTCTATTCCAGCATTGGAATCGATTTTTATAAAACCCGATACGATCGTATTTCGGAAGAGAAGTAGGATTTAAAGATGAGCGATAACCTGAAAAAAAGAAGTTCCATGACGACCGACGGAGACAACCGCGCTCCGAACCGCGCGATGTTGCGCGCCGTGGGTTTTACGGATGAAGACTTTCACAAACCGATGATCGGAATCGCTTCCACTTGGAGCGAAATCACCCCTTGCAATATTCATATCAATAAGCTCGCAGAAAAAGTGAAAGAAGGAGTCCGCACGGCGGGAGGAGTTCCTCAGATCTACGGAACGATCACCGTGTCGGACGGAATCATGATGGGACACGAGGGAATGCACTTTTCCCTTCCTTCGAGAGAAGTGATCGCGGATTCGATCGAAATCGTTTCGAACGCGATGAGACACGACGGTGTGATCGCGATCGGCGGCTGCGATAAAAACATGCCGGGTTGTTTGATGGCGCTTTGCAGACTCGACGTTCCCTCTATTTTTGTCTACGGGGGAACCATTCTTCCTGGAAACTGCGACGGACACGACGTGGATATCGTTTCCGTTTTCGAAGCCGTGGGACAAATCAACGCCGGAAAAATTTCGAGAGAAGAATTCGTCCGGATCGAACAGAGCGCGATTCCCGGCGCCGGAAGCTGCGGCGGAATGTACACCGCGAACACGATGTCTTCCGCGATCGAGGCCTTGGGAATGAGTCTTCCCGGTTCCGCTTCCATGCCCGCCGTCAGTTCCAGAAAGTCGAACGACTGCTTCGAAGCCGGCAAGGCTTTGATAGAACTCATCAAAAAGAACATTACTCCGAAGCAGATTCTTACCAAAAAAGCGTTTGAGAACGCGATTACCGTAGTTCTCGTGTTAGGCGGTTCGACGAACGCAGTGCTTCATTTGATCGCGATCGCGAAGGAGATCGGAGTGGATCTTACTCTGGAAGACTTCGATCGTATCAGTAAAAAAACTCCTCACCTCGCGGATTTAAAACCCGGAGGAAAATATTCTATGACCGATCTGGATAAGGTCGGAGGCGTTCACGGGGTGATGAAATATCTTCTCAAGGAAGGAATGCTTCACGGGGATTGTCTGACCGTAACCGGAAAGACGATCGCGGAAAATTTGAAGGACATGTCCGACCTCGTTCCAAATCAGACGATCGTTCATAAGAAAGCGGACGCTCTGCATCCGTCCGGCCCGCTCGTAATCTTAAAGGGAAATCTCGCACCGGAGGGCGCAGTCGCGAAGATTTCCGGATTGAAAAAGATTTCGATCACCGGTCCGGCGAAAGTGTTCGAATCCGAAGACGACTGTTTTAACGCGATTATGAACGATCAAATCAAAGCGGGGGACGTGATCATCATTCGTTACGAAGGTCCGAAGGGCGGACCCGGTATGAGAGAGATGCTCGCGGTTACTTCGGCGCTCGTCGGAAAAGGACTGGGAGAGGATGTCGGTTTAATGACGGACGGTCGTTTCAGCGGAGGAACCCACGGTCTTGTGGTAGGACATATTTCTCCGGAGGCGTTTGACGGAGGTCCGATTGCGATCGTCCAAAACGGAGATACCGTTACGATCGATTCTACGAAGAATCTTCTCCAACTGGAAATTTCTCAGGAAGAAATCGACAAACGACTGAAAAACTGGAAACCGATGGAACCTCGCTACAAATCCGGAGTTCTTGCAAAATACGCGAAGTTGGTTCAGTCGGCGACGAACGGCGCAATCACGAATCTGCTTTGAAAACGATCTATCTTGCGGGGCCGGAAGTGTTTTTACCCGAAGCTCTTTCGGTTCTGGAGGATAGAAAATCCCTTTGTTTCTCCGCCGGCTTTCAGGCGCTTTCCCCTTTCGATTCCGACATTCCGAGAGACTTAGAAAGAAACCGGGATCTCGCTCGAAAGATTTTTTTTGGAAATTGCGAACTGATTCGCAAATCGGATATCGTACTCGCGAATTGTAATCCGTTTCGCGGACCTCTCGTCGACGACGGGACCGCGTTCGAAATCGGATACGCGTTCGCGCTCGGAAAAAATATCTACGGTTACGCGAAATCGCTTCCTCCTTTGCCGGAAATCGTAAAGGGATCGATTTCCACGTTTCCTCATTCTTCCGGTTACGAGATGGACAAGGACGGTTATTTGTTAAACGAAGACTTCGGTAATTCCCTCAACTTGATGCTGCAATACGCGATCGAGAACCGAGGAGTTTTGGTCGAAGGAGAATTCGAAGACGTCCTGAAGGAAATCGCCGAAAGGGAATCGGTCTTTGGCAAAGAGAAGAATTAAGAAATCGGGAAAAATTTCTCATTCGTTGTTGACTACGACTTCCTTTTCCACTTGTCCCATACTTTTAAAATAAAATCTCGTGTTGTATAAACTTCCTTCCAGATAAATGTAAATCCATTCGGAGATATAACTCGTCTGCGGAACGGACTGTGTCACCGAGACCAATCTCTGATTTTCCAAAACGTATTTTGTGGAACAGATCTCTTGGTTGATCGAATCCATGGAACATTCCAGAATTCTAATGAATTGTCGATCCATGGACGGCGCGAGTGTATAATATTTTTTGAATTCGATTTCTCCGCTTTTTGCCATTCCGATCGAACCGAGCAGTTTTTCCTCGTTCGGTTTTCCGGCGACCCGTATTCCGGTGATGAATATTTCCTCGGACCGGTAAGGGATGTCTTTCGTATTTTTGTCGATTTGATTTTGGACAAGATCGTTCTTTAGGAAGGTTCTTTCAATCGTTTCATAATATTCTAAT
The DNA here is from genome assembly GCF_002811985.1 of Leptospira adleri. GTDB lineage: Bacteria > Spirochaetota > Leptospiria > Leptospirales > Leptospiraceae > Leptospira > Leptospira adleri. The sequence continues at coordinate 31,040 of NZ_NPDU01000030.1, forward strand.
TTAGATTCGTCCCATTGAATTTCGTTTATTAGGAATTTTGCGTATTTCTGAGAGTATTCTTTTTCTTGGAGGAGATATATTTCAGCGAGATCTCGGTCCTGTTTCGACAGGTTCGGTGTTTTTGCGGCAGGACGATACCAATCGATTTTTCTAAAATAGGAGTCGAGTATTCGATTCTTGAATCTGTGGCCCTGCTTTGCGTAGAGCTCGTTTCTTTTCAAGATGAGATATGCGATTTGTTTGTTTCCAATTTCGGAGAAGACGGAAAAGGAAATGCCGCCTAGAAGAAAGAGAAAGAATATTTTTCGAGTCATGATGGTCCGTTTTGCAACTTTTCGATCGAAATCTTTGGTCTTTTTGAAATCCCTTGTAAGAGGTTTGAAAAATTTCGTTCGACAAGAGTTGCTTTTACAACAAATCAGATGGCGAACGTTGTGCGGAATTGTTCCATTCTTGAAAGATATTTCCGTTTGCCAGATATGTTTTTTGGAAACCATCTAACCCGCGTACAAGAACCGAGTTCTTGCTGATTGCCTAAGGTTCGTTCAATCGGCTAAGGACGGAAGAATCCAGAATCTATTTTAAGCACGATTCGATCTTTCCGGACAGTTCTTCCAAAAGAAATCCGGAAACGTTTCTTTCGGAAGAAGCAATCCTTCTTATTGGCGCGCCGCTTTTTAAAAAAAGTTACACGTCCATCCGTACAAATTCAAAACAAAGATACTAATAGGCTCGGTTTGGAATATGGAGTTCCGTGTACGGCTTCCGGATCGGAAATCGTAATCACATCCAAACCGGTTTTGAGATATTGAGCCAGTCCTTGCAGTTCGGAATGACTGAAAAACGGGTCCTTGTCGAGCCATACTACTTTGAGATTAAACCCAGCCCAGATATTCGGTGAAATTTGTAAACGAGGACGGGATTCAGTAGTTTCTCCCGAAGGATCCAAACCGACTACGTTTGCTCCAGCGGGATATGGCTCCAAATTATTCATAAGCGGAATTTCGCTTGGAGTGGGTGCTCCCGAAACGGGCACACCATTGATCGAATATTTTGTACCCAGAAAAAAATCGTTCGGGCTTTGTACGAAATTTCCAAAGGCTATGACCGGCGGATAGGGTTCGAATTCTACGATCTTTTGAATTTTAAAATTCCATACCAGACTTTTGGCTGAATTGGGATCGCTCATATCCGTATCTCCCGGATACCACGGCAATGGCGACGGAATATCACTTGCGATCAAAATCGTAGTTTCGATTCCAAAGCTGGAAAGAAGATTTCCTCCCAAACCTCGTGTGACGAATTGATTTTGGATGATCTGAATGACAAGCCCGCCTAAACTATGCCCTACAATCGTCTGAATTTTTTTCCCCTCGGTCACCGTCATTTGGGATAACAAGGCTCGAAGCGCATCTGCGTAGTGAATCAGAGTAAGGTCGCTTACGTATTTCGGCGAGGAGGCGGAACCCTGGCTCATGGTGCTTTCACCGTGTCCCGGTAAATCCAATATGTAAACGGTGTGAGCCTTCGATTGATTGATCAATTCTTTGGCAAGCGGTTCGTAGATCGTGCCGTTGTCGCCGAATCCGTGGACGCACAAAACACTTTTAAGTTTTGGATCTAAGATGATCCCGGTTTTTTTGTATTTGATTACGTTTAATCTGTAGTTCGTTGTCTGGCCGTTGTAAAAATTACGACCTATCACATCGTAAGTTAATACGGTTCTTTCGTAGGCCGCGCTCACCGACTGAGTAACGAACAAAGCGAACGTCACAAAAATTGCGATTCCGGTTTTTCGAAATAGGAAACGAATTCTAAAATTGTCCCAACTTCTTTTCATGAATTTTCTCCAGTTCTAATTTGATGAAGAAAACTCGACTCTATTGAGGAAATATTTTTGATACTTTGAAGGCGAATCTCAGTATAGCTTTTCGATTTCGTCAATTATAATTTAAAAAAAACGTCAATTAAATTCTTAATAAACAAAACTATAATAGAAATGAAATTGATTAGATTCTGTTTCCAGGCGTTTTATTTTCCGTTTTTAATCGCTATTTATTCCGGTTCAGAATAAGAACCTGTCCCAATACTGGGACAGGTTCTTGCAGCTTGATCTTTCCGACAAAATAAAATGGGATTTTGGGACGCGCTGTAAATAAAACTGAATTTAGAATGTGATTCACCTACATACTTCTGCGATATTGGCCGCCGACCTCGTATAGGGAATGAGTCATCTGACCGAGCGACGCGACTTTCGAGGTTTCCATCAGCTCTTGAAAGATGTTTCCGTTCGTGAGGCTCGCTTTTTTCAATTGTTCCAGCCGGGATGCGCTGACGGCTTCGTTTCTTCTTTGAAATTCTCTGAGGGCTTTGATCTGATCCTGTTTTTCGGAATCGGTGGAACGGATCACTTCTTCCGGAATAATCGTAGGGGATCCGTCCTTGCTTAAGAATGTGTTTACCCCGATGACCGGAAATTCTCCGTTGTGCTTTAAGGATTCGTAATATAGGGATTCTTCCTGGATTTTGTTTCTCTGATACATCATCTCCATCGCTCCTAAAACTCCGCCCCTTTCGGAGATTCTATGGAACTCTTCGAGGATCGCCTGTTCTACCAAATCGGTGAGTTCTTCGATGATAAAAGCGCCTTGTCCCGGATTTTCGTTTTTGGCGAGTCCTAATTCCCGGTTGATGATGAGCTGTATCGCCATCGCTCTTCGCACGGATTCTTCCGTCGGAGTCGTGATCGCTTCGTCGTAGGCGTTCGTATGCAGGGAATTACAATTGTCAAAGATTGCGTATAACGCCTGCAAGGTGGTTCGAATATCGTTGAATGCGATTTCCTGCGCGTGTAAGGATCTTCCCGAAGTTTGTATATGATACTTGAGCATCGATGAACGTTCGTTGGCTCCGTATTTGTATTTCATAGCCTTGGCCCAGATTCTTCTCGCAACCCTGCCGATCACCGCGTATTCCGGATCGATTCCGTTGGAAAAGAAAAAGGAAAGGTTCGGCGCGAAGTCGTCGATCTTCATTCCTCTGCTTAAAAAATATTCCACGTAGGTGAGACCGTTCGCGAGGGTGAAGGCGACTTGTGTGATCGGATTGGCTCCCGCTTCCGCGATATGATAACCGGAAATGGAAACCGAATAAAAGTTCCTCACTTGTTTTGTGATGAAGAATTCCTGAATGTCTCCCATCATCTTCAGCGCGAACTCGGTGGAGAAGATACAAGTGTTCTGAGCCTGATCCTCTTTGAGAATATCCGCTTGGACCGTTCCTCGAACGACTTTCAGAGTTTCAGTTTTGATCTTCTCATAGACTTCCCTTTCCAAAACCTGATCTCCGGTGACTCCGAGAAGCATCAAACCGAGTCCGTCGTTTCCTTCCGGAACGGCGGCGTTGTATTTCGGGACCGGAAGATTTTTTTCTTTGTAAACTGCTTCTATCTTTTTACGAATCTCCGTTTCGATTCCTTGCGCTTTGACGTATTTCTCACAAGCCTGATCTATGGCGGCGTTCATAAAAAAAGCGAGAACCATCGGAGCCGGACCGTTGATCGTCATAGACACCGAAGTTGTAGGGTTGCAGAGATCGAATCCGGAATAGAGTTTTTTTGCGTCGTCCAGAGTCGCTATGCTCACTCCCGAGTTCCCGATCTTTCCGTAGATGTCCGGTCTTTCTCCGGGATCTTCTCCGTAAAGAGTGACGGAATCGAATGCGGTGGAAAGACGTTGTGCGGGCATTCCCAAACTTACGTAGTGAAAACGCGCGTTCGTCCTTTCGGGTCCGCCTTCGCCCGCGAACATTCTTGTGGGATCCTCTCCCGTTCTTTTGAAAGGAAAAACTCCAGCGGTATAAGGAAATTCTCCGGGAAAGTTTTCTTGGAAAGACCAGCGAACGATCTCTCCCCAATCCTTGAATTTAGGAGTCGCAACTTTGGGAATTTTTATATGACTCAAGGATTCGGTCGTGTTTTCAACCTTGATTTCCTTGTCTCGGACCTTATAAGTGAAACTTTCTCCCTGATAGTTTTTCAGTTTGGATTCCCAGGTCGCGAGAATCTGCTTTGCCTCAGGGCTCAAGGAGCTTTCAATTTTAGAATATTCTAATTCTATGATATTTGTGTCTTGGCCGGAGGATTTTAGGATTTCCTGCGCCCCCGCGAGTTGAAAAAGTTTTCTCGCCTTAGCGGATTCTTTTTCGGTCGTCTGGTCGTAGCGGTTGCATTCTTCCCGAATTTCAGCGAGATAGCGGACGCGATCCGGAGGAATGATGAAGATCTTTTCGCTCATTCCCGCTTCTTTTCCGTAAGTGCTCGTCCATCCGAGTTCCAATTTTTCGGAAACGGCGTGGATCACGTTGCTGTAAAGGCTGTTCGTTCCAGGATCGTTGAACTGGGAAGCTATGGTCCCGAACACCGGCATTGAATCCGCGTCCGATTGGAAGAGTTGTCTGGATCTCTGGTATTGTTTTTTTACGTCGCGGATTGCGTCGAGCGCGCCCCGTTTGTCGAACTTGTTGATCGCGATCAGATCCGCATAGTCGATCATGTCGATCTTTTCGAGCTGCGTCGCGGCACCGTATTCCGGAGTCATCACATAAAGAGAAACGTCCGCGACCTCGGTAATCTCCGAATCGCTCTGGCCGATTCCCGCGGTTTCCACTACGATCAGATCGAAACCTGCGCTTTTTAAAACTTCAATACTTCGCTTAACGTTTTTGTTAAGCGCAATGTTTGCTTCTCTCGTGGCGAAGGATCTCATATAAACCCGTTCGTGAGAAATCGAGTTCATCCGGATTCTGTCGCCGAGAAGAGCGCCTCCGGTTTTTCTTTTGGAAGGATCCACGGAAAGGATGGCGATCGTCTTATCAGGAAAATCGATCAGAAATCTTCTAACGAGTTCGTCGGTGAGGGAGGACTTGCCCGCTCCTCCGGTTCCGGTGATTCCGAGGATCGGAACTTTTTTTGAGGAAGGAGGAAACTTCAGTTTTTCGGTGAGAGCCGACTTTTCCAATTCTTCTCTTTCGAACGTGTTTTCCACGAGTGTGATCGTTTGAGCGATCGCAAGAGGGTTTTTATCTTTGAGAGAAGCGTGAAGGGTTCCGTTGAAGGTGAGGGGAGGAATGAAGTCCGACTTTGAGATGAGATCGTTGATCATTCCTTGGAGTCCAAGTTCTCTCCCGTCGTCAGGAGAATAAATTCTCGCGACCCCGTAGGCTTCGAGTTCCTTGATTTCGGAAGGAAGAATGGTTCCACCGCCTCCGCCGAAAACTTTGATATGACCCGCGCCTTTTTCCTTCAAAAGGTCTATCATATATTTGAAATATTCTACGTGACCGCCTTGATAACTCGTGATCGCGATTCCCTGCGCGTCCTCTTGGATCGCGCACTCCACGATTTCCTTTACGGAGCGGTTGTGGCCGAGGTGAATGACTTCCACTCCGGAGGCCTGCAAAATTCTTCTCATGATGTTGATCGACGCGTCGTGTCCATCGAAGAGAGAGGCCGCGGTGATAAAACGAACCTTGTGTTTGGGAGTGTAGATTTGTGTTTCCATGTTCATTCTTCTATTATATATTAAAAAAACTGAATTTACTTTTCCGGCGAATCGATCAGTTTTCTCACTCGATTCTCCAGTTCTTCGGTTACCATTTTTGCGGCTTTTTTGAGAGGTTCTTTCGGAAACTCATCAGGATAGATCGGCTTTCCGATATTGTAAGTGATTTTCGAACCGAAGGCCTTTCCCGTCAGAAATGCTTCCGGTTTCATCATTCTCCAGGCGCCGTTGATGCCGCTCGGAATGATCGGAACTCCGGCGCGGATCGCGAGTTTTGCGGATAAGGCTTTGAAGGATCCCGGTTCCACGTTTTCGACTCTGGTTCCCTGAGGATAAACCGAGATGAGTTCGCCTTTTTGGATCAGTTCCACCATCAGGTTTTCCAGGTCTTCGTAGTATAGAGCCGCGGACTTCGCGTCTTTCACGTTATGCGCTCTTAGAATGGGATGACCTCCCCAGTGCATGAGTTGTTTTCCCTGAAGATCGCCGAGCGCGTTGAGCGCAACGACGAGGGTTTGTTTCATCAGACTCAAAGGGAAAGTATTGAGGGGAGAATTCGGATCGTTGAGAAGTTCGAGGACCGTTTCCTGAGGATGAAACAATTCGTATTTTCCGAGATAAATCACTTTTCTTAAAACTGAGGTTCCTTGTACGATCACATCCAGGTTGTCCGTGTGATTGGAAATGAGAACGGCTCCTCCGGTTTCCGGAATGTTTTCCAAACCCGTCACTTCCACGGAATAGACGAGGTTGAGAAGGGTTCTGAGAAATTGTTTTACCGGTTCTCTGGGAATGAGGAAAAGACTTTCAAGAAGGTCGGATTCTGTTTGGGTTTCCATGCAAAAGACTGCTTTTCGAACGAGTGTTCAATAATTATTAGATTTAGAATTCATTGTACCGAATGGAATCGATTCCATCAAGTTGGATTTTTTATACCGGCTTGTTCTTTATAGGAAGTACGTTAGGAGAAAGGGAAAAATATGAGTTGGTTTCAAGACAGTTTTTGGTTTGGGAATGGATTTTTAGAAACGTTGCGTGGAACCGCCTTGGATCCTGCCTTGGGTTGGATGAGCCTTTTGTTTCATCATCTCGGAGGAAATCTTTTCTTTATGATTCTTCTTTCGAGCGTTTATATTTTTTGGGATCGTAAACTCGGGATTAGACTCGGGATCGGACTTCTTTCCTCGGGGATCGTGAACGGATTGGCGAAAGCTTTTTTTGAAAGTCCAAGACCCTTGCTCGCCTGGATGGGTCCGGGTAGTCTGACGGAATTTGCATACGGATTTCCTTCGGGGCACGTGCAGAGTTCGGTCGTGATCTGGGGACTCATTTTTTTAAACACAAAATCAAGGCCGCTTCGGTTTATCGCGGGAATCGTAATTCTTCTGATGCCTCTTTCGAGGATGTACGCGGGAGTTCATTTTCCGGGCGACGTTCTCGGAGGTTTTGTCTTAGGACTTCTCGGGTTATTGTCCGTTCAATTTTTGTTTCGATACGTACCGGAATTGGAAACTGCGCATCCGTTTCCGGGACAAAATCTTTCCAATACGAAAACTCTTTCTTTGGTGATCGTCGTGATCACGCTTCCCTCGGTCCTCTTACATTCGGATCGAGTTGGAATCGAAAAAGCGAAGTCTTATGAACAGGTGATTTCCGCGAGTGGAGCGCTCGCCGGATTTTTGATCGGAATTCTGATGTCGAAATATCATTCCTTGGATTGGAAGCCGATGAAGACTTGGGATGAAAGCGCGAAAAGAACCGCGATCTTGATCGCGGGAGTTATGTTTTTCTATTTTCTTCCGGGTTATCTAGTTCAAAAACTCCTCCCCGAAAATCCGGTTGCAAGATACCTTAGGTACGGGATCGTTAGCAGTTACATCGGTTTTTTCTCCGTATATCTATTATCACTTTGGAGAGAGAAAACAGATTTCAAAAAATAGAATGTTAAAACTTTCAGGGAAGGTGAAAAAAGTTTCGAACCTCGTGGTTCAATTCCGGAGATCCGGAATGTTCAAGTCTTCCCTGTTCGTAAGCATTTCCAAAGCGGTATCTTCGCTGCTCAATCTTGTGTTTATGGTCTATTCCGTAAACATACTCACAAAAAGCGAGAACGGACTTTTTCAATACTACGCCGGATTCTTACCCGTGCTTCTCGCGATCGCGGAATTCGGACTTCCGGCCGCGCTCGTAAAATTTCTTGCACCCGTAACCGGAGACAAACAAAAGATCGGAGTTTTATTATCCTCTTCGATGTGGATCAAGTTGGGAGCGCTCGGAGCTCTGGCGCTGATCAGCTTGATCGGCGCAGTGCTGCTCCGGGAAAGTTCTATCGTAGTCGCGCTATTGGTTTTGGGAAGTTTCGTACTTTCGTTCAATTCTTTTTTTGAAAGCATCTTCATCTGTTTCGGAAATTATATTTCTTTGTCGTTTTGGAATCCGCTTCCGAATTTGGTGCGGCTTCTCGTTTTGTATCTCGCGGATCATCTTTCCCAAAGAGCGCTCGGACATCTGGACATACTCGCGATTTTTACGGCTTCTCCTTTGTTTGTGTTGGTTCTGTTCTTTTTTGTGTTTCCGAGAAATCAACTCTATTGGAGCGGCGCGAAGGAACAGGTGAGGGAGATGACTTCGACCCTGACTTCGTTTAACGGATACGCTTTTCTCGCGTCGATTTTTGCGATGATTTCGGACCGGATGGAAATCTTTTTTTTGAAGTGGTATCATTCGCAGGAATCGGCCGCAGTCTACGGGACCGCCTTACAGTTGTTCAGCGGTTTCGTGATTTTATTTTCGGTGATCAATTCGCTGATCTATCCGAAACTATCAAGGCTTGTGGACTCGGACGAATTTCCGAAATTTCTCTGGAAGTCGATGTTGCTCGCGGTGGGAATGGCCGTGTTGTTGTCGCCCGGATTTTTTCTCGCGGAATGGATTTTGAATCTGCTTTTCCGCGGGAAATACGCGGACTCGATCGGTGTTTTTCAGATCCTCTATCCGAACTACATGCTGCAGCTCGTCTTTTCCCCCTTGGGGATCGCGTTATTCGCGCTTGGGCAGCCAAGGATGCTCGCGTTTCTCGCCTTATTACGATTGGTCTGCGGACTCGTGCTCGCCAATCTGCTGATTCCCGATTACGGACCGACGGGTGCCGCCTCTTCTTATTTCTTGGGTCAGATCGTATCCTGGCTCATATTGACCGGATACTTCCTTGCGTTTTTCCGAAGATGAAATCCTAAGTTGTCGGGAAGGGAGGCGCTGTGGCGGTTCCGCTTCGCGGACCGGGCTCTCCGCTATAGTCAATAAATTCAAAAATTCTAAATTAGTAAAAATGAATTTAACAATCAATTTATTGACTCCGCGTCGATCCCTACCGCAGGATCGAAAAGGAATGTCGAATTTGCAGAAGTCCGTATTGTTGTTCTGGATATTATCTTCGGTGCATTCTTTGCGCTCCGAATCCTTTCCGGAATATCGACTGGACGATCTTCTTCTTTTAGAAGGAGGAAAGCGGGATCTCAAAGGAAAGGGAAGGTTTTCGTTTCCCGAAAAGGATTGGGATATTCAAAAAAAGGAATACGAAAATTTGTCCGAAACGGGGACGACCGCCGCGACCAAAGGAAAAACTATAAATGAGGGAAACAATGCTGCCGGCGCCGATTCGAATTCGGGTGAGATCGGGGAAGAAAATCGGAATTCGATTAGACCCGATTCTTCTTTTTATCTGCGTGCGGCCTTGCTTTACAGAGGATTGACTCAAGACGGAGGCAAACGGGAAGAACAGGCACAGAGAAGTTTTTCGAGAGGGATTGCGAGTCCCGAGTTCGGATGGGCTCTGAAAAAAAGCAGATTCTATCAGCAGATCCTCGTCTCTCCGTTTTTACAATACGAGGAAAGTATTATCGGAACAAAAACCGCGGCGAGGGGAGCCGACGGAGAATTTTTATATCTTAGCGGATGGGAAACTCCGACTTGGAAAGTTGGATTGGAAGCGGGAAGGGGATATCAGAGGCTGGATCGAAACGGATTTTTGTTCGTGGGATTTTTGAACTACGGAGAATTTTACGCCCGAATAAAAACGATCAGACTTTCCTTTTCCGCGATCGGGGCGCAGATGCAAAATTCGATATTGTATTCCGAAAGAAATGCGAACGAATCTCCCCGCAGAATTTCCGGAGGAAGTTTCTCCCTGGATGAAAAAAAGTTAATTGAGAATTTTAGAATATTCTACTATATTTATCAAGAATCGAGACAGGATCCCGTCAAAGGAGATCTCTTTTTGAAGGAAAGTCCGCTGCGTCCTTACGGCCGTTATCAATACTACGGCTTTGAATTTTCTTCCTCTAAAGTATGGGGATGGAGTTTGGACTTGGACGGAATCGCGGTCAGCGGTTCTCGGGAATACGGGCTCAACGCTTTTCAGAGTTACCGGACTTCGAGGGCCACTTACGGAACGTTGTTCGGCTCCAAGCTGAACTGGGAAAGACCGGAGGCTGCTTATTTTATCGGAGGTCTTTATACTTCGAAGGACCCGAATCTGAGAACGGACGCGGACTCGAACGGTTATTCGGGGATCAGAACCGATCCGAGAGGATACGGAGGAAAAACTTCCTTCCTGTTGATGGAAAGTCTGCTTCTGCAAGAGGGAACCGTTTTTAAAGAGGACGGAACCTCTTCGAGACCGAACTATGAGAACAAAGGGGTTCAACTTTTCCAGGCGGGCGTTCGTAAAAACTGGGAGAAACGATGGACGGCGCAGGCTACGATCCTTACTTCTTCTTCTGGGATGGGAAAGGGTTGGGAGGGAATCGGAACGGCGGGGTTTCAATCAGAATATTCTTATATTCTAATGAGTTTTTCCTATGCTATCGTGGATCCTCAAAAACAGGAGAAGATCCTGTTCGACGAATGGACGAAAAAGGCGGACAAGAAGGAATATTCCAGGATCTATCTTTCAGCCGGTGTTAACTTTTGATTGGGTTTCAACCGCCTTTTTGAGCGTCTTGCTAAAACGAACTTCGTTTCCGATTTTGTTATAAATAAGTTCGTCTACGTTCATTCTCACCAAAAAGATTCCCCTTCCGGAAAGGTGACTCGCGTTCGGATCCGTCACAGGATCGGGAACTTTTGCGGGATCGAATCCGGCTCCGTGGTCCTTTAGCAAAACGTAAATCTTCTGGTTTTCAAAACTGACTTCCAGCTGAACTACTTCGTTCAGAGCGTCGCAGATCTTATCGACGTGATCGAAGTAGTTCACGTCCGAGGAAAGAAGTTTGGATTTTTTTTCGTAATTGATGCCCGCGGAACCGTGTTCGATCGAGTTTCCCAGGAGTTCGTAGAGCGCGAGTTTGATCGCGAGAATGTCGTCCGTATGAATTCCCGGAATCAGGGAAATCGAGCGCATCACAAGATTTACGTATTGATTCAGATTCTTGAGGCTGGGTTTGATTGCGAATTGTTGTTTGGATTCGGTGAGTTGAAAATGATTCTTACTGATCAACTCTTGGCTTGAAATAAACAGATTTTCGAACTTTTGAAGGGAATGCCGGATCGCGTCCATCCGAAAGGGTTTGATAAAAAAGTCCACGGCGCCCAAACGAAGCGCGCGAATGGAAACGTCTATGTCCTGGTTTCCGGTGATTACGATAAACGGAGTATTGACTCCCATATCTCTGAGTCTGGAAACGAAGTCGATTCCGCTCATCTTGGGAAGACGAACGTCCGTCACGATCAGATCAAAACTTTCGTTTTTACAGATTTCTAAGGCTTCTTCGGCGGTTCCGGTGAGAGTCAGATCATGCAAGGAACCGAATATTTCTCGGAATAAATCTCTGATTACTTCTTCATCGTCTAAGAATAAAATTCTCATTGGATCATTCCGGAATCAAAAATTACATTTTCCGAATAGATCCGTCAAGAGATTATCAGTCTAAATTGTCGAGTTTGTCCAGATTATAATTTGAAAGAATCTTCTGGTTCAGGGATCGGAATTGTTCTTTTTGAAACGTCGCAATCCGATTTCCTGAAAAACGAAAGACTACGTATTCGTCTTGGCTTTCATTTAAGATTTCCTTTAAGTCGGAAAGAGAACGAACACGTTTATCGTTTACGGATTCTAAGATTTGATCCTGAAAATCGTGAAATCCTTGGTTTTCACTGTCCGGAAAAACTCTGCTGACAAAGACGAGGCGGTTCTTTTCGGGGTGCGACTTCTTGTTATAGGATTCGTAGAGATAGAGAAGTTTTTTATCCGAGTTCTCTCTGTATTTGTCGCCGGATTCTTTCAGATAGGCTCCGGTAAGTTCGGTGAAAAAGAGGCCGCCGCCGATGAGATACGGAGGAGGTTTGGTTCCTGACTTCGAAGGAATGAAAAAGAATTCTTCCGAATACGGTTTTAGATTGTAAGAGATTTCCCTTTTTTTGCCCGCACGAAAAACTCCGAGCGTAACCGCGGTTCCGGGGGTGGAATGGTGGTGATTGTGAGAAAGAATTCTTGAATATATTTCCTGCCGGCTCGGAGGAGAGGAAAATCCCCGACCGTTGATGCTGTAGATCGCATCTCCCGGAAATAAATTGTGGACCGGACCGATTCCGGGAAGCACTTCGGAAACGACGATTCCGAAAGAAGAATCCGGAAAATAAAAATTCTTCTCGGGAACCGTAAGAGCGTCGTCGAAATAAAATCCAGGGTGCGAGATCGGATTGCTCGAAGCTCCGTGAAGAAAGGAACTCAGATATTCCGCCGGGACGTTCCATCTACCGTCCGAATAACCGCAGATTCCATTTTTTGAATATAAGAATTTCCTTTCACTCGATTCTTCCCTTTGATGCCTGCTGATCCTGAGGATTGAGTTTGAAAAGTCGGGATGAGCCCACTCTAATTTCGGAAAAAAGTGGGTACAACCGGACTGATTCGCTCCTAAGAAATGTGCGCGTTTTTTTTCCGAAAACTTTCCTCTGTGGGAAAATAGCGCGAGTCCCGTTTCCGGATCGTGTTTGAAAATATACAATCGGGTTCCGGGTTTTGTCTCCGGATTCATTTCGGAAAAAAGAGGAAGTTCTCCGGGGGGAAGTAGCGCGAGGATAAAATCGGAATTCGCTATGATTGCGGATATCCTTTTCTCGTAGTGAGTCCCTTTTTGCCAAGGATTCTGGTGCGAAAACTTGCGAAAGTGAACGAGAATCGTTTCGGAGCTCAGGGAATTTCCGAAAAACAAAGTTAGGAAGAGAAGATAAAAAATTCTTCTTAACAAAAACCGATTTAAAAGCTGAAACAGAATCATTCGTCCGCCTCCGCGTCGAAGCGTTTTTTTATACGGACATTGATCTTATCGATCGTTTCCTGATCGAGAATGATCGGAAGATTCACTCCTCGAAATTTCAAACTGATCGTTCCTCCGTAGAATTTTTTCCAGAGTGATTTGAAATCCTCCAGACTGGAAGGGGTTCTGTCGTTGATGGATTCTAAAATTTTATAACGATAACCGGAATACTTCGAGTTCAGAGGATCCGGATAAATCCCGGAAAGAATGATATCGCGATCCGTAAATCGATAGAGTTCGTCCTGAATATAATAACTGTAGTGATAACGGAGAGAACTTTCCAGACGTTTGGAATCGCCTCCCGCCAAAGCGCGGTTCACCGGTTGGAATAAAAATCCTCCCGAAAGAAAACTTGTTCCGCTTCCCTGTTGTCTGTAAAGATCGAGAGAAGGAACCCGTTTGAGCGTTCCTTCGACTTTGTAATTCTTTCCGTTTCGATAAAAGAAAATTTTCACCGGATCTCCGATGAACTTGTTCTCGATCATCTCTCCGATAAAAACTCCGCTCGGATCCAAGATGCCGCCTTCGTCGTTGAGATATGCCTCGTCGATTTTATAAACGAAGTCCTCCGGTTTCAAAAGATCCGAAAAGGAAGAATCCGGATAAACGGTATTGATCAGAATTCCGTTCAGACCTTCCGGAATTTTGAGATAATTTTTCAAAGAGGAGGAATAACCGTTTTGAAAACTGAAACCCGGGAAGGGAAAGCCGTGATAGGTTTCGTCCTCGACGTCCTTTAGAAAATGATTGATTACCTCGGGGGGAATCAAATACGCCACGTTTCCCTGCGACTGACTGACCTGAAACGTAACGCCCGAAACTTTTCCGTTTTGGATCGCGGGACCGCCCGAATATCCGGGAACGATGTTCGCGTTTACTCGAATCGCTTTTCTATAATCCAAACCGGTGAAAGAATAACGAACCCTTTCGAACCTGGAAACATTCCCGTTTTCTAATGTGATATTATCGTCTCCGCCCGGATAACCGAGTATGAGAAGATTGCTTCCGAGAGCCGGAGAGGAATCCGCGATCTCCAAGGGTTCGATTCCGTTGAAAAATTCCTCGTCTTCGACCTTTAAGACCGCGAGGTCGCAGTCGAAGCCGAGATACTGAACGCTCGCCTTGTAGAATCTGCTGGAATTAAAATGTTTCACCTTGAGATAACTCGTGTTGGAAACGACGTGGGCGTTCGTAAGAATCCGATTCCCCGAGATGATCATACCCGTTCCCGCGTCGCGGGTGATGGATTTTTCGGAATAGCCGGATTGTTCTTCCTTTTCGGAAAAAGTGTCGCTCCGGATGATCACGACGCCGTCTAAGAGCGCCTTTAGATCCGCCGAGTTTCCGTTTTGAGCCGAAACGGACGAACCCAAAACGATACTTAATAAAAGTAGAATATTCTGAAAGTTGATTTTATTCATTGTAGATTTCCGCGTCTTGCCAGACGATCTTGTCCGGTTCTATGGACTGGATTTTCAATTTGCCGAGATATTTGGCGCCTTCCTGAATCTGATCCGTGTCTTTGTCGTCCAAACGGATCTTACCTAAAAAGTCGGATTTGATTCGGATCAAAGAATACGGAGAAGAGGGAATACAACTCGCCTGAAACGAAAAATACGTGGCTTTGTCCCAATAAAAATCGGAATCTTTTTTTAGAAAGATCAGAGGACAGGAAGAATCGAAGAAGATTTCCTTTCCGGAATTTAAGGTTCTTCTCGCTGGATGTTTGGCGATGCTCAGGAAATACTGAAGACCGAAATTGTCTTTGGGATCTTTTTGAGGACGAGGTCTTTCGGAATGGATTTCCTTATTCGGTTTCCTTTTCGGATCCCAGGAAGAATGCTCTTCCGTCCCGAGGTCGTAGGAGGGTTTTACTTCGAGATATGTCTTCTTTCCGATCTTCAACACTTCTCCGAGTGCGATTCTTTCCGGATTGTTTTTCCAAGAACTCCACCGGGAGCCTAGATAGATAAAGCCGGGAAATTTTTCTTCCTTACAAGAGTAAGTGAGATAGGTTACTTTTTCAAAACGTCCGGATTCTTCGAAGACACAAGGAGCGACCGGAACCGAGCCGTGTTTTTTTTGAAAGGAACGAGCCAAGGTTTCGGAAGGATTTTTATGAAATTCTCCAAGAAAGATTTTGAATTCTTCCTGCGCGCTTCGAGCGGGATCCGAATCGGCGGGAATGTTTTCGACGCTCAAAACGAGAAGAGTAAGAATCCAGACAAAGAAGATTCGTTTTCTTCGAAACTGTTTCGAAGAATCGGATCTTAGAGTACGGGCTTTCCTGAATTCTCTTATCATTGTTAAGAATATCGGTCTTTGCTCCCCCCGATATTAAATCCTCTCGGACAAAGAGACCGTTCGAATCGATTTCCGATTCTTTTTTTGAAAGAGAATTCTTGGATTCTTCCCGATTTCAATTGGAACACGAACGGGAACGAGGATGATTTTTATTCTTCTCTTATGTCCCAAATTTCTGATCTTTTTTAAAAAAAAGTACATCGGAAATCTCAGGCTAAAAATAATGGTTAAATCCAAAGAATAAGACTCATTTCGATAGATAGGGTAGGTTAGCTTGTCCAGCTGGAATTTTATTAAAACTGATCTCAACGATAAAGACTTTTTGATCGATTGCCGTTCGTCTTCGGCTTATCAAGAATCTACTCTGAGAGGAGCGTATAGCTTTCCGTTTATTAAGAAAGCGTTCGCGTCGGATCCGGAATCTCAAAAGAAGATGACCGGTCCCATTGAAGAAATATTGAAACTCATACAAAAAGATGGAGCGGCTCGAGTCGTGGCCTTTGACGAAGGGATGGGGATGTTCGCCTCGAGAATGGTTTTTCTTTTGAGAGCCGCTGGATATCAGAACGCGTTTCTGTACGGAAACCGCTGGCCTTCTCAGGGTGTGGCTCTGGAAAAGGGTTCCAAAGAAATGGAACTCGGACCCGGAGACAAACCTAAAAAACTCGAAGGTGTGGTGGACAAAGCCTTCTTGGAAAAAAATCTCACTCGTCTTCAAATCTTCGATACAAGAACCCAAGAAGAATACGAAGGAAAACTTCCGAGACTCACTGCGCCCGAACCGGGTTCTTTGTGCGGTCGTCTTCCCGGCGCTTTTTTATGGGATTGGAGAATTCTTTACGACGGTCAAGGGAACTTGATCGAGAAGACGCAGTTCAATAAAAAGCTCAGGTCCTTTCCGTTCATGCCCGAACGCACCACAGTGATTTACGATTACAACGGCGCGAGATCTTCTCTTCTCGCTTTGATGTTACGCGAAGTCGGTTATCTCGACGTTCACACCTACCAAGGTTCTTGGTTTGAATGGAGAAGATCCAGTCTTCCCAAACAAGCGGTTTCCGTTTACGGACAAAGCGGCTCCGGCGCCGCGGCTCCGAGAGTGGGAGGAACCGATCGTAAATAATCTTAGATAAGAATTTTGTAAGAATCTTTTCGAGAGTAAGGAAAGCTCTTCTCGAAAGGAGGATTGTGAAACGTAAAAGGATTCGGAAACGAATCCTTTTTTTATTTAAGAGCGATGGAGTAAGCCTTTGTGTTTCCAGCAAGAATCATCGCAAATTCATGAAAGACAGAAAGAATCTTTTTTTTGTGTGAGTTCCTACATTTGAGGTTTTTTTCTATCTTCCAAAATCGTGTGAGTTCCCACATTGAAGGTTCCATCCTTAAGTTTTAAGAATGGAATTTTTCTGAACGAATGTTCTTTCGAAAAGAAAGTGGGAAATAAATTAGAAGTGGATTTTTGAGAGAGGCCTGTTACTTCGGTAGTAACTTTTTGCCGGAGAATTTATGTTCCTACGATCGTTTTCGATTTTTACCGTTTTGGTTTGTTTTTCTTTTTGCAATCGTCCTTTTGCAAATTATAACAGACTATCTCTACCGAAAGAAAAACAGTTCTTCTTTGGGAAAGGATTTCAGGCGCTTCAAAAAGAAGATCGTCTGGAAATCCTTTCTTCGCAGGGAATTTTTCTCGAACTCTCCTTACGATCCCCGTTCTTATCCGCGGCAAAGGGAGAACAAAAAGTAAAATCAAAGTTCGCTTCGTTTCACATTCAGGATCGGATCGAAAGCCGTTGTGATTCCCAGAGTATAGACGGAATTCTTTCCTCGGAAAAAGAATTGAATATTTCGGGAACACTCGAAGGGGAGAATTGTAAGAGCGACTATAAGATCAGCCTGATACCGTTAGACGAAACTGCAATGGAATTCAAAATCGTATTCTCGGATTCTTCTTTGAATCGTTCCTACTTTCGAATTCTTTCCGAAGAAAATGAAAACGTCTTCGGGTTGGGAGAACAGTTCTCTCATTTCAACTTAAAAGGCAAAACCCCTTTTTTACTGACGGAAGAACAAGGTTTGGGAAGGGGAGATCAACCGATTACCGCGGGAGCCAATATGACTGCGGGCGCGGGTGGAAACGAATATTCCACTTATACTCCGATCCCATTCTTTCTGACTTCCCAAAATCGCTCTCTTTACTTTGAAAACACTTCTTATTCTCGGTTCGATTTTTCCAAACCGGTGGAGATCACGATCGAGTTTCGAGAGAACGGTCTGCGTGGAACGATCTGGAAGGATTCTTCTCCGTCCGAACTCGTTCGGAAGTTCACTCAAAAAACGGGAAGGGCCCCGGTCCTTCCGGATTGGGCGTATGGAACTTGGCTCGGAGTTCAAGGCGGAAAGGATGTCGTATTAAAACATATCGAAAACTCGAAAAAGGCGGGGAATCCGATCACCGCGCTTTGGATCCAGGATTGGGTGGGAAGAAGAAAGACGAGTTTCGGTTCCCAGCTTTGGTGGAGATGGATCGCGGACGAAAAATCATATCCGGAATTTAAGAAGTTCTGCTCTGACTTAAACGCACAAGGAATTTCTGTATTAGGATATTTGAATCCTTTTTTGGCGAACGAAGGTCCTCTTTTCGAAGAAGCCGTTAAAAAGAATTATCTCGTAAAAGATAAGAACGGAAAAGACTACGAAATCGCGACCGCGGGTTTCCCCGCTTATTTGCTCGATCTTACCAATCCGGAAGCGGTGAAATGGATTCAAAAAATCATTCAAAACAATCTGATCGGAGCGGGCCTTTCCGGTTGGATGGCGGACTTCGGGGAATGGTTGCCGCTCGACGCGGTTCTTCATTCAGGAGCGAACGCCGAACTCTATCATAACGTGTATCCGGTCGAGTGGGCCCGAATCAACCGAGAGGCGATCCGTCAAGCGGGCAAAGAAGGAAAGATCGTATTTTTCACAAGAGCGGGCTACAGCGAGTCCATGAAACATTCTACTCTCTTTTGGGAGGGAGATCAGATGGTGAGTTGGGGAGAACACGACGGTTTGACTTCGGCTCTCACCGGACTTCTTTCCGGAGGTTTGAGCGGGATCTCGCTCAATCACAGCGACATCGGCGGTTATACTACGATCAACAATCCGATCAGGGACTATCACCGTTCCAAAGAGTTGTTTCTGCGTTGGGCGGAATTGAACGTCTTTAGTCCCGTCTTTCGAACGCACGAAGGAAATCGCCCTGAAAAAAATCACCAAGCCTTCAGCGACGAAGAAACGATACGAGAATTTGCGAGATACGGAAAGATGCACTTCGCATTGAAAGAATATCTGCAAGCCCTCGTCAAAGAAGCCTCTCTCACCGGAATTCCGGTGGTTCGACCCTTGTATTTACACTATTCAAACGATCTCCGAACTCACGGGATCAAAACCGAATTCTTGTTAGGCGAAGATCTTTTGGTTCTTCCGGTTCTGCAAAAAGGACAAACTTCCGTACAAGGATATCTTCCCGAAGGAGAATGGGAACATCTCTGGTCCGGAAAGATATATGCGGGAAAGCGGGAAGTCGAAGTGGAAAGTCCGTTGGGCAGCCCTGCAATTTTTTTAAAGAAGAATGGAACGTGGACTTCCAAGTTGAAAAATGTTTTGTCGGCTTTCAAACGATGAAGGAAACAAAGACTGATTTTCGACTTTTTGTAGGAGCTCTTGAGTTTTCGATCATTGGCCGAACGACGACGCTTGCGGCGAATTTCGAAATCCGAAAAAAAACGAGGTATTACCTGTGGACGTATGTTTAAAAATTCATTCTTAATTTGTATCTTCCTTTCTTCTTCGTTGTTTTCCAATGAGTTTAGAACCGGAGTTCATCTGATCAATCGGGACCGTGTTTCACACGAGATCGTTTATATAGAAAGTATGGTTCCTTCCTCTAAGATTTGTTTTGTAAAGAAGTCGACCAAGGCGATGAAAAACGGGATCGTACCGATTCCTCTCAGAGAAAACGTAAAGAGCTTTCGGATTCTTTCCAGGGAAAACGATCCGCAAAAATTTCAGACTGTCACCAAGGCCGTCATCGACGCGGAAACGGTCGTGTCTTGTTTGAGTATGGAACTCGATTCCATTTCTTTCGAAAAAAAAACTTGGAATCAAAGCGTCAAGGATCGAACTCTAATTATCGAAAACGGTGAACTCATTTTTTCTAAAAATTAGGAACGTCTTTCCTTCGTTTCCCGAGTTCGTATTTTAAAAAGAGATACTAGATTCGAATGGAGAAAATGATCGTTCCGGATTTTTTTTTAAGAATCTCCGATCCGGTAGAAAAAGCTATTCGACCTTTGGAAAAAACTTAACGAAGAAATCATTTTTCAAAAAAAGAAGGACGTAATTCTTTCAGCCAAAAGAAGAATAGGAAAAGTAAAGTCTAACTCATACATGGATTCGATTTCCCAAAAGCGTAAAACACCGATCGTATTTTTTGACGGGGTTTGTAATCTCTGCAACGGAACGGTTCTATTCTTCTTGGATCACAATCCAAAGGGAAATCTTAGTTTTGCCAGTCTTCAATCGGAGGCCGCTGCAAACATTCTCGGGAAAAAAATTCTTCCCGACCAATCTCCTTCCTCGGTGCTTTTTTTGGAGGAGGGGGTTCTTTACGAAAAGTCTACGGCGGTTTTAAAAATAGCAAAACATCTTTCCTTTCCTTGGAATTTTGTGCCGATCTTCGGCTGGATTCCTTCTTTTTTCCGGGATCTCCTTTACGACTGGATCGCAAGAAATCGATATCGTTGGTTTGGAAGGAGCGAAGCGTGTAGAATTCCGAGTCCGGAATTGAAAAAGCGTTTTTTAGATTCTTAAAAACAGAACGTTTGTCTCGTTCTTTTTGCAACGCATAAATTCAAAAAGAAGAATGGAAGATTTGTGGATTCTTTTTTCCGATCCGGTGAAAGTATTTCCTCGAATTGGCGTAAATTCCAGTAGAAGAATGAAAAAGTAGGAACTCCTTCTTTCTCTAATAAGAATTGCTTCTCAATAGCGTGATGATAAGCTCAAAAATAGACAAAAAAATCCAAAATCATAATAAATTTATCATTATTTACTAAAAATCATATAAAACTATTCTTTATCGTTCATTCTTGCTCAGGGAATTGCGCTGAAAAATTCTTGAATGGAATCCCAAGACGAGAAGACTGACTTCAGAAGTTGTTTTCCGTTGCCGACCTTGGAAATAGGCCCGGACTCCGAGGCCTTTGTTGGCGACATATTTGGGAATCTACAATATGAAAAGAAAAACCGGCTACATACTGGGGGGATTGCTCGTGATTGGGCTGCTGTTCAGCATCAAATCCTTCGCCAATGCAAATTTAGAAGAAATCAAATTGGACAATCAGTATCTTCAGACCTACAGAGGCTCTGAAGGAATCTGGATCGTCCCCAATCGTGTGAAAGAATCCGTAGGAGATCTGGTTCACAATTTCGGAACCACGGAACACGAGATCAAACGGGTCAACGGAATTCCGGACAACGAAAGAATTCCGGTCAACGAGCCCGTATTCTTCCCTTATAACGATAATTTTACGAGAAGCCTTCTTCTCGAAGACAAAGGAAGAGAGATTCTTAGAACCGATCAGAGAGAATTTATCTGGCCGATCAGTTTTAAACATTCCTTCGTAACTTCCCGTTTGGGAAGAAGATGGAACGCGATGCATTCCGGAGTCGATATCGCTTGCCCGACGGGTTCGATCGTCATCGCAGCCGCGGATGGAGTGGTTTTGGAATCCAAAAAAGACGGGGGATACGGGAATAAAATTCTTCTTTCGCATCCCGGAATCAATCAGATCAACACTCTCTACGCTCACAATTCTCTTCTTTACGTGAAAGAAGGGGATAAGGTCAAAAAAGGCCAGATCATCGCTCTTTCCGGAAACACCGGACATACGACCGGTCCTCATCTTCACTTCGAAGTTCGTTATCAGAACGTTGTATTAAATCCGGAACACTACCTTCCGGTCTTTCAATCATCTTCCGAGGGTCGTGTCGCGATCGCGCGGGAGACCATCGAACCTTAAAGTGTCCATTCGCCGGGATTTTTGGAATCCGGAACTCTACCAAACTCTTTCCCGGCTTTCTCCCGGGAAAGCCGCATTCGATTTTGATAATACTCTTGTAAGAAACGATTTCGGAGAAGCCGTGATGGAGCTCTTTCTCTCCGAGGGAGTTCCCGCGTATCGGAAAGACATCTCTTCTTTTTTTTCGGAGAAGAATCGCGAACGGATTCTTTCCGCAAGATTTGGAGATCCTCTTTTGTTCCGTTCTCTCGTCTTGGAAGAATACGATTCGATCCAACGAAACTCCGGTTTGGAAGCCTCGTATCGCTGGAGTTCCTGGATTTTTTCGGGCCATTCTCCGGAGGAATTGAAAAGGATTTCCAGATCCGTTTGGAATCGGCACGCGGTAGATTCCGATTCACTTTCCGTAAAGATCTACGAACCGATGAAAGAATTGGTAAGTCATCTGAAAAGTTCCGGCTGGGACATTTGGATCGTCACCGCTTCTCCTCAGGAGATCATCCAATCGGTTTCCGCTCTTTTTGAAATCGAGGAAGAGAAGGTTTTAGGAATGCAGTTGTCGCTTCAGGACGGAATTCATTCTTCCGAAATTTTGGAACCTTTCACCTATGGAAAAGGAAAGGTGGCTCGATTTCAAAAGTCAGTCGGTGCGCTTGCGGATCTCGCCTTCGGAGATTCCGTGAACGACTTTCCTCTTTTGG
>NZ_NPDU01000031.1 GCF_002811985.1 Leptospira adleri
TTCCGCGACCGTTAGTTCCCCGTTCCTGTTCTTGTCTTCCTCCGAAAGATATAACACCCGAAGCGACCGCAAAGGTTTTATCCCCCGCAGTTTTCAGAGGAGATTGCAGAAGAACGCCGCCTTCCAAGGACTTAGCGTCTCCGATCGAGGATACTACTACGTTGAGTTTATCTCCTTTGCGGGCGTAAGTCGGAATCGTCGCGGTGATAAGAACGGACGCGATGTTTCTAGTTTGATCCGGTTTTAGGTTCGCCTCCACGCCGAGATTTTTCAGATAGTTTTTCATACTTTCCGAAGTCATCGGGGTTTTGCTGTCGCCGGTTCCGGGAAGACCGACCACGATTCCGTAGCCTGTGATCTGATTTTCACGGACTCCTTCTATCTTCGCGATATCTTTCAGGCGAAGTTCCGTAGCCGCGAGATCAAAAACACCGCAAAAAAAGAATATATAAAATATGGAATATTTGAATTTCATTGTGATTCTCCGAGGAGACGGTTGAGTTGGTTCAGAATGAGCCTTTGTTTTTCCTCTTCCGAAAGTTCGGCTTTTACGGTCACGGATCCGTCCGGATTGGTGATCGTTTTGAGGGCGATCGGAGGAGTCGCCTGTTTAGGGTTGATTCTTCCGTTGTAAGTGACCTGAAGGTTTGCGATTTTATCCGAATCCAAAGAGGAATCTTTTTCCACAAACTCGGGCGCGACAGTTCCCGCAAGGATCAGACTATTCTCTTCCCCGTTAATAACGCTCAGCTTTTGACCTTGGATCGTGAGAAGTCCCGTATTCGGATCGACCGCGGTAACGAGAGCCGTCAGATTTCCTTTGATCTTTCCGATCGACTTGATCTTTCCCTTATTTTTGCGCGTGATCGTACGATCATTGTTATACGAAGGCATGTCGGGGATGATTTTTTTATCCGGCATTGCCTTCAGAGTAAGAGTTTCGTCCGCGTTGGATTCTAGTTCGAACTCCGCCTGAAGACCGTTCCTGATTTTGATATAAAGAGGAGAACCTACTTTGATGTTCTGGCGGACAGAATACGGATTTTTATCGGTCCAGAGGGAGGAATCCTGCGCCCGCAATCGGGAACCGTCCTCTACAAAGACCACGAATATTAATAAAATGTAAACCGTTCCGGCGCCCAGAATTCCCGGAAAAAGATCGGAGATGATTTTTTTGATAGAATCGAATTTCATTCCGTAACCACCGTATTCTTATCCACGACCTTGGCTCTCATCTGACCTTCTCTGGAATGGGTGGTCACTTGCACATCCTCGCCTATGTTCCCGGAACTAAGAGCCTTAACTTTCGTCTTTAAAACGAGACTGCCCTTATGATAGATCATAAGAATTTCCCCGCCTCTCTGAACGTCTGCGATTTTACGGACGTGTTTTTTACGGAAGATTTCACCTTCGTTCATATCCTTCAAAAGCGTTGAGCCAAGAAGTTCCTTGCCTGGAGAATCTAATATTTCTTCGGGAGTCAAGACTTCTTCTTCCTTAAAATCGTCTTCCGTGATTTTGATTCCTTTCTGCAATGCGCGGATCGCCTTTTGAACCCGAACCTTCTGTTCCACTTGAAATCGGATCCTGAGAGTATGAATTTTCTGATTTTGGAAAAAAATCTCCAAGGACGCCATTACCTGTCCCGGATGCAAGCGGGAGGAGAGATTCGCCCAACGAAGTTCGACTCCTTCCTGCGGAACCTTTGTTTCGCCGGATAAAAACGTTAGACGAAATTCTTCTCCCGGATGCTTTTTTTTGATTTCGTTCGCGAGAGATTCGGTGATTTCAAAAGGCTCCAGCGTATGATTGAGGGGAAGAACCAGGGTTTCCTTTCCGGTCACGATCGGATCCAGATCCCTATAGACGTTTAAAATTTCTTTGGAACCGATAAAAACGGGCTTTTTTAAATTTCTGAGGATGACTCGATCTTCGAACCCGTCGGGAATTCTCGCGATCGAAGAAAGAAAGACCTCGTCTCCTTCGACCAAAGCCCGTCCCTTTAGATAAATCCCGGACACTCCTCTTCCGAAAAGAGGGTTAAAAACCAAAATCGAAAGCAGAAGTGTCGCCAAGAGTTTCATTAGAAATTTATAAAATTCTTATCTCTTGAGTGAAATCGCGGTGGAAAGCATGTTATCCGAAGTTTGGATCGCTTTCGAGTTGGATTCGTAAGCCCTTTGAGCGACGATCATGTTCACCATTTCTTCCACGATCTTTACGTTACTCATCTCTAAAAAACCCTGAAGGACGTTTCCGAATCCTTCCATACCGGGTGTTCCCGGAATTTCAGGACCGGAAGCCATCGTCTCTTGAAATAAGTTTTTTCCAATCGCGGTAAGACCGGCGGGGTTTACGAAACGATAGAGTTCCACCTGACCGATGACGATAGGACGGATATCCGCTCCGACTTTTACGGTGACTTCTCCTTGTTCGGAGATCATGAGAGTATTTAAGATTGCGCCTTCCGGAAGAATCAGAGGAGGTTCGAGGAGATATCCGTTAGACGTCACCACTTGCTGGTTCGAATCTATCTTGAAAGATCCGTCCCTTGAGAACGCAAAACTTCCGTCGGGCATCTGAATTTTGAAAAATCCCATCTCGCCGGTGATCGCCATATCGAGTTTATTTCCGGTGGCTTGAAAGGATCCGATCTCGAAAAGTTTTTGCGAGGCCGCCGCGCGAACCCCGTGCCCAACGTTAACGCCGGTAGGAATTTCACTGACGGAAGTGGCGGGAGTTCCGGCCAAAACCTGGTGTTGATAGACTAAGTCCTCAAAGTCGGCGCGGTTCTTTTTAAAACCGGTCGTGTT
The DNA here is from genome assembly GCF_002811985.1 of Leptospira adleri. Taxonomy (GTDB): domain Bacteria; phylum Spirochaetota; class Leptospiria; order Leptospirales; family Leptospiraceae; genus Leptospira; species Leptospira adleri. Next base: position 2,814 of record NZ_NPDU01000031.1, read on the forward strand.
CACGTTCGCCAAGTTGTTTGAAATCGTATCGATATGGAATTGCTGGGCAATCATACCCGTAGCCGCAGTCCAGAGTGAGCGCATCATATTCCGGTAACCCTCTTCTGAATTTAAGTTCGGTAGAATTTCAAAATTGGTGAAGGGGAAAGCTCGGATTTAGAGACAGAATTCGTAAAAAATGAGAGTTTATGGATGGGGGAAGTCTCCCCCTCGCTGCAGCCGCAAAGCGTCTTACGCTCCCCCCTCTCCGGGCGACTTCTCTCCAATTCAATGCCCGGACCCAAAATGCGATTCGAAAAAACGAATTTGGTCCGGGTTATAATAAACTTCGCCTAAAAAGAAGGAGTTCCCACACCGCAAGGGACGCGGAGGGTTCAGTCTAAAACGAGCGCGAAAAAAGGGAACGTATTCTTTCAAAGTATTTCTTCGCGGCGTTTGAGACCGAGCGAGGCTTCGCGAGCCCGGAGCTGCCCGACCGCGTAAGCGGATGCGACCAAACCTTGTAAGAGATCCTACATATTCTTTTACGAGGACGCCTTTGAAAAAACGAAGGAGTTCCCACAATTTTTCTTATTTACAGCGCGTCCCAAAACCTTATTTTATTTTGTCGGAAAGATCAAGCTGCAAGGTTCTTTCCCTGTTTCAGGACAGGTTCTTATAATTTCGAAAGACCACACAACGATTCGAGTTCGTCCCCTTTTCGTTATTCGAAACGTTCCAACAATTGGAAAGTTTGGTAAATTTCTGGTCGTTGATAAACGTAGTCTCCCATTCCAAACCCGTTTCCGAAGCGGCTTGGATTACGTATTCGTCTAGATTGAAAACGGTCCTTCCTTTTTTGATGTCCCCGACTTCCATCACGCAGACTCCCTGCGGTTTTAGAACTCGTGAAAGTTCTTCCAGGGTTCCGCGTATAAAATCGGTCCAACCCGAAAGGGTCGAGAAGATGCTCGGTTTCTTGTGATCGGGAAGTTCGATCTCTAAGAACCAGTACCGAAGCCAGTTGTCCTCTTCGTAGTTCACCTTATCGAGAAAAGGCGGAGACGTTATGACAAGATCCGTAACCGAGTCTTCCAGAGATTCCAGATGCAACGAAGAATGATTGGTATAACGATTTCTTCCCGAAAACTCGTGGTAAAACGGAGGCAGCGGAGTTTTGAGATCTCTCTTCATCTTCTGCAAGATTCTCGACTTGATCTCCTTGTATTCCGGACGGATTCCCTTCTTCTCGTTGTTTCGCTTTTGAGCGCTCGGCGGAATGGAAATCTGAGGAAAACTATAGACGGAAAAAAATCCGTCGCTGTGTCCGTGCAAACGGGAAAGAGCCGTCACTCCTATGTACTGAATTTCAGGAGACGCGTCTTCCGCGAGAATTCTTTTTAGATTTTTGATTTCGTTTAACGTATCTTTGTGATAGAACGCGAGAAGATCCTTGTCTTCCTTTTCTTCCTTCGTTTTTTTCCCGAGATCCATTCCGGAAAGAATTTTCTCCATACTCTCGATAGACGGAACGATCTGCCTCGACTTCGCTAGAAACAAAGACATCGGACTGATATCGTTGTGAATCGCAGTATGTCCTTCCAGATTCGCCTGAATCGAAGTGGTTCCTCTTCCGCCGAACGGATCCAAGACGACTCCCTTACTTCCCGAAAGATATTTATCCAAAAAGAAAGCCGGCAGTTCCGGTTTGAACGAGGCGCGGTAACTTACGCTGTAATGAATGGAATGAGATTGTCTCTGACGAGAAGTCCAGAATTCTCCGGTTTGAATTTTTCTTTCTTTTCTTTTGAGCGCAGTCGACATCCAGGGGCCTCGTATGAAAAGATTTTCGGTCTTCTCCCGAGTTTCCCGCTGAAGAAAAAAAAGAATGAAAGTTGAGATTCGATTTTTAAAATTAGTAGGTTCGATTCTTTTCCCTTATGTCTCTCCTCGGATCCCGATTTTCCGAAAGATCGAAAACAAGCGGGCCTTTTGAAAATTCGAAAGCGCAAAATTCAAACAAACGTACGTGAATTTCTAAATTCAATTTTTTAGCCTTTTTAGACCGGAGCTTCCTGAAATGAGAATGAAACGGACTCGAATTGATTTGTCATTTCGAGGGCTGAATTTTGCATGGATAGAAGAGGGAAGAATATTCCTTTTTCTTAATTTATCCGATGTCTCAAAACGAAACAAACCTCTATTCCCTCCAGGCAATGGATTTAGAATTCGACAAAGAAGTTTTTTGGAATCGTTTTTTTGAAAGATCCGGACTGATCCTCGGCTACGGGGCCTACCTGGTTTGTTTTATCATAGTTTTCGGATTAAAAATGGAAGCCGTCCAATACGCTTCCCTGTTTTATCTGGGTCTTTTCACCCGATTTTCAAGCCTTCTCATAGGAAAGTTCTATGAGATTCCCTCCGTATTTCGAAATCTTTTTTCGAAAGATTCCGCTCTCGTTTCGGCGAGTCGCGAATATTTAAGAACCCATCGCGAGAAAGCGTTTCTCCGTTTGGCGGCTCGTCTCTACGGCATGAACGACGCCTCGGAACTCTACGAGGCGAACGAGGAAGAGTTGATCGAACTCTTAAAACCCAAAATGGAAAAACCTTGGAAGAAGGTGGGAAAAATCTACTTCTTCTTTTTTTATATCCCGGTCTCTCTTATTTTGATTGGCATTTCCGTTCTCAGCTGATTCAGTCAAACTCAAGTGAAGTCTTTACTCCTATTACCGTGGATCCTCCTCGTTCTATTCTTCTGCAAGAGCGAACCGTCCGTTGTCGCACTTCCTCCCATGCCTTTTGCGGAGAAAAATCTAGACTGGGACGGAAAGTCCGCTTGTGCGGTCCTCGTAAACTTAAGCGCAAGAAACAAAATCTACTTTCAAAAAGAGGAATGTTTTTTTAAGTCCCCGCCCGCCTCTCTTTTTCACACGGTCCTCGCTTTGAACGCGTTGGAAAGCGGTTATCTCAAAGAAGACCAATCCCTATTTTTCTGGGATAAGACCAGACATCCTTATATCCGTTGGCAAAAAGATCAGAATCTTAAATCGGCGCTTGAGTATTCGGTTCATTGGTATTTCGCAAAACTCTGGAACGATATCGGTCCGGAAAAAGGAAAACAACTTTTAGAAAGATTCGACGCTTTCAGCGGCTCGGTTCCGATTACGAGAACTTCGTTTTGGCTCGATGGATCTTACACGGTTTCTCCGTCCGAGTTTGTGGACTACTTGGCCCGTTTGCAGGAATCGAATCCGCCTTTCCGCAGGAAAACGATTCAGACCGTTTTAGGTCTTTTAAAAAGAGACGCCGGGTCCGTCGCTAACGCGAGCGGCAATCACGACCTACCGGGAAACTGGAACGGAATCGAAGAATATAAATCGGACTCCGCTTTTTATTACAACCAAGACGAGGCGAATTCCTGGTTCTGGGCTTTGTTTCAAAAAGAAGGAACACAATGGCTGATCTTAACCCGAGTCCGCACGACTGGACAACCCGCGGCTCCGTTAGAAGCGGCTAAGCTCGCATCCAAAGTCCTTCAAGAAGAATCACTTTTGCTTTCCCCTTTTCCATAAATTCGATTTGTTAAGCGAAGTCGCAATTTCGGAGGAAGACCTTCTTTTTGGAAAGAATGGAAAACGATCAATCGTCCTCTTTTTAGGTCCGACCTTCCTCTGATTTTTTCGTCTGAAACCGTCGCGTTCCGACGAACGGAATCATAAAAATATCAATCTTGAAACGCCGCGTTCCTAACTAAAATCTGAATGACGGATCCAGAATTCGGGAAGAAACTGCTCCCAGACGAGGATTCCCCGTATGAAAAAGATATCTCTATTTTACATTTTTCTAATTTTCTCTTTCGTTTTATCCCTCGCCTTCATACTTCAATCCGGAAAGGATCTGGAACCCAAAAAGGAGAATTTCCATTCTTCTCAGGGTTCGGAAGTAGTTTCCGGAAATCAGAAAAAAAATCCGGTCCAAAACGGTTTGGAAAGACCGGGACTTCTCGACTTCGAATCCGTAGGCAAGATTTTTTCAGGACATATCAAACAACCTCTATCCAGGTTATTGCTCCAATTGATCGTGATCATGATAGCGGCTCGTTTTTTCGGAAAGTTAGCGACTCTTGTGGGACAACCCGCGGTCATCGGCGAAATTCTCGCGGGCATTCTTTTAGGCCCCTCGCTTTTAGGTTTGATTTTTCCGGAAGGATTCAATCTTCTTTTTCCGAAAGAATCTTTGTCCACGCTCCAAATTCTCAGCCAATTGGGGCTTTTGCTTTTTATGTTCGTGATCGGAATGGAACTCGATCTCAAGATTTTGAGGAACCAAGCGGAATCCGCGATCGTAATTTCCCATTCCAGCATTATGTTTCCGTTTCTATTGGGCGCGGGTCTCGCCTACTTCATTTTCATTCCTCTTGCGCCCGAAAAAGTGGATTTTATCGCATTCAGTCTTTTTATGGGAATCGGAATGAGCATCACCGCCTTCCCGGTTTTGGCGAGAATCATCCTGGAAAAAGGATGGACCAAAACCACGTTAGGCAGCCTTGCCATCACCGCCGCCGCCGCGGACGACGTTACGGCTTGGTGTGTGCTTGCGGTCGTGGTTACGATCGTAAACGCCGGATCTTTTTCTTCGGGATTTCTCACGATTCTTATGTCGGTCGCGTATATGATCGTTATGTGGAAAGCGATTCTTCCTCTGATGAGAAGAGCCGGAAACCTCTACACAACCAAGGAATCGATGACCAAAACGATCTCCGCATTTTTCTTTCTTTTTATCTTCGCCTCGGCTTGGATCACCGAGGCGATCGGCATACACGCGTTATTCGGCGCATTTTTGGCCGGGGTCGTAATGCCGGATAAAAAAGAACTTCGCAGCAACTTAGTGGATAAGATAGAGGATTTCAGTCTCACTGTCCTGCTTCCGCTTTTTTTCGCTTTTACGGGGCTTAGAACCAAATTCGGACTTCTTTCCAGCGCAGGTCTTTGGCCCGTTTTCTTCTTAATTCTTTTTGTCGCCGTCTTAGGAAAGTTAGGCGGAAGTGCGATCGCATCCAGGCTTTCCGGTAAAAACTGGAAGGATTCCATCTCCATTGGAATTCTCATGAACACCAGAGGTTTGATGGAGTTGATCGTATTGAACATAGGTTACGATCTTGGAGTTTTATCGGAAGAGATTTTTTCGATGATGGTTCTTATGGCTTTGACTACCACAATCATGACCGGACCCGGCTTAAAAATCGTGGACTGGTTTTTTTCCAAAGAGGAGACGGTTTCGAGATACAGATCCGGAAACGGAATTCTGATTTCCTTCGCGCAGCATTCAAGAGGTTTGGAACTATTAAAGATTGCTTATGGACTTTTTCCCGAAAAGAAAAAGGAAAGAGAACTGACTGCGGTCCATCTTTCACCCGATTCCAATATTTCGGAATCTCACGCGGAAAAATACGAAGCCTCGAGTTTTACTCCTCTCAAAGAACTTTCCAAGGACTTGAATCTTAACCTTAGGACGATTTATAAAACCTCCACAAACATCACGAAGGACATCATCCGTATCGTGGAAGACGGTAATTATAAACTTCTTCTTATCGGGGCCGCACGTTCTTTTTTTTCGGACGATATACTCGGAGGAAAGATTAGGACCATCTTAAACGAAACGGAATGCAATACGGGAATTCTATTCTCTTCGCAATTGGAGGACGTAAAAAACATCCACATTCTTTTCGGATCGGAAAAGGATCTGAATCTTTTACAAATCGCAAGAAGATTCGCTTCGAATTACAATTCTAAACTTTCGATCGTGGATCTAAACGGCTCGGTCGATCGGATCCCATCCAAGATCAAACAAAGTCTCAAACGGGAGAAAGTCAAAATTCTTCAACCCGGATCGAGCGTCTCCGACTGGAAACAGTTCGATCTGATTCTCTGCGATTTGGACATTTGGGAAAACCATCCGGAATTTAGAGTGAACGAACTTCCGAAAGGAGGAGGACTTCTTTTGATCCGTTCGGTGGACGAATTTTTACTCGAAGGATGAACTTTCCCAATTCTTTTCCATTTCAAAGAGCACATAACGCGAGGACTTAACTTTTTTTAAAGCCTCCGAAAGCCTGAGTTCTTCCGAGCCGGAAATACCGAACTTTTTTCTTTGATCGTAGTTCTCCTGAAACATCCTCGAGTAAAACTCGTCTGGTTCGACGATCGCCTGAAATCGAACTTTATCCCCTTTCCTCCAATCGGATTCCAAGATTTCCGCGTTCAAAACTGCGCTTTCTCCCGGATCGAGCCTTGTGTCTTCGAATTCGGTTTCCAAATCGATATCGGTAACCCTGCCGATAGTTTTCTCCGCAAGAGGACGATAGATCTTTCCGTTCCGGACCCAACTCAAAGAAATAAAAATCTTAGGAACGGAATAGGTCGGAAATTTATGACCCGCTCCCGTGTTAGTCAAAGAAGCGACGATCGACAGCTTTTCTTTATTAAATTCGAGAATGAACGATGAAGTAAGAGCTCTTCTTGTGGTTTCGGGATCGTGTATCCCCTTCCATTCGTGAGATCGATCCGGCATATGACAATTTTGGCATGTGATTCCTTCGGTTGCATACCGGCTCCTTTTCCATTCCGAGAAAGTTTCCATCATCCGTTTGCCGTTCAGTTTTTTTCCGTCTTCTGACGATTCGTGACAGGACGAGCAAAATTCGGAAGAATCAAATTCTTTCCGGATCACATAACCGCCGTGAGGCGAAGAACCGCTCGGACTCCGACCCGATCGAGGAGGCGGTCCGTATCTTACGTGGTTTCTCACGTGGCAGGAAGCGCACAAAATCCCGTGTTCTTCATTTCCGGCTTTTAGATACGAAAATATCCGCGTTGAAGATTTCGATTTTTTAAAATACTCTTGTGTTTCGGCTAACGGAGAATGACAGGAGAAACATGCGGAAGACTTTTCCTCACCGAGTCGTTTTAGTTGCCACTGAAGTCCGGAGCCCGCCGCTTTCGAATGCAAACTTTCGTTCCATTTCCGGAACTGCTCTTTGTGGCAGGTCCCGCAGTCATTTGGATCGAGACTTTTTTCCGATTCTCCGTAGGCGATCGGAGGATTTCCTTGCAACGCGATCGGAGCGGACCAATACGATTCCAAAAACGGCCTTTCACAATTTGTGAAGAAGAACAATAGAAGCCGGATCGTTATCGTTCTTCCGACTTCCCTTCTTCTTTCCAGAAGAATTTTGATCAGCCTCCGCAAGCGTTACCGCCCCCGCCACCTCCGCCGCCGGAACTTCCTCCCGCAGATCCGCCGCCGCTACTTCCACTCGTATTGCTCAGATAGAATTTATCCTCGTCGATCAACTGATTCGAAGTCCGAGAGAACGATTGTGCCGTAGTAAAACTCGACTTCGTAATATTCGCATCCGGATTGACCGTGAGATTGTCCGTAAGAACGCTTAGATTCGTCTTCCAAGGCGAAACCGCGGGCAAATTGGACCACTTGAGATCGTCGCTGATCGCACGATCGTCCGTCGCAAGAGATCCCCACTCGATCCAGGAACCGTCGTAATAACGAGTTGGAATTCCAAGAATAGCCGCCGAAGCAAAACCCGTTACCGTCGAACGCACGTTAGTTCTGCAATAAGTTATGATCGTCTGACCGGATACGAACCCGGCGGCCGAGTACAGACTTTGTATCTGAGCCTTACTCTTAAACTGAACCGTAATATTCGTATCTTCTAATATATTTACAAAAGGAAGGCTGGCGGCTCCTTTGATATGACCTTCGATTCCCGTAACACAAGGCGGAGTCGCACAAGTTTTTCCGCTCGGCCCCGGAGTGCTCGAAGCCGTTCCCGCGTATTCGGCCGCGGATCTAGCGTCCAGAAAAAAGACTCCGCCTTTCGGAACCGGAGTTACCTTAAGGAAATTAGAATTTCCGTTCTTTAAAATATGAATCAAGTCTCCGAGAGTCGCCTGCAAAATCGTATTGTCCGTTAGAAGGGATTGAACTCCCTTACCACCGGTCGAATTGAGGGGTGAAAGAAAGAGAGTCGTAAAAAGATTTCCTTGGGACGCATGATAGGAAACTGCTCCATTCAAAATTCCTAAACTTTTTGCGGAAGCTCCCCAATAACGAAGCGCATACCATCCTCTCAAAGCCTGTTGCAGATTTGAGGTAGTCGGAGTATCCGCGGAAAAGATTACAAGATCGTTTTGAAGATCGATCCCGTATTTTTTTAGAAACCCGTCTACTTGAGAACCCTGAGGCACCATCGTCTCAGTATCGACGACTCCGTTGTTTCTCGTCTGTCCGAAAGTCGAATCCGCGTCAGTCATTAAGTGCACATACACCCCGCTTCCGGTTTTCGGAAAGATGTATTGTCCGGAAGGCGTACCGGTTTGAATCTGAAAGATAAAAAGTTTTCCGTAAATTCCGAGCGGTTTCCGATTCGGCCAATCCTGAACCCAAAAATTGAGTTTGGAATAGGTGATAAGACCGAAATTGTTTTGGTTATAATCGTCCGCGGAAGCGTTCGCGATTTCTTCCGCCGAATTGACCTTTATGATCAAAGGAAGACGAATCTTCAAAGCGGCCGGAATAAAATCGTAATTGTTGGATTTATTTCCGCAACTCCACACAAAGACGAAGATAAATAAGAAAAATAGAATATTGTTTAGATGTTTCATCCGGTTCTACTCCTAAAGATTGAAGGGAAAGTTAACGATAAAACCGATCGTCTGTAACTTCGCCGTGTTGTATCCTGCGTAAGTCTGGGAATAATAGAGGTTATAAAAATTACCGTACGAATCGGTAAAACCCAGAGAAGCCTCCGCGTTATGATAGTCTTCCCTTCTTCCCCAGGCGGGACGTTCGTTTTGTACCCAGAGATCGTAGAGATTCACCCCGGGAATCGTATCCGGCACGGTTAAGTTCAGATAATTCAGGGGAGGCGCCTGCCTAGGGTCTGCGAAGGCGTAACCCCCTTGACCTTTCTGCCCTCTGGCACCGATCGTAAAAAAGAAACTTTCAAAAAATCTTAAATAGAATCCGGAATAATAGAGAATGTCGTCCGGAACCGGGCTCTCCCTTCTTCGATAACTGAGTTCGCCTAACGCACCCAAACCGTAAAAATCGAAGTCCTTTGCGAGATAGAGATTGACCTCCCCTCCGTTCGCGCCGTCTCCGAGCGATTGCGGGTTACGATCATAGTCTCCCTTTTTAATCGCGCCCGCTCTCACCGAAATCGTGGGGATCCACCGTTTGTCATGGTCGAATTCGTCTACAACTTTATAACGGATTCCGATTCTGGTATCCAAATAACCGTATTTATCCGGACTTTCCGGAATCTGCATGAGACCTCCATAACGATCCACTAATTTAGCTCTTCCTAATTTACCAAAACCGGTTCCGAAATCAACCGTGAGTCGATCCGTGATTCCGTATTCCAAGACCATATTTCCGGTGCTGATCCTGATATTGTCGTCGTAGTTCGCCTTTGTGTTTGCGAGATACGCCGAGTCGTATTCGGAGTGGATAAAGACCGTCCTTACCCACAACTGTCTCTGATACGGAGACCACGCCTGCTGCGCTTGAATTCCAGAAGCGGTCAAAAGCGTCAAACACCACAGAATTCCAAATCTATAATTCATAATTCATACCAAATATTCATAATTCTTAAACTTATAAGAATCGGATTCTTCATGTTTCCGATCCGTCAGACTTAGAGCGGAGACGGATCATTCCTTTTTATCTTCGAGCTTTACGTTAAAGCGAACGCTCACGAAGTATTCAAGGGAATCCAACTGTTCGGGGGTCAACTTTCCCGCGAATTCTTCGAGGTTGATCCTTTGTTTTTCGCTGTTGGGCAAAGATCCTTGTAGGTATTCAAGGCGTATCTTTTGAGCGGATATTTTAGCCGGGTCAGCGGCGGCCGTGATTTCTATCTCGCGATTGAATACGGATTTACCGAGATGATATTTTTCGCGGTCCTTTCCTTTGGGAATCTGAGCGACTCCCCCTCCGCTAAATCCGCCTGAAGCAAAGGAAGGAATTGTCAAAACGCCTAATAGACCGACGAGTATGCTTAAAATAAAAAATTGTTTCACTGCAACTTCTCCGAAATGTATTTATCAAAGCAGGAACGCCGCGTCGTAATGACGCGACGTTTCAAAAAAATTCTTTTCTATTCCATTCTACTGAATCTTGTAATTCCAATCGTCAATGAGCGTCTGACGCGAAGTAGTCGCGTTCGGATTGACGACGGTTTTATAGTTGGCCGCGTTAGCCGCGTTGAACGTAGGTCCGCCTCCGGACCCGCCCGTGCTTACGGTCAAGTCCGCGGTGTCTGTTGCAAAAGGAGAACCTGCCGGAAGAGTTCTTTTTGTAGGATCCGGATGATTTGCAGAGAGACCGTTCCATTCTATAAAAGAATTCTCATAGAATACGGTCGGCCGTCCGAGGATCACAAAAGTCGAGAGACCCGTAACCATCGATCTTGCGTTCGTCCTGCAATAGTGGAGATAGGTTTGCCCTTGTTGATAACCGTTGGCCGAAGCGTTTTCCGCGTGTCCCCAACCGGAGGGGTTGGACCATAATGCAGCGATAGCCGCCTTCGATTTGAAACGTCCCGTGGTTTGATCTACCACTTGCAGCCAAGGCGCAAAGAATGCCCCTTTCAAATGTCCTTCCGTGAGCGCTTTTTTCGCCGCTTCGACTTCCGCGGCGTTTGTTCCATCAGCCGTCCCGACAAACTCGCGTTCGGTGGAAGTCGTGTTGTGTCTTGCGTCGGCGATGAATACGGAAGAAGTCAATCCGGTCACGCCGTGAGAATTCGGATTTCGTACGATCTTGATCACGTTTTCAACGGGTTGAACGAGCACCGAGTTATCCACAGTACGAAGACTTTTTACGGAATACGTTCCGTCGTTAGGCGGAGAACTTTCAGTTCCGGAAGCGGTCAAATCGGATGCGGAGAATTGAGTACTAATCGGTCCGTCCAAAACCGCAACGTGTTTTGCATCCGCTCCCCAATAACGAAGCCAATACAATCCTCTACCGAGGGTTTGATAGTTGCCGCCCTTCGGAGAAGCGGAAGTTCCCGCGCCGGAATCGGTTCCTGCGGCAAAGACGACGAGATCTTTGGAAAGATCGATTCGATACAATTTTAGAAAAGCGTCAGTTCTCGCTCCATCGGGAAGACCGGTCTGTACGTTGTCGAACAAACCGTTGTTCCTTTTTTGCCTAAAGTTGATATCCGTTCCGCCGCCGTTCGGCCATGAATAAACGTTAACACCGCTGGTCGGTTTAATAAATTCCTGACCGGCCGCTCCCGTATTCGATTGAAGGATGATCAGATTCCCCGATATCGAAGCCGGCTTCTGCCCGGCCCAATCGGATCTCCATCGATTGATCGTTGTGGCGGTCACCAGACCGAACTCGTTGTTGTCGTAGTTATCGTATGATTCCACAGCGAGTTCCGCGGCGGTGTTAACCTTAACTCCGTTTGCGATGATTCCAGCTATGGCCCAAAGGAGAACGTCGTCTTTTTTTTCCGATGGTTTGCAGGTTCCCAGAAACCCCGCAAGAGCCAGCACGATTCCAAATTTACCAAGTTTGCATTTCATGGTTTTTTCCTTACGTTAGTTTCTCCCAGCGGGGTTTCATTGCCCAAAGGAAGTTTTCCCTAAGTTCGGATCGGAGGATTAGAATACTAATATTTTTCCGTTTTAACAGATTTATTATTTACTATAATAAACAAGCATATTGACAATTTGTTAAAAATATTTCATCATATTTTGTCTAACGCATAACGTTAATCCGAAATGGATCGTTTTGAACTGAATTATAATTTGAAAGTTTCAGAAGAATGAAAAGCGGATCCTCAAGGATCCGATCTTTTAGAGGCTTACGGAGGAGCTAATCCAAAACAGGAGCGCTTTGGAAGAGGAAGGATTGAAAATTTCTTGGAGATCTTGAGCGAGAAACACGGCCGTATCCCCCGGTGAAAGTAAATTTTTCTTACCGCCGAAAACCAAACCGATCTCGCCTTCCACCAAGGAAACGGTTTGGGATTTTTGTTTTTGAAACCAGATCGGCAAAGGAAAACTTCCGGGAGACAATTCCACTTCCAAAAATTCGAGATGATTTTCCGAATCCTTATACAAAACACGGGCGCTCAACCTTTCCCTGTTTAGCGTAAGAATCTTCGATTCCTCCTTACGAAAGATCTTTGGGCTGTGCATCGAAACGTCGGGCAAAAATTCCGCAACCTGAGTTCGAAGCGCTTTGGATAATTTCCAAAGAATCGCGATGCTCGGAGTCGTCTTTCCGGTCTCGATCAAGCCCAACATCCCACGGCTGACCTGCGCGATCTGGGCTACTTTTTCCATGGAGAGTCCAAGTTCCAATCTCCGCTTCCGAATCTTATCTCCGAGAAAACTTGTCAAAAAATCGTCAGGAACTTTTTCCGAAGGAGGAGTATCTGAATTATCTAAACTGCGAGCCATAACTGTTTGCAAAGGAAGCACCTCTTTTCTCGATTCTTTCCATCCCGCTTTGAAATTTCGCTTCACCCCATACTCAAAAAAAACCCGGGAATCCCGGGGTAGAAAAGGGTCTTTTTCAGAGAAAGTTAGAGTTAGGACGGATCCAGTGAAGAACCCGTCAAGCAGATAATTTTTCTAAGATATTAGAAAGTCAATTCATATTTCAATATAACATACAGATATGAGTTATATATTGGATCTATTGACAACTATCTTGTCCTTTTTGACAAAAATTTTGGAAGAATTAAGGAAAGAAAAACTAAAGAATACTCTAAAAGCAGAACCCAAAGCGGATTTTCATAAAGTTGCAGTTGGGTCGAAGAGGAAAGGGTTTTACCAGAAATATACGATAAAATGACCACTCCGCAAAATACGATTCCGGGAAAATTTTCGCTTCGAATCCAAAAGAAAAGAGCCCAGAGCAGATACCATGGATTCACAACGGGACTCAAAAGAAAAAACCAAAGAAAACTTTTTCCGAGGGCGCTCTCGTCTCCGTCGTTAAATTCTTTGAGGAAAAAAAGGCCGAGCGTTCCCCAGAGACCAAGACAAAAAACTCCAATCGACCAAACAGGAACGGACACAAATATGATCCTTCCAAAAATCCACTTTAGAAAAGTGTAAAGTGATGAGTTAAACTCCCAGCTTTCTAAAAAGATCGCAAGCCCGTCTTCTCCCACTCCCCCGCGCATCCCGAAAAAAATATACGGCGCCAAGAGTGTAAAAAAGAAGGCAATCAGGAATGAAACTCGTTTTGTTCGGATCAGACAGAACGGTAATAAGATCCAAGCAAAAATTTTGACTCCACACGCGACTCCAAGACAAACTCCCGCAATCCAATTTTGTTTTCTCTCTTTGTAAATATAAGCTCCGCAAAGTAAGACGAGCCCGAAAAAATCGGGATGAGCTTGGATATAGGTTTCGACGATCAGCAAGGGAAACCAAAATAGAATTCGAAATTCTTTTTGTGTGAAGTTTTTTCGAAGCAACCACCACCCTAAGATCTCTATCAAAAAATACAAACACTTGAGACAAACGAGAGAACCCGGAACCAAATACGCCGAGATACAAAATAGGATCTGTAAGGTCGGTCCGTAGATCGTCGGAACCTCCGGATGATTGATCCTGCTCAGGATCTCAACGGTCCAAATCGGAAGTCCCCGGTCTGAAAAAAAAGATGCGGGAGATTTTCCGTAAGGAGAACCGGTCTCCAGCGTTTGATAACCGTCCCATAAAAATCGAGCCCAGTCGTCTTCCCAGACTGGAAAGGTAAAAATTGCCGTTAGACGAAATAGGATTCCCCAAAACCATATACGATTCCATTCTTTCCCGTCTTCGGTTTTCTTTCTTGGATTTAGCATCGGTAGCAAAACGATTCCAAATAGGATCAGATATACGCTTATATAAAGAATCAGTCCCCCCAATCCCGGTATGCTTTTCCAAAAAAGAAAGAGTACTACGTATAGCAGAAAAGAAACCGGTCCGGTAAAATCGCCATACTTCGGGCTTGAAAACAAAAGCGGTCGTTTTATCACAGAAGACTCCGTCGTTTTGAGTGGACAAAGAAACGGATCAAAAGAATTCTATTGATTGCATTATGAAGAAAACGATCCATGAGATTTTGAATCGGGATTCGAGGGAAACCTTTCCTATCGACTCGGAGACCGTGGATTTGATTCTTACTTCTCCTCCGTATCCTATGATCGAGATGTGGGATGAGCTTTTTTTCGGTTTTTCGGAGGAGATTCGGGAGAGCCTGTTTTCGAACCCGAATCTTTCTTTTGAAAAAATGCACCTGGAATTGGACAAGGTCTGGAAGGAATCGTTTCGTGTTTTGAAAGAAGGCGGTTTTTTCATAGTCAACATCGGAGACGCCACCCGGAAAACGGAATCCGGTTTTCAAATTTTTATGAATCACGCTCGTGTGATCCAAGGTTGCAACTCGCTCGGGTTTCAAAGCCTTCCGGGTATCCTCTGGAGAAAACAAACCAATTCCCCGAATAAATTTATGGGTTCGGGGATGTTGCCGGCGGGAGCGTATGTAACCTTAGAGCATGAGCACATTCTAATATTCAGAAAAGGGAATAAACGAAAATTCTCCACCAAGCCGGAAAAATTGGCGAGGGCGCAAAGCGCGTTTTTTTGGGAGGAGCGTAATCTTTGGTTTTCGGACCTCTGGGATTTTAAGGGAAAAAAACAGGGATTGGATTCTTCGGCAGGAAGAGAAAGAAGCGCGGCGTATCCTCTGGAACTTGCTAATCGAATCGTTCAAATGTATTCTCTCAAAGGGGATTTGGTTTTGGATCCTTTTCTCGGAACGGGAACCACAACTCTTGCCGCAATCGGAAACTGTAGGAACTCCGTAGGTTTCGATCTGGATTCCGATCTTCTTCAAAATCCGTTTCAGGATCTGTCCTCTCTTCCGGAGAAACTCAATCGCACGATTGAAAAAAGGAAAACGAATCACGATCTTTTCGTAAAAGCGAGAATCGAAGACGGGAAATCGTTTCTTCACTTCAATCAAAATCTTCAAACACAGGTCGTGACCAATCAGGAAAAATTTCTGACTTTAGAAAAAATCACCCGGATCCAAAAAACCGCAGAAAACAAAATCGAAGTCGATTATTCCCCGCTCTATCACGCGGTCGCGCCTCCGCAACTGGAACCGGCTCCGGCGGTACAGCCGTAACAGTGCTCCGCAACTCGAATCGTTCTTTTTAACAAAAGTTCGCCGTCGTAGTCTCGTATATTCTGTATTTTTCCGCCGACCTTCATATCCAACATCTGATTGAAGTCGCAATCGTAGAGGGAGCCGTCGTATCCTACGCTAAGAGTATTTTTGCACATAACGCCTAAAGCCGCCGAAGGATTGAAGGAATTCACCAGCTTTTCCAAATAGTTTTCTATGTTTCCGCTTTCACGCAGGTATTCCAAATATCTAGAAATCGGCATATTCGTAATCGTGAATAAAGAATTGAACTGGATTCCGTACTCTTTAAGGAGCGAATTTTTAAATTCCTTTTCTAAGGATCCTTGAGCAGCGGGTAAAAATGCGCCTGCTGGATTGTAAACAAGATTGAGAAACAATCCAGAGTTCGGAATTCCGTACCCGACCGAGTTCAGCCGTTTGAGCGCCTCGATCGATCGATCGAAAACACCTTCACCTCTCTGAGAATCGGTTCTTCTTTTCTCAAAATAAGGAAGACTGGACACGACCTCCACCTGGTTTTCGGCGTAAAATCGCGGAAGATCCGCATAACGCGCACCCGCAAGCAGGATCGTCAGATTACAACGAACCATCGCTTTTTTTCCGAGTTTACGTATTTCCTCTACGAGCCAGCGAAATTCAGGATTCATTTCCGGAGCTCCGCCGGTTATATCCACGATCGAAATGGAACTCGTGGCAAGAACGCTCAAACATTCGAGCATCGTATCCTTACTCATACTTTCCTTTCGATCGGGCCCCGCGTCCACATGACAGTGTTTACACGTTTGGTTGCAAAGTTTACCCAAATTCATCTGAAAGATTTCGGTGGGAATCGGATGCAGAGCCCCTACTTTGGTTTGTTCCAGTTTATCGGAAAAAGACGGAAGATTCTTATGATCAAAGACATCTTTCAATATCCGAAGTTGTCGCTCCGGTGAAGAGAGTTCACTCCCCCGTGATTGTAAGGATTTCATTCTTTTTTATTCCTTAAACTTCCGTAAAATCACATTCCGAGTTGTTTGACCTTATTCATCATCTGTACCGAATGTACAAGAGACGCCCCGCCTCGAATCGCAGCCGCTACGTGAACCGCTTCCATAAGTCCGGCTTCACTCACTCCTTTTTCGAGAGTGTCGGTCGTATATGCGTCGATACAATAGGGACATTGAATCGCGTGCGATACTGCGAGAGCGATGAGAGATTTTTCGCGGGCGGTCAAAGCCCCGTCCGCAAAAACGTCTCCATAATAATCAAAAAACTTCTTCGCAAGATTGGGCTGAAATTCCCCGATATTTCCGAATTTTTTGAGATCGTCCGGTACGTAGTAACTTTCCTTAGACATTAATTTCCTTTCCCTTGTAAGTATTTCCGTAAAATTCGATTTCGCTTAACAATCTGCGTTTTGGAAACGATCCTGTTTCGCTTTGTAAAATCAATTCTTCGTTTTGAAGTTTAGATTGTTACACTTTTCGCAAACTTCCTGGGGAATCACTCCCCAGCGCATCAGATAACCGAACACAAAACAGCCCGCGCAAAATCCAACGATGGATTCAAGGGCGGCAAAGAAGGCAAGAATTCCGAGCACAACTTGAAAAATAAATATCTCGCCTTTCAATAAAAGTACGAGAGACGTTAGGCTAAACAGAAATCCGATCGCTTGCGCAAAACGTTTCGGAGGACCCGGCGTCGGCCTTTCTCCTAAACGGAACAACGGTACGATACCATAAATCGCAAGTTTCGCAAAGAGAGAAAATCTCGGCCCATACAAAACGCGAGCGCTAAAACCGTACAACAATGCGAGGTTCAACCAAATCGATTGCGTCGACAAGGTAGCCAAAGCCAGAACCAAAACCAAACCGGCCACCGATCTTGCTGCGTACTCATTCACTGAATCCGGGAAATTTCCGATACGAATCATCGGTCCTCCTCTCCTCTTGGATAACGACAGGTCCGAATCTCAGACCGATTCTCACCGTAAAAGAATGACTGATATTTCTGCAATAATTTTAAATATTTTGTTATAACATCTTATTTTCTGTTATAACGAATCATGACTTGCCACGAAAGAAATACTCAATTCTTCTGGCAAAAAAAGAAATCCAGGCTTGAGATCTTCTAAATGATAGGATGAGAAGATATCCAAACCTGTAGGAAAGAACTTTGAAAACTCGATCCATATTCTTAACATTCTTCCTTATCTTTCCGAGCCTTATCTTCGCGCAAAAATCGGAATCTTGGGTTCTCACTTCGGGCGAGGCGAGAGCCCTCTTACCGAATAGCGTCGTCTTAGATACGAGGTCCCGCTCCGTATTTTACAGAGAACATATAGACGGTTCTCGTTCCGTTTCCTGGGAAGAATTCTCCGTTCCCAATCTTCCGTTGCGCGGAAATCTTCTTCCTCCGGAAACTCTCAAAAAAAAATTCGAATCTTACGGAATCGATAGCAACCGTCCCGTACTCGTAGTCAGTGAATCCAAAAACAATTGGGGCGAGGACGGAAGAATCGTTTGGATGCTTCGTTCGCTCGGACACCGCTCCGCGTTTTTAGTCGACGGAGGTTATTCCGGATTGAAACAACTCGGAGCTCCGGTCTCGAATCAAGGCGCGCCTAAAAATTCAGGCAAATTTCAGATCAAAGCGGATCCGAATCTTATCGCCACTTCATCCGAGATCAAATCGAATCTCAAAAATCGTAGGTATGTATTCTTGGATACAAGGGAAGAAAGGGAATTTTTAGGAGAGACTCCTTACGGAGAATCAAGAGGCGGACACATTCCGGGAGCGAAACATCTCTATTATAAAAATCTGTTAAACCAAGACGGTTCCCTGCTCTCTTCCGAAGAGATCTCGACCAAACTCGGCGAGCTCGGAATCGGAAGAGATTCGATCATCGTTACCTATTGCACCGGCGGAGTCCGTTCAGCTTGGATGACCGCGGTTTTAAGAAACGAAGGTTATAACGCCAAAAACTACGCGGGTTCTATGTGGGAATGGTCCTCGGGAAACGACAAGGATTATCCTCTCACCGCAAAATGAATCGCTCAAGTATATATATTTTTTTGAATATTCTAAAATCATGGAGAATCTTTTGGATCGTCGCCGGCGTATTTGTGACTCTTTCCTCCTTTCTTATCTGCAAAAACGGCTCCGATCCGATTTCTGTAAAAGATCGTTTTCCCGGTCGGGCATGGACGGAACCTATAAACTTGGGGGAATCGATTCCGGGCATTCGAGGTCTTACCGCTAAGGATTGCGGCGGCTGTCACGAAGATCACTATAAGGAATGGAAGACTTCCTCCCACGCGAACGCGTTTAGCGATCTTCAATTCCAAGCCGAACTTTCCAAACCTAATTCTCCCCAGTGGCTTTGTTTGAACTGTCATATTCCTCTTTCCGGACAAAGAAAACAAATCGCTACTCACCTAAATGACGGCGACGTCTTTCAGCCCGTTCTCGTTTCCAATGAGAAGTTCGACCCTGAATGGGAAAAAGAAGGAGTGAGTTGCGGAACCTGTCATCTCAAATCGGATTCTCAAGGTCGTACGATTCTAATCGGTCCGACTGGAGCGAAGGCTCCTCATTCCGTTGAAAAAAACAGGGAGGCACTACACGCACGCTGCAACGATTGTCACAATCAGGACTACAAACTCAACGCCTCGCTCGTATGTTACTTTAAAACCGGAGACGAATATGCGGAAAGTATTCATTTTCCGAAAGCGGATTGCGTTAGCTGTCACATGCCTTCGATAAACCGAAGCGTCGTGCTACCTTCTTTTCTCGCCGAAAAACGGGATTCTCACAGACATACTTTTATCGGAGGCGGCGTTCCAAAAACTTTTCCGCTCTTTGACGCGCAGTGGAATGGATACAAAAGCGGGCTCAAAATCGAAGAGCCTCGGTGGTCGTTTATCAAAAATGAAATCGTTCGATTGAATCTGATTCTGGAAAACTCACTCGCGGGTCATAGCGTTCCGACCGGGGATCCGGAAAGACATCTTTTAATAGAAGCGATTCTTCAAGACGCGGACGGAAAAGAAGTTTCGAAACATATCAGCAAAATCGGACAAATCTGGGAATGGTATCCCGAGGCAAAACTCGTCGGTGATAACAGGATCCGTTCAGGCGAAAAACGAAATATCGAATTGACTTTGAACACCGGAGCCGGCAAAAAACCGACCTTCGGTATTTTAAGAATTCTGCATGTTCGCTTAACAAAAGAAAACGCGGAGCATATAAAAAAGAACTCCGGACGAGCGCCGAAGGAAATCGGAGATAAACTCAAACAAATAGAACTCCACTATCCGTTTGCGAACGTATTTTACGAATCCAAAACGGATCTAAGAACGGGGAAAATCCGGATCACTTCCAAAGAAGGATTACTTTTCTCTTCCAAACGGGGAAATCCGTGAACAAGCTTTCCGTGAGCATCGTTATACCCGCGTTAGACGAAGAAAAATCGATCGCTTTTGTTCTAAAGGATTTGTCAAGAATCGCGGAAGCGGATATCTTCGAAATCATAGTCGTGGACAACGGCTCCAAGGATCGGACCGCGGCCGTTGCTTCCGAAAACGGAGCCGTGGTTCTTCAAGAATCGGAAAGAGGTTACGGAGCCGCTTGTTTAAAGGGAATCCGTAGAATTTTAGAATCAAATCCCGCGCCTGAACTCGTCGCCTTTGTGGATGCGGACTATTCCGATTGTCCGATCGAACTCTTGGATTTGTTAAACGAATTCCAAAATCCGAATGTGGAACTCGTGATCGGTTCACGGGCCTTGGGCAAAGCGGAAAAGGGTTCGCTATTGCCGGTTCAAAGATTCGGAAACTGGCTTTCCACGTTTTTAATCGGAATTTTATATGGAGTCAAGTTTACGGATCTCGGACCGTTTCGTGTGATCCGTTTGGATTCTCTCAAAAAATTGAATATGCAGGATCGTAATTTCGGATGGACTGTGGAAATGCAGATCAAGGCCGCCAAACTCGGAATGAACTGTGTGGAAGTCCCCGTCAGTTATAAAAAAAGAATCGGAGTCTCCAAGGTGAGCGGAACGATTTCCGGATCGATCAAGGCGGGCTGGAAAATTCTTTATACGATCGCCAAACTTCAATTCACGAGATGAGCAAAGAATATCTCCTCTTTTTGTTCTTTTTTCCGAGCGTCCTATTCCAATTTTTCGGAGAAAGAAAAGACTTCGCACTTTTGATCTTTGCAAATCTTCCGGCCTTCGCCGCCTATTTCCGGATCGTTTTTTCGGACAAGATCGAGGACCGTTTCCGATTTTCAAAAACGATTGATAAAATTCTAATATTCTTTCCCGGAATTTCGAACGCGAAGGTTTCGTTTAAAACCTGGATATTTTTCGGACTTGTCTTGAGAATTACGACTTTTTTTTCGAACCCGATTTTATCGGAGGACGTCTTTCGTTTTTTATGGGACGGCCTTTTGATCAACGAAGACTTTTCTCCGTTTTCCATTCTTCCCAAAGAATTGAATCTTTCCGTTTTCGACGATTCGGTCCGAATTCTCGCGGCACAATTGTTAAACGAAATGAACTCCTCGAAATTTTATTCGGTGTATCCTCCCGTGCTTCAATTTCTTTTTTTTATCGGCGCTAAAGGTATGCTCTGGTTTCAAAACGTCTGGGCCGGAACTGCGATCTGGAAAACGTTTTTGATTTTTTCGGAACTGGGAATTTTATGCTTTCTCTGCAAGATCCTAAAAGAAAACGGACTTCCGATCCGAAGGAGTCTGATCTACTGGCTAAACCCGCTTGCGATCTTAGAGATTTCGGGTAACGCACATCCGGAACCGATTCTTCTTTTGTTTCTGATCGGAGCCGTCTATTTTCTTTGGAAATGGAACGAGGAACAAAGGACAAAGGATTTTATTCTGCACGTTTCTTTTTTGGCTCTTGGAATCTTAACCAAAATCACCCCTCTAATCCTTGTACCTTGGATGTTTTTTATTCTTTTGGAACGAAGAAAATTCCGGCTTTTTTTTCTGACTTCGCTTTTTGCGTCCGCGTGTGCGTTAGTAGGTCTTTTGTTTTTTTGGAATGATCTTTTTGAAAAACAGAAAGAATCGGGGATCGGAGTATTCTTCCAGCTTTTCGAATTCAACGGCGGTTTTTATTATCTTTTGAGGGAATCGTTAAGAATATCGGGCGAGAACTTTTATCTCGCGGGAAAGATCTGCGGTTGGGCCACGTTATTCTTCGTTGTCGCGTATTCTTATCGCAGAAAAAAGGAAAACGACCTACGCGGTTTTTTTAGTTCCGCGGAAATTATCTATTGGATCTTTTTTCTTTTTTCCACAACCGTTCATCCCTGGTATATTCTTTCTTTGCTCGTCTTTAGCGTGTTTTCAAAGAACGTTTCGCCTATCGTATGGTCCGCTTTGATCCTAGTTTCCTATTCCACCTATTCGGTCGTTCCGTATCGGGATTCTTTTTTTTGGATCGCAATCGAATACGGTATTCTATTCTTCTTTTTGCATATTGATTACAAACTCGCCTCATCGTCGAATCCATAGGCACGAATTTCTAACGCGACCTAAATCAATCCGGAAGGATCCATTTTTATTCCGATTCTTGCGAAGGTCGCGTCGTAGAATCTTTCCAAAAAAACCTTTCATCTCTGACCTTTGGAGGGTTTTCTGACCATATAGTCTTTTTTAGAGTTCTTCGACACACATGATTGATAAACTGATCCGCGCCTCCATTAAGAACAGAGCCTTGGTTTTGGTTCTCACGTTTATGATCACCCTCGTTGGTATCTACAACGCTTATCATCTTTCCATCGACGCGATTCCAGACGTGACCAACGTTCAAGTTTCCGCGGTTACCGCCTCTCCCGGACTTTCTCCTCTCGAAGTGGAACAGTTCATCACATATCCGATCGAGATGGAATTCACCGGTCTTCCGAACGTCACCGAGATCCGTTCCATCTCTAGAACCGGCGTAAGTTCTGTCACGGTGATCTTCAAAGACGGAACCGATATCTACTTCGCGAGGCAACTCGTAAACGAAAGAATCAAACAGGCGGAGGCAATCATTCCTCCGGGATACGGAAGACCGGAGCTTTCTCCGATCGCCACGGGTCTCGGAGACATTTACGAATTCGTATTAACGTCCGACCGCCATTCTCCCGAAGAACTGAGAACCTATATGGAATGGGAACTCGCAAGAGAAGTAAAATCGGTCGAAGGCGTGATCGACGTGAACATCATCGGCGGTCAGGTTCGTCAGTATCAAGTCAAGATCGATCCGAGAAGACTCGCGGTCCACAACCTCACGCTTTCGCAAATCTATGATAAGCTGGAATCCGCCAACCAGAATACCGGGGGCGGTTACATCACCAAGGGCGCCGAGCAGATCGTGATCCGAGGGGAAAGTCAGTACAAGTCGATCGAAGACTTGCGTAACACGGCCGTTACTACCGCGGGAGACGGAATCCCTCTCCTACTCGGTCAGATCGCGGAGATAGAAATCGGTCCCGCGCTTCGTTTCGGTCTTGTGACTAAGGATTCGAAAGGCGAGGTTGTAGGCGCGACTGCGATGATGCTCATGGGCCAGAATTCCCTCGAAGTGGTTAAGAAGGTAAAAGTTCGAATCGAAGAAATTCGAGAAAGACTTCCTCCGGGAATGAGAATCGAAACCTATTACGATCGTTCCGAGTTTATCGGAAGAACGTTAGGCACCATCTTTACGAATTTGGCCGAAGCCGCCGTCCTCGTTATCATCGTTTTGATCGTCGCGCTTGGAACCGTAAAGGGCGCGTTACTCGTCGCTTTGGCGATTCCGATTCCGATGCTCGTCGCGACTATCTTTATGAACGCTTTCGGAATCGTGGGGAATTTGATGTCCTTGGGAGCCCTCGACTTCGGTCTTCTCGTGGACGGAACGATCGTGATGCTGGAATCGATTCTTCACGGATTTATTTTAAAACGATCCTTTTACGAGATGCAGACAAAACTCGAAGACAGGGAACTTGCAGCCGAAGAAATCATCACCGACGCCTGTGTTCGAGTCGGTCGTGCCGCCACGTTTTCAGTCGCGATCATCATGCTCGTCTATCTTCCTCTGATGAGTTTGGAAGGTGTGGAAGGAAGGATGTTCAAACCTATGGCGATCACGGTCGCCCTTGCCCTCGGAGCCGCCCTTCTTTTTTCACTCACGACATTTCCTGCGGCGGCGAGCATTCTTTTCAAAGAACCGGTCTTTCATCACAGCAAGTATTGGGATATCATCACCGAAAAATACAAAAAGCTTTTGGATTTCGGAATGTCTCGAAAGAAAGAATTCTTATATGCGGGAGTCGGAGTCGTCGCCTTCGCCCTTCTTTTGGGTTCGACCCTGGGTTCCGAATTCTTACCAAGAATCGACGAAGGTGAGATCGCGGTCGACATAAAACGCCTTCCGTCGACTTCTCTGAATTATTCGAGAGATACGAACACGGACATGGAAGCCGTCCTGAAAAAATTTCCGGAAGTAATCAGCATCGTTTCTAAAATGGGTCGAGGAGAATCCGCAGCGGAGCCGATCGGCACGGACGAAGGCGAAGCGATGGTGAAACTTAAACCCCGGAAAGAATGGGTGAGCGCAGACGACAGAGAAGAACTCATGACGAAGATGAAGGACGAAATTCTTAAATACATTCCTTCGAGCACCGTGAGTTTGTCGCAGCCGATCGAGAACCGTGTGAACGCGCTTCTTTCCGGTTCGAAAGCCGACGTCGTGATCAAGATCTACGGAGACGACTTGGTCAAACTCAAGGACATCGCCGGACAATTCGCCGAAAAGCTGAAAGGCGTGAAAGGGGTCGCGGACTTACGAGTGCAGAGAGTTTTAGGACTTCCTCTTGTGGAGATCAAAGTCGATCGCGAGAATATGGCCCGATACGGAGTGCAAGCCGAGGAGATTCTTGCAACCGTCGAAGCTCTTCGTTTGGGAAGAAACACGGGCAAGGTCTTCGAGGGTTTCAAACGTTTTGATCTTGTGGTCCGTCTGAAAATCGACGCGACCGATTTGGAACAAGTGGAGAACATTCCCGTCTTTACTTCCTCGGGTTCCACGGTTCCCCTCGGCCAAGTCGCGGAGATCCGACTCGTCGAAGGCCCGGCGGCAATCTACAGAGAATCTTTAAAAAGAAGAATTATGGTCGAGACCAACATTCGAGGAAGAGACCTCGTAGGTTTCGTAAACGAGGCCCAGAAAGTCACGGAAGAGATCGAAAAGAATCTTCCTCCCGGTTATCGGACGGATTGGGGTGGACAGTTCGAGAACTTCACGCGTGCGAAAGAAAGACTCGCGATGGTGGTTCCGATCGCTCTTGCGATCATCTTCTTTATGTTGATGGCGGCCTTCGGAAGCATCTACTACGCGTTAGGCGTCTTTATCGTTGTGCCTCTCGCGGTTTCGGGAGGAATCATCGGTCTTGTTTTGAGAGGTCTTCCTTTTAGTATTCCTGCGGGCGTCGGTTTTATCGCCGTGAGCGGGATCGCCGTTTTGAACGGGGTCGTCTACGCATCCACCCTTCGGGAAGAATTGGAAAAGGGAGCCTCGATCGCGGACGCGGTCTACTTGGCCGGAATCCATTCTCTTCGTCCGGTTATGACGACCGAGGTGATTGCGGCCGTTGGTTTTATTCCGATGGCGATCTCGACGATGGCGGGCGCGGAAGTGCAGAGACCTCTTGCCACCGTCGTAATCTTCGGAGTAATCGTCGCAACCGTCTTCTCTCGGGTCTTGCTTCCGATCGTGATGGAATATCTTTTGAACGTCTACGAATCTCAGGAAAAGAAAAAAACAGCAAAGAGAAGGCTCTTGGAAAAACAGACCTTTGGTGCGAATTCCGACTTCGGACACGATAACGGAGAATGGATACATTCTCAGGCAGACTTGGAGGAAATCACGACCGAGGAAGATTCCGAAAGAGAATCCAAATCCCGTTCTTCGAAATCGAAAAAGACAAAGAAGAAGAAATGAGGAAAGCCTTTTAGAAAACGATCTTCTGCCTTGTCGTAACTACGACATCTCTTGTGAAAGTTGCGCGCGCCCCACCCTGCGGCGCGATCCGTAGAGAACGCCGCGCTGAGTTTTGGGTGGAGGTGGTGGGCTCGTGGGAAAAAACGGGAGACTTTCCACTATCACAGAAAAACTCTCTCTGCAAGAAGAATCCGCTTCACCTCATTCTGTAGGAACTCCGACAAAACCAGGAGAAAACTCTCTTTCGAAAAAAGTCCCTGTCGTAACTACGACATTCTTTTGTGAAATGCGCGCCGAACCCGCAACTAGGGTGGAGGGTGATGAGCGACTCATAGGGAGCGAATCATAGAGTTTCCGCGGTGGGACACGTTCGGAAATTCTTCCTATCTCAAAAAATCAACCTTCCGAGGACATTCTCCACCTCAATCGCATAGGAACTCTGACAAAACCTTCTACACGGCCACTCGCTCTCTATGGATCGCGGTCCTCGTTTGCAACAAAGAGCCAACGACCACGCTCCGCTGTCTTTTGGCTAATTCGCTCTCTATGGATCGCGGGCTTTGTTAAAAACAAAGAGCCAACGACTACGCTCCGCTGTCTTTTGGCTAATTCGCTCTCTATGGATCGCGGGCTTTGTTAAAAACAAAGAGCCAACGACCACGCTCCGCTGTCTTTTGGCTAATTCGCTCTCTATGGATCGCGAATTATGTCCAAAAAAAGAGTTTCCGGTCCGGTTTCTCTCCCCAGGATTGTTCTACCGGGGATTCCCAAATCCCGCCCGGAGATTTTCGATGTTAACCCAAAAACCAATCGTATCCCTGCTCGATCACAGCAAAGATCCTTTCAATCTAGCAATCGCGACCGCGAGGACTTGCTATTCTTCCAAAGGAATCCTTCTTCCTTCAGACATGGTGTCTTCGGAAAAATCCATTGAGATTCGAGACCGCGTTGCAAAGTCCACCAAAAAAGCCGGACATCTCACCACAAGACAACATCCTCAATTCATCTTCACCCTGGATAAAGTCTCCCGGCAATTTGTATGGTCCTTCTTGCATTCTCATCCGTTTTATAACTCGGAACAAGTATCTCAAAGATATGTGGAAGTAAAAAAGGAGAATTACTACGTTCCGCCTGGACTCAGCGGAAAACTTTTGGAACTCTACCTGGACGCGGTCGACTTTGCAAGTCAGGCGTATTTTTCTTACAACGAAATTCTTCATCCATTTATCCAAGAAGAATACTTTAACATCTACAAGGCCCGAGCCAATTATCCGGACAAGTGGCAGGGACCGATCAAGAAAAAATGTCTCGAAGTGGCACGTTATCTGCTACCTCTCGGAACTTATACCTATCTCTATCATTCGATCAACGGACTTACTCTTCATCGTTATTATCGATTGATGAATTCTTACGACGTACCCGAAGAACAAAGAGCGGTAGTGACCGAAATGGTCAATCAAGTCCGCGCGGTCGATCCTCTCTATGCGGACGAAATGGACGATCCTTTGCCTCTCGAAGAAACTACCGAATACCGTTTTTTTGAATCCGTGTTCGGAACTTCCAAAAGAGAATTCCATCCGGAAGCCGCGAACTCCTTCGTAAAAGAATACGACGCCGAAATCGGAGAGCGCTATTCCAGACTCGTATCCCATTCTTCCAACGGGCCCGAGATTCTCGCAAAATCGGTCCGATCTATATTAGGAATTCCTAAATCTTCTCTCGGCGATCAGGACGCGATCGATCTCGTCCTAAATCCTTCGAAAAATAAACATCTAACTTCGACCTTGAACGAAAGTTCTCTGAGTCCGATCACGAGAGCGCTCTTTAACGTTCAATATTCCTTCCAAAAAAGAATTTCTCACACCGCCGACAGTCAGGACCAGAGACACAGGATGGTTCCCGGAGGAAGACCGGTCCTTATGTCCCAGTATGCGGGAACTCCGGATTATATTACTCCCCTTGTGGTTCAAAAATATCCCCAACTCAAAGAGAAATACGATTCCGATATGAAGCGGATCTTCGAAAAGTTGAACCGCTTCCTCGACGCGGGAGGTTCTCCTGAATACGGAACCTATCTTCTTCCTAACGCCTTCCCGATTCGTTTTTACGAAAGCGGCGATCTCTTAAATCTTCATCATAAATGGAGATCTCGAACCTGCTACAACGCACAGGAAGAAATCTTCCAGGCATCGGTGGAAGAACTCACGGACGTCTTAAAAGTTCATCCCGAAATCGCAAAGTGGATCAAGGCCCCTTGTTGGATCCGTCTTCAAGGAGAAGTCAAACCCTACTGCCCGGAAGGCGACCACTATTGCGGAACCCAGGTTTGGAAAAGGGAGTTGTCCGAGTATTCCAGAGTGATCTAAAATTCTTTCCGAAAACGATTCTAAGCTGTAGAATGGTCGAAGAAGTATGAAACTCACAGTGACCGACGACCGAACGAAAGAACTCATTCGTTACAGAAGACAAATCCACAAACATCCCGAACTCCGTTACGAGGAAAATCAGACGGCGGGGTTCGTGATAGATCATCTCAAATCCCTCGGACTTTCCTTTCAGGATAAGATCGCGAAGACCGGAGTGGTCGCGTTAGTCGATTCCGGAAAACCCGGGAAAACCCTCCTCGTCCGCGCGGACATGGACGCACTTCCCATCTTTGAAGAATCCAAAGCCGAGTATAAATCCGTTCACGAAGGCGTTATGCACGCTTGCGGTCACGACGCACATACTTCCATTCTTATGGGACTCGCTTCCGATATCAAAGAGGATATCCGTTCGATTCTTCCTAAAGGAAAAGTTCTCCTCGTTTTTCAACCCGCCGAAGAAGGCGGACAAGGCGCGGATAAAATGATCGAGGAAGGAATATTAGAAAAATATAAAGTGGACGCGGCCCTCGCGCTGCACGTCTGGAATCACATTCCCGTAGGAAAGGTCGGAGTCGTCGACGGACCGATGATGGCAGCGGTCGACGAATTTACGATCACGATCACCGGAATCAGCGGTCACGGAGCGATGCCACAACACACTGTTGATCCGATCGTAGTCGGAGCGCAGATCGTGACGGCTCTTCAGACGATCGTTTCTCGAAATACGGATCCGTTGGATTCCTGCGTCGTAACCGTGGGAAGTTTTCACGCAGGAAACGCGTTTAACGTGATTCCGGAGACGGCCGAACTCAAAGGAACCGTAAGAACGTATTCTAAAAAAATGTTCGAGGAAGTTCCCGGAAAACTCGAAAGAGTCGTAAAAGGTATCGCGGACGCACTCGGAGCAAAAGTCTCCATTCACTACGAAAGGACGAACCAACCCACGATCAACGAACCCTTTATGGCGAATATCGTCCGCAAGGCTTCCTTGAACGTTCTCGGAGCGGATAGCGTAACCGAAGAACATACCAAGTCCATGGGCGGAGAGGATTTTTCCGCGTTTCTCATGAAAGTTCCGGGTTGTTACTTTTTCATAGGATCGATGAACGAATCCAAAGGACTGATCCATCCGCATCACAGTTCCAAGTTCGATATAGACGAGGATTCTCTTTCCATCGGACTTTCCATACTAAAAGAAGCGATCCGAATCTATCTTGAAGAAAATTAGAATTCTTCGGTAAAAAAATCCAACGGAGAAAGATCGTAAACGAATGATATCATACGATCGTTTTCATACGGCTTCCAGGGAATTTTTCACCTGCATTGCCTTTCCGTTTTTAGGATCGATGCGAAGCGCTCTCTCAATCAGTTCGTTTGCGCGGGGAAGAATATTCAAAATTCTGTATATATCCGCAAGATTGATCAGATTTTTAAGCAGAGACGGATCCTGCAAAAACGCTCTTTCTCCGAGATCCGCCGCCTTTTGGTAAAATTTCAACATCTTGTAACAGAGCGACGCGTGATACAAAAGATCGCTCGAATCCGCATTCCTATCCAAAAGGGTTTCCCAATATCCGATCGACTTCGCATAATCTTTTTCTCTCAGATAAAATTTTCCCAATACCTTCAGAATTTGTTCGTTCTTAGGATGGAGTTCCAGGGCCTTCTCTAAAGTTTCCAAACCTTCGGAAATTCTATTTTTTTCGAGAAGTTCCTTCCCGTAATCCAAGGCTTCTTGATAAGACTTTGTAGGAAGCGGCGAAATAGAGGAAACCTCCGCCTCGGGGTGATAGGTGATTTTTAAGAGGGTAAAATCGTCGACCAGGGCGCCGAACTTTAGAATTCTATCATATACTTCCCTTAGATCCCCGTATCCCTCCTCTACTCTTCTCAAAAATTGTTCCTGATCTTCGTTGATGATTCGGTCTTCCGCTCTGCCGATCAAAAGATCGTCCCTTCCATCCGATCCGATTACGATCGTATCTCCCGGCAACATCCGAAACGTTTTGATCGTTAGATGTTGTTCGTTTTCCGGGATTCCGATCTTACGAAGAGTGAGTTCGTCCTCTATGTAAGAAGCGACACGATCCCTATACAAAACGGTCCAAGGGTGTTCGGCGTTGATATAATACAGCAATCCGGAGGATTCTTCCACCAAGCCGAGAACGATTGAAATATACATCGATCCGTCAAAGGATTCGAAAATTTTCTGAAGTTCTAAAAATGCCTCTTTTAACCATCGTTCCGGCGATTTGTCTTTTTGAGAATTGATTCCGGACCTGGTCAGGATCGTGTTGAAAACGGTCCCCATCACCAAAGCTCCGCCCGCTCCTTGAATGGACTTACCCATCGCGTCCCCGTTTACAAATACCACATAACGTTTCCCGCCGAGTTCCACGTTACCCGAAATCAGAATGTCTCCTCCGATCTCGTAAGTTTTACCTTTAAACTCGAACGACTTTTTTTGTTTGGTGTAAAATTCGGTTTTAACGATTTCGCTCGTATTCTTATTGGAAGAAAGCGGATTGATGAGAAGAGAAGTCAAAAAGTAATCCGCATCCTGCTGTATCTTCAGTCGATTGACTTGTTCCAAGGATTGTTTGAGTTCTTCGGTCCTTTGTTCCACTTTTTTTTCGAGGCCTTCGTTCAGCTCTTCGACCTCTTCGTTTAGTCGGACAAATTTATTGGCCAAAATAGTGGCGATGCTCAAGATAAAGAAAAGAAAAGCATAACCTGCGACTCTCGGAAAAACGATTACGTTGCGGGCTCCCAAGGTATCCAAAACTCCCGAAACGACGACGACTAAAACGCCGATCAGAATAAAAAGAGCGTCCCGATCCTTCTGGGCCATTCTTCTGACGAGATAATACGAAATGAGTCCGACATAAAGAATCCAACCGTATTGAACCACGTGCTTATTTAGAAGATTGTAATGGATCACGTTATTTGAAAAAAGATAAAATACGGCGAAAGCAGCATAACTTCCGTCCAAAACGTTCAAAAACAGATTTCTTGAATACTTAAAATACACGCGGACAAAATTCCCGAACATCGGAATCAAAACGGTGAGAATAATATATTCCACCTTTTTCATATAGATAAATTCTATTCCGAGATCGTATTTGATCTGGTTTCTTAATAACTGATAGAGAAAGAATAAGATAGTAAACAGACCGTAGTATAAATTTTCCTGATCGGAACGGCGTCTAACGTATAAAAACAGAAAGTATCCGCCTACCGTAAGATAAATCATCAATAAGAATGTCTTAATATACTCCGCACGAAGAAGATCCTTTAACACAAGAGAACCGTCGCCGATAAGGGTTCGATCCTGCTCGATCCCTACTTCCCGGTCAAAAAACTTTTTTACCTGTATTACGATTATATTCTTTTCGCCCCTCCGAATCAAATCGTTTGAAATCGGATAAACTCGAATCTTATCGTAGGCTTGCGGAAGTTTTTCGTTTAGATCTCCCGTTGCGCCGATTAAAGTTCCGTTGAGATAAGTCCTATCCTTATCGTTGATCGTCCCCAACCGGACGGAAAGGCTCGGCGCGTTCCATTGTTTCGGAGCAATAAATTTTTTAACGAGATAAACCGTCTGAACGGATTCGTCCTTTAACTTATGAACGC
Source organism: Leptospira adleri (assembly GCF_002811985.1). Lineage (GTDB taxonomy): Bacteria > Spirochaetota > Leptospiria > Leptospirales > Leptospiraceae > Leptospira > Leptospira adleri. Next base: position 34,023 of record NZ_NPDU01000031.1, read on the forward strand.
CCGGCGCGTTATAGACCTCGAATGGAATCGAACTTTTCCCGCCTTCCAAATACGATTTGGAAAATGAAACCGGATCCAAAGGAGAAGTCGTAATTTCCCAGCGATGCTCGGGACTGGAATCCAAACTAGTAAGCGTATCAAAGGATGAAATTTTCTGGATCGTTTCCGAATAAACCGAAAAAGGAAGCGCGAGGCAAGCGACCAAAAAAAAGACGGGAAGACCGGTAATCCAAAACTCGTTCGTACATCCGATTCGATTCAGAAGCCGATAAGAAAAGGATTTTGATTTCTCGTTGGAAACCGGATCGAGGGCGTGTTCGAATAAAAACATAAAAAACGACTCTTCCTTAGTTCTTATTGGATTCCTGAGTCAGAACTTGATTCGAGAATTTGGAAATGAAAACGATACAACTAACGTTCTTATCTCGGTTAAGACAAGGAAAAATTTGCTTTTTTTAGAATGTAGAATTTCTTTTTATAAAACAAGTCCTCATTCAGAACGAACGCATCGTTCCGACTCTAATGACTTCGGTTTAACGTTTGAACGCTTCGATTTCTGAGATTTCTTTCGGAATCATCTCCGTCAGATTGAGCGGATTCTGCCCTTGAACCAAAACGTCGTCTTCGATTCGAATTCCGATCCCCCGAAAACGTTCCGGAATTTCCGAATCTTCCGGATCAAAATACAATCCCGGTTCGATCGTGATAACTTGACCATTCTCCAGTTTTTTGGAAGAACCGCTCTGATAGTAAGTCCCAACGTCGTGAACGTCCATACCAAGATAATGACTCGTCCTATGCATATAATATTTTTTGAATGTTCCCTGTTCAAGAACGGAATCGAGCGGACCTTCCAAAAGTCCCAAATCGATCAACCCTTCGCAGAGAGTTTTTACCGCCCGGTTATGAATCGCAACGAATTCCACACCTTCTCTCGTATGCAGAACCGCTTCTTTCTGGGCCTTCAATACGATTTCGTAGACTGCTTTTTGTTCGGAGGAGAATTTTTTTCCAACCGGGAAGTTGCGCGTAACGTCAGCCGTGTAATATCCTTTTTCCGCGCCGCTATCCACGAGAACGATTTCGCCTTCGTTCAACTGACAGTTGTTAGACGTATAATGAAGTATCGTCGCGTTCTTTCCCGCGGCGACGATATGACCGTAACCGCCGCCCCAAGCGCCGTGTTTGAGATACTCGGATTCCAGGATCGCTTCGAGTTCGTATTCGAACATTCCGGGTTTGGATTCCCTCATCAGGCGTTCGTGACCGAGAGCGGTGATTCTCGCGGATTCCTGCAGCGCTGCGATTTCGACCGGCGACTTGAACATCCTCATCCAATGCAGAAAATCGGGAGACTCGATTCTTCTTGGACCGAACTTCCCCTCCCTCGAACGCTGATTGAGAGAATAGATCCACTGGATGAGTTTGGAATCTCGAACCAAGTCCCTTCCGAAAAAGTGATAGAGAGTGTGCTGATCGACGAGGATTTCGTCTAACTTTGATTCCCATTCGTTCGTATCGAACGCCTCGTCGAGACCCAGAAGCGATTTCGCCTTTTCTTTTCCGATCCGAATCCCGGTCCAGATTTCCTTTTCCTTATCCTTAGGAAGCATAAAGATGGATTTATAAGAATTTTTTAATATAAGAATTCCGTCCGCTTCGTCCAAACCGGTCAGATAAAAATAATCCGAATCCTGACGGAATTTATATTCCACGTCCCGATTTCGAATTAAATGAGACGCGGCAAAGACCATCAGAACCTCGCCTTCTTTGAGTTTTTTCTGAACCTCTATGATTCTTTCCTTATAAACCGAATGTGTCATGGTTGAATTCCCTTTTCTAATTGGACTGCGACCGAAAACAATTTGTCCGGATCCTGTTCCTTCATACAGCGGAAATGTCCTTCGGGACAAACCCTTCCTCCGTGAATTCCGCAGGGACGGCAGGAAAGTCCGGAAATCCCGGAGATAAAGGAGAGATCCGCCAAAGGAGTGTATCCGAAATCAGGAACCGTGGCTCCAAAGACGGCTAACGTGGGAACGTTAAAAGCTGACGCAAAATGGATCGGAGACGAATCGTTGCTGATCATAAGAGAGGCTTTGGAAACCAAAAACGAAAGCTCTTGCAGATTTGTCTTTCCGGCGAGATTGATTCCGTATCCGGAGCCGACCTCCTCGCAGAGTTCGATATCGCCTTTGGAACCGATAAGAACGATTTTTTTTCCGGATTCATTGGAGAGTCTTTCGCCTAACGCGCGAAACTTATCGGCCGGCATCCGTTTTGTTTCCCAGACGGAACTCGGAGCAAGAAGAATATAATTTCCCGTCTCCAAGCCGTTTTCTTTCATCAAAACGCGGACTCGAAAAACCGATTCTTCCTTCCAGAACAATTCCGGACGTCTGGAAAGGTTCGAGTATTCCTTTTCTTCGTAGATCAAGGAAAATAATTTTTCAACCTCGTGTTTCCCTCGCAACGGACGGGGAATCCTCTTCGTGAGAAGAAAGGAGAAACCGGCGCTATCGTAACCGATTCTTACTTTGGCGCCGCTCGCAAAACCCATGAGCGTGGATCGAAAGGAAAAATGAGGAAGAAGACAAAGAGTATATTCTTCTTTTCTTAAATTCTTCAGAAAAGATATAAATTTCCAGAACGACTTCTTGAATTCTTTTTTATCGAGAGGAATGAGTCGGTCGATATGAGGATTTGCCTCGAGAACCCCTTCGGTGCCTTTGTTGACTACGACGGTGAGATGAGAATCCGGATACTTACGTTTTACTTCCCGAAAGAATGCGGTCGTCAGGATCAAGTCGCCGAGAAACGCGGTTTGAATCAAAAGTATTTTTTCAGTCACGGTTAAAATTCCATTCTTATACTTTGGAAAGAATCGTTGCAAAATTATTCACTCCAAGACCTCCGATCGAAAGAGCCAGTCCGTTTTGAAAACGGTCTTCCCGATACATCCAAGTCTGAAGTTCTGCGATCTGCGCGAGCCCCGAAACTCCGACCGGATGGCCTCTCGTTTTCAAACCTCCGGACGCATTGACCGGAAGTTGTCCGTTCGGATGGGTTTTTCCCTCTTTCACATAACGTAGGGCTTTTCCTTTCGGAAACAACCCCGCGTCTTCGGCCCCAATCAACTCGAAAGGAGTGAAGGCGTCGTGAAGTTCTGCGATATGGATATCTTCCGGTTTTAGGCCCGCTTCCTTATAAGCCCCCGCAAACGCGGCGACGCTCGAAGGAAAACTCAAAGCCCCCGGAGCGGAAGAAAGATTTCCGATCCCGTGTCCGATTCCGGAGATCTTCAACACCTTGGAGGAATCGGTTTTTTCCGAACTCAAAAGCAACGCGCAGCTTCCGTCGGAGAGAGGCGATATATCGTATAAACAGAGCGGACTCGTAAAAAGCGGAGATTTAAAATATTCTTCTTCCGTAATATTCTTTCGGATATGAGCGTTCTCGTTTTGAAGCCCGTTGTCGTGAAGTTTTTTAGAAAGTGCGAAGAGATCCTTTCGATCGTATCCGTGTTCGTAAAGATAACGAGTAGCGATCATTCCGCCTCCCTGCGCCATCGACATCGCAAATCCTCTTTGACGATCCGACAAAACGCTTCCCAAAAGCAGATTGTTCTGCTCCCTTTCGAGGCGACTCATCACTTCGGTTGCGATTACGATTCCTCTTTGAAACGCCCCCGATCGGAGAAGATACGCCGCGGTGTGTAACGCGCTCGCGCCGCTCGAAGAAGCCGTCTCGGTCCTGATTACAAAAAGATTCTTAAGACCTAAACTTTCTTTGATTCTTGCCGGAAGAAAAATTTCTCCCGTGTAACGCTCCGGCGCCATCGCCGCAAAAATAAGAAATTGAGGTTCAAAATCAGAATTTCGTTTCAGAAGGGAGATCGCGGTTTGATAAGATAGAGAATGATAATCAAGTTCAGTTTTACCGAAGCGGCTGAGTTGGGAATCGATGACGAAAACGGACGAAGACACTTCGTCTATGTTTTTGAAAATTGTGAGATTGAAAATCAAAAAAATTAAATCGATGATAGGCGAACGACTTTTCAGAAGGGCTTAGAAACTATCCTTGCAAATTTAAGAATGATTTTTATACTGAAAGGATAGAAGGGGAAAACACGATGAAAGGAAACAAAGAAGTTCTTGAAATTCTCGGCGAAGTTCTTGCCGCCGAACTCACAGCTATCAATCAATATTTTATTCACGCGAAGATGAACAAAAACTGGGGGTTTAAAAAACTCGCAGACTTTATGAAACACGAATCCATCGACGAGATGAAACACGCGGACGAAGTCATCGATCGTATTCTTTATCTGGACGGGGTGCCCGATCTTCAGAGGTATATGAAGATCAGCGTAGGCAACAATATCCAGGAGATTCTCAAAGCGGATCTGGAACTGGAATACGCCGCGGTAGAAAGATTCAACAGAGGAATCGCGATCGCGGTTAAGAACAACGACAACGGCACCCGTGAACTTTTCGAAAAAATCCTCGTTTCGGAAGAGGAACACGTGGATTGGATCGAAGCACAACAGGAAATCATTCGTCAGATCGGCGTTGAAAACTATCTGGCGCAACAAATCGAGTGACGAATTTTAGAGGTCCCGCCCCCAAAAAATCCCTGAGGCTGAAAGTTAAAAAGCCGACGGGACGTTCCTCCTTTTCGGATCGCCCTAAAGAGAAAGAAGTCCCATCCAAAACGGAATGGGATTTTTCAAAACCGGATACTTTCGAATACCACGCATCCTGTCCGGACGGCCTTTCCGGTTTGCTTCGGGAAGAAATCTTAGAAGCGAGACTTACCGTGCTCGCCGAAAATCGAGGCGGAGTTTTCTTTCAAGGTTCGGTCAAGGCCTTAAAGGATTTTATCCTCACCACAGGAATCGCATCCGGAATCAGCGTTTCTTTGCGTTATTGGAGGGTCGATAGTCCGGAAGACCTTTATAACCAAGCGCTTCAATTTCCTTTTGAAAAGATCATCACATCGGAACAATCCTTTCGGATCGATTCTACGACTAAGGATTCCCTGAAGGATTCGCGTTATGCGACATACAAACTCAAGGACGCCATGTTCGATCGTTTTCGTTCCAAGGGAAAGGAACCTCCTCAGGTTTCCAGAGAAGAACCCGATTTTTTATTCTATCTTCGCTCCCATTCCGATCACGCAAAACTTTCTTTGGGTTTAAATACAAAACCTCTCCAACAACGCGGACACGGAAGAATCGGAGGAGAAGCTCCTATGCGCGAAATTCTCGCGTCCGCTCTGGTTCGTTATTCCGGATGGGACGCCAAATCTGTGTTATACGATCCATTCTGCGGTTCCGGAACGATCGTGATCGAGGCCGCCCTCAAACTTTTGTACGGCGGTTATACGAATTACAGAAGTCTGGATTCTTCCCTTCCGTTTAAAAAACTTTTCGGCGAGCCGAATCTCAAGGAAGACGCGGGGAAGGTTTCAAAAACTCTAATATTCGCGTCCGACTCGGACGAAAAGGCGCTCGGCTTGGCGAAGCTAAACGCAAGAAACGCGGGCGTGGATCACCTCATAGAATTTTTTACCGCGGACGCGACCGTTTCGGAAAATGAAAGAGAAATCAGGAACGGTTTTATCGTCACCAATCCTCCTTACGGGGTTCGCCTCGGAACCAAGGAAGAAGCCAAAGAAATCTACTTGGCCTGGGGTAAAAAATTAAAAGATCATTTTGCGGGAAACGTTCTCGCACTCGTATGCGGAGACACTTCTCTACTGGGATTTCTCAAACTTAGAAAAGACAAAGAACAATCGCTTACAATCGGCAAGCTGAAGGGAAAATTAGTTGCCTACACTTTGGGCAAATAATCCAATCGATTCGGAATGAAACATCAGGAAATTCTTCTTAAACTCTTAGAAGTCACTGAGAACACGAAGGATTCTTTTCAATTCTTAAAACTCTTTCGTTCCATCGAACCCGAAAAGTTCGCGGTGATCTACGCCGATTCCGGAACTTTGATGGAATCTGCGGAAGCCCTTCTTTACAATCTCAAACTCCTTCACAAACTGGAGCTCTATCCGGTTGTGGTTTTAGATAAGAACGGAATTTCATATACGAATCTTTTTTATAGAAATCAGACGAAAGAAGAAACTGGTTCCACTCTTCCCGGAAAACTCTTTCGTCATTTCAATCAGATCGAATCTTCGGTGGCGTCCGCTCTGACGGAAAAAAAACTTCCCGTATTTATCGCCGAGGAAAGAGGAAACGGACTCTTTGAATTCTTAAACAATCTCTGTTCTTCCTTAAAGACGAAAAAACTCATCTATTTGAATCCTCGCGGCGGAATTCATTCCGGCGGAGAAAAAATTTCGATCTGCGACGTGGATTCTACCATCGAGCCGGATCCGATCGACTCGGTTCTCTTTCACGCGTGCAACGAACTTTATAAAAACGTAAAGGACCCTGACTTCGGAATCGCGATCACTTCGGCTTCTTCTCTTTTAAAGGAATTGTTTACGATCAAAGGAAGCGGAACTCTGATCCGAAAAAAAAACCGGATCGATTTCATTTCCGATCTCAACTCCGTTCCAAAAGATAAGATCAATCATCTTATCGAAAGGGCGTTTCAAAGACCTCTGAAACCGAATTTTTGGGAACAAGAGTTCGCGGGAATTCTTCTCGATTCGGAATACAAGGGCTGTGCTTTGGTTAAGAAAACTCCCTACGGTTTTTTTCTTTCCAAGTTCGCGGTAGACGAAATCGCGAGGGGAGAGGGAGTAGGAAGGGATATCTGGGATCAAATGGTCCAAAGATTTCCCGTTCTTTTTTGGAGAGCAAGAAAAGAGAATTCCATCTCCAAGTGGTATATGAAAGTCTGCGACGGAATGCAGAAAGAAGGAATCTGGATCTACTTTTGGATCGGCGTTTTGGAGGAACATATTCAACCCATTTGCGCCTTTCTAAAAAATCTACCTCAGGATTTGGAAGCACCGTCTAACACTGGGTAGGCGGAGAATAAAATAGAATTCCTTCCGAGCCATGGTCGATTTTTTTTTGGGTGATACGTCGGAACTATGGCAAGAAGAATTCAAATTTTACCTCACAACATTAGAGAAACCTCATGAACGCACTTGTCTTTTTATACGATGGAGATTGCACTTTTTGCGGCGACTTAGCTCAAAGGCTACAATCTTACAATCTCAACCCTAAGATCCGTTTTCAGTCGTTTCGTGAATTTTCGGAAAAAGAACTCAAGGAAATTCACCCGAGCTTGAATCTGCAGGTAGCGGAAGGAAACGTTCAAATGATCGCGGACGGAAGAAGATATCCCGGATTCTTTGCGGTTCGAAAACTCAGCCATTCTCTACGAGGTTATCGCTGGATCGCCCCCTTGCTCTATCTTCCTCTGATTCCAATCTTCGGGATGATCGGAATGAACGTCTTAAAGACCCTGAAGAGCCGATAGACCTTCGTAAAAAACCAATCTCGCGTCCAGAGCCAGACGATTTCCTTCCATCACACGGTTTCTTTTTTCGTCCGAGTCGGCCACCGATTCGATCAGACGGAAAAGTTTTTCCGAATGAGATTCGTCGGCGTCCAAATTCACTTGGAAGAATTTTCCCTCCGGAAGCAAAATCCGCTCTTTTAGGCTCCGATAGGACATGAACATTCTTGAATATTCTAGTTTAAGCAAGTATTCGTTTGCCGGACCGAGCGCTCCCAGTGCGGAATAAAAATCGGTGGTGGTGATTCTTTGCATCAGATCGAGATAGGCCTTAGTCTGAGGAAGGCGATGCGACTCAAAAACCGTCTCTCCCATATCGGAAAGGAATTTCTTTAAGATCGAAACGTGAGAATCTTCCGCCTTACCTTCTCCCAATTCTTCCCAGATATTTTGAACGAGCACGATCTTTGCGTCCAGCTTATCGCTGATAGCCGCGGTATTTAAAAACCAGTTCACGAAGTCCACGCTCACGAAATATTCCTGACGCAACCAAAGAAGAAGATCTTCCTTTTCCATTCTTCTTTCTTTGGATTCCAACCAAAGATTTGCGGTCAGGACGGGATGATTCCGAACAGACTCTTCCAGAGAAGTCCGAAAGGAAACCGCGGCTTGAGAAGAATGAAACGTCTGCATATCTAATATTATTTTTTGAGAATGGAATCGGTCTTTAACTTAGAATATAAAAACCGGGGAGACTCACCTTCCAAACGTGCGATCTCAAGAATCTCTGAAAACAAGGTTTTTTCCTCCCCCAAGCTCTGACGATAACAAATCGGAAACGTGGAATAAAACGGAGACAAACCCGGAGTCAGATTGATTTCCAAAAGGAAAGGATCTCCCGCTTCGTCGCATTTCCAATCCAGACGGACCGGGCCGGAAGTTCCCAAAGACTTGCAAAGCAAAAGACTCTGTTCCTGAAGGAATGATTCTCGCTCCGCCGGACAATCAAAAACCAGGGTCTCCGGCATGACGTGCTTTGACTTCGTTTTTTCTCCGTAGACTTCCTCCACCTTCAGATCGTCTTGAAGGATCAGACGTCCCGGGCGACTCGCACGATAACCGAAAGCCGAAGAACCCATTACAGAAATTGTATATTCAGAACCTTTTAAGTATTCTTCCGCCAAATACGGAAAATATTCCTCGGGTAAGGTTTGTAGACGGGAACGGAGGTCCATTTCGTTCCAAAGAATACTCCCCTCTCCGATCCCGAGACTCGAACCTTCTCCGGACGGTTTTAAAAAACAGGGAAAAGCGAATTCTTTCGGCGATACGAAATTCATCCGATCTTCGTAGGATATGGAGAATCCCTTCGCCGCTGGAATTCCGAGCGAGTCCGCAAAAATTTTCGTAAGATTCTTGTCCAAAGATACGTTTTGAGCGAATGCGTCCGAACCCGTGTGCGGAAATCCGAAAAGTTCGGCGGCCGCGGGGATCAAGGATTCCCGATTTCGGGAACGAAATCCTTCCATAAGATGAAAAATCACGGGCCGGTTCTTAAATCTCAAGGAAGAATATAGATTCAATTTTTCTAATAGACTTTGCGGAGTGGCGACGAGCTCGACTCGTTCTCCGAGTTCGTTTAACAATTCCGTGATTTTTTCTACGGAAGCGGCCGATTCCCATTCTTGTTTATAAGAATCCGGAAATTCTCCCGAAAACTCGTGGAGATCCGCGTAAACGAGTACGGTGGGAACTCCCTCATTCATAAGGGTTTTTATCTTTAGCTCCGAAACTTTCGGGATAAATTCTTTCCCATATTTCCCGCGTGATTTCTGGATAACTTTCTTCCATCCCGGAATCGGGAGGTTCGGGGCTCAAGTGATAAGTTCCGCGTAACGCGGAACGAAAGACGTGAGTTCTTTCCGGTTTGTAGTAACCGAGATACCAATCGGGAGTCAGAGTGATTTTCCCTCCTCCGCCCGGAAGGTCGTTCACGAACTGAGGAATTCCCATTCCAGCGATCTTTCCCCGAAGATATCCCACGATCTCGATTCCCTTTGCGAGCGGAGTTCTAAAACCGCGGGATCCCGGAATCAATTCCGGATCGTACATATAATAGGCGCGGATCCGAAGCTCCAACAGTTTTTTATGAAGTTCTAACATAGCTTCCCCGGAATCGTTGATTCCCTTTAGGAGAACGCATTGATTTCCTACGCTCACACCGACTTTCAGAAGTTTCAGAATCGCCTCTTTCGCCTCGGACGTGCATTCCTTCGCGTGATTGAATTGAGTGTTGCAGAAGACGGACAACCGTTCCGTGTTGTGGGACTCGATTACATTACAAAGTTCTGATGTGATTCTGAACGGAAGTGTGACCGGGTTTCTCGTTCCTAGTCTGCATATTTTTACGTGTTCGATTTTTTCCAGTCTTTCCAAAATCCAATCGATCTTAGAATCGCTCAGGTTCAGCGGATCGCCTCCGGACAAAACGACGTCTCTGATTTCGGAATGGGATTCTATGTAATCGAAACAGGCTTCCAGATCTTCGGTCGTCATCCTTTCCTTAGAATCGGAGACCTTTCTTCCTCTCATACAATGTCTGCAATAAACCGAACACTCGTGATTGGTAAAAAGAAGAACCCGATCCGGATACATGTGGGTAAGTCCCCGTACAGGAGAAAGTCTTTCCTCGTGAAGAGGGTCGATCGATTCTTCCGGAGAAAAAATAGATTCCGCTTCTCTCGGAAGAATCATCTTTCGGATCGGATCCTCCGGATCGTTCGGGTCCGTAAGAGAAATATAATATGGAGTCGCGGAAACGTTCAGTCGAATCGTCTCTTTCAATCCGATTCTTTCGCTCGAAGTCAGTTCGAAATAACGTTCCAACTTTTCACCTTGAACCCGATTCTGCAATTGCGCCTTATAATCGGTCCAAACAAAGGAAGAAAAGAGTTCGGTGCGGTTCCGCAAAATTCTTTGGGAAGAAGAAGCGCCCGTTTGACTGAGATCCGAAGTTTTCATGCAGGAGATACTTCCTATTTTCTCCGCGTCCGGGGAAAATCAAGCAAAGGGAAAAAGAAAATGCCAAAAGGATCCGTTTTCAGAAACTGTCCTCAGAAATGACTTCTTTTTCCAGCGATTCTCTCCAGGCCCTTGCCTTCGACGTAGACGGAACCTTGTTTTCCTCCGAGGAAATCATTCTCGAAGTTTATAAGGACGCAATCGAACATTTTTCCCAGAGCTCGGGAATTCCCATAGAATTGCCTTCGAGAGAAAGAATCATGGATGAGATCGGAAAACCGGTCAAAACCATTTTTCTCAACCTTCTTCCTCAACTCAGAGAAGAAGAAAGAGACAGGATCTCCGACAGCGTCCTTCGTTTTCTCTGTCAGAAAATCCGAAACGGCGAAGGGGAATTTTATCCAAAAGTAAAGGAGACGATCGAGTCCCTTTCCAGAAAGGGCTTTCGCATCTTAGCCGCTTCGAACGGACGACGGGCTTACGTAGAAACCATTCTCGAAGTCGCTGGCGTTCTCCCTCTCTTTGATCCGATCCTCGTGATCGACAACGAAAGGATCAAAACAAAGGGAGGAATTCTCAAAGAATACGTAAAACTCTACGGCTTCGAACCGGAGAAGATTCTCATGATCGGAGACAGACTTTCCGACCACGAAGCGGCTCGTCAAAACGGCTGTCCCTTTGCATTCTGCGCGTACGGACATGCCAATCCCGGAGAAATTCCCGACTTCGAAATCGAGCTCAAAAACCTTTCGGATCTCGCCCAACTCCTCTGATTTTTGCCTGCATAGAATCCGAATTCTTTCCGAAAATGATAGAGTGCCGGATTCGGAAAAAAGAAAAAATCTCATCTTCATATTAACGGGGATTATTTTTACGTTAGTGCTTTTGGATAAAAGCACGGGCTCCGGATTTTCCCTTTCGGGAGCCGGGTTTCAAGGTTTTCGAAATATCGGTAAGATGAATCCGGAATCCCAAAATTCCAACCGGGGAAATCTCAATCACAAAGAAATGATGGATCAAGCCGAAGACGAAATCCTCGGGGAGCTCCTACAAAACGGAGACGTTCAAACCTCTTCTTCTGAAAATACGAACTCCGTCGAAGAAGATCTAAACGAAGAAAATTTAGTTCCCGTTATGGATCCCCAGATTTCCGAATCACAAAGCAAAGGATCCGCGACTTCTCTTCCAACGGAAAAAGGGGAACTGGCCCTCTACTTTCTCAAGTTTTACGGAAAAGGAAGCAAGAGTCATTCCAGACTCGTAAAGGTTCTGCGTCTTTCGAAAGGAGGAGATCGAGTAAAACTCATCCTGAATTCTCTCATCGCCGGACCGGTCGCCGCGGAAAAAGAAAAAGGCATTCTCAACTCGATTCCTTCCGGTCTCAACTACAATTCCGATTACAGGATCGAAGACGGAATTCTAAAAATTTCTCTCAGCGGAGATTTGGAAAGAGGCGCCGGCCCTGAAATTCTCAAAGACCGGATCGATCAACTCACCTACAGTCTTATGGAGAATCTGCCGATTTCCGGAGTTTCCCTCCGAATCAACGGAAAATCGGTTCGCTCTCTCGGAGGAGAAGGAATGCCGCTTCCTTCAGTCCTGACAAAAAATCCCAGAAAGATCGTCGTTTTTTAAAATTCGACACAGTTATTCTTTTACAAATTCGGTCGAATTCCTATGTCCGGGAACTCGCACAAATCCTGATTGTTTAAACCGGGCCGTTTTTAAAATGGGGAGCGAGATCCGGTTTTACAGTTAGAAAATAAATGAGATATTCTTTCGGAAACAATCAAAAAATCAAACTCCTCGCTCGAAGAGTTTTTTTCAATCCGTTCCCGAATGATTATCTGAAAATCTATCAGTTGGATATACGAAGAGCTACCGTAATTTATTTTTTTCTTTGTATCGGAATCAGCATTCTTTCCGCTTTGGTTCCCGACGGAGCCGACCCTTTCGGAGAAGAAAATCGTCTCTTGATTTACTCTCGTTTGACTGTGATTTTTCTCTCAGGGTTTTTCGCATTCTTACTTATAAAATGGAAGCACCTTTTCCGAAGGAGCATCGAAAGGTTCAGCATCCTTTCTTCGGGGACAATCGTATTCTCCTTGCTTCCCTTTGTCTTTTTGGATTCAGGAAGAATGGGGCTTTACTTCCATTTTTTCACCGCCTTGGTCGTAAGCGGGAACATTCTCCTCTGGTTTACGGGAACCACTGTGATCTTTTTCAATTCTCTCTTTTACTTCTCCCTCGTAGTTTGTACGACGATCACAGGTTTTGCAATGCCTCTGCAACACGACTTTGCGATCATTTTGATTTATCTTACGACAGGTGTGATCGGAAATCTTCTGATCAACTTCTGGAGGGTGATGGATCATCGCGCCAAAAAAAAGCTGCAAAAGGCGGTGAACAAACTTCGGGATAAGAATATTCAGATCGAAAAAATTTCGAAGGTGGACGAACTCACCCGTCTTTACAACAGAAGATATTTGATCGAGCAGTTCGAACTTTTTTTAAAGAGAGCGCAACGTTACCGCTTTTCTCTCGCGATGATCATTCTGGATATGGATTACTTAAAAGAGATCAACGATTCCTACGGACATCTGGCGGGAGACCAGGCTTTGAGAACGATCTCGGAAGTGATGAAACACAGGGTAAGAGCCACCGACATTTGTTCCCGAATCGGAGGGGACGAATTTTGTATTCTTCTCGACGCGATCAAAAAAGACGATCTCTCGCAACTCTGCGAAAAACTAAGGCTCGACGTTTCCGAAAAGGAACTTTCCTATCGGACAAAAACCGGGGATCCGGTAAAGATCACCGTTTCCATCGGAGCCTGCATCTTCGGCCCCGAAGAAGAATTCAGTTTTGACGATATCTATCATTCCATCGACTCGGCGCTTTACGAATCGAAAAAGAAAGGACGAAACCGGGTTTCTTTTATCGAACCCGTTCGTTATTTTCCGAAAGAAATTTCCGGATCTTCGACTACTGCTTTTTAGGAATCGGAAGTTCGTAGTGATAAGTGATTTCACAGTAAACTCCCTCTTCTAAATACTTCGTATTCTTTAACTCCAAAAAAAACTGTCTGTTCTTTTGTTCCGGTTCGAGTTCCTCGAGTTTCCGAGTCGCGATCGTTTTCGCCGCGGTGCAGGAAGTATTCTGCATCTTGAATTTATCGTTCTCTTCCACCGAAGAAGACGAGGCCTGGCCGATCGAAACGAGCTCGTATTTATGAGGCCCGAGCGTTTTTACGGTAACTCCGGTATCCACGTGAATTCTTTCTTTGACTTCATGAGCGCAGGAATTAAAAGCCAACGCAAACACCAGAATGCTATTGAAAATTTTCATCGATTTCTCCTAACGTCTCTTCGCCGGAAAAGACGTCGTCTAATGTAAGACCCTTTCTCCATCTAAAAACGGATTCTCTTTTTTTATTCTTATCTCGAAATCCGAGGGAATGAGCCATTTCCTTGTTCCGCGATTTCCTTTTTTGAATCGGAATTACTCCGGATTTTAAGTCTGTTCCAAAGTAGAATCCCGCACGATCAATTCTCAAAGAAGAATTCGAACACGTTCGGATATCGACCTTGAAAAAAACATCCGGCCGAAGAAACGTTTTACTCTTTTTTCTCCGGGAAAAATCGCTCAAAGAAGAATTTCTCAGGTTCGGATTCCACTGATTAGAGAACAAACTCGGGAATCAAAATTTTCCTCTTTTTTAAAACGGGAAAACGGTAAGTTTCCGGAAAAATTTTCTCAAAGGCTCTGAGCCAATTCGTTTCCGTAACGGTCGTAGTTGTAGAGAAGGTCCCTTCGTTTCGGAACAAATCCGCCTTCTTTCAAAAACTTGATCGCTTCTTTTTCCGTCTTGAGTCCGTAGGAACGAAGAACGTTCTCTTCGATGACTACGGAAGAGATATCGTCCGCGCCGCTCGTCAATGCCAACTGCCCGACGCCTTTCCCGAGAACCATCACCGAAGTTTCGATATGAGGAATGTTGTCCAAGAAGATTCTGCAAATTCCGAGAACCTTTAGATATTCTTGCGTGGAAACCGCTCGCACCTTGAAACGTTTTGTCTGCGGTTGAAACGTCCAGGGAATAAAGGATAAGAATCCTCCGGTTCGGTCTTGAAGATTTCGCACAACGCTCAAATGTTCGATCACTTCTTCTTTTGTTTCTTCGGAACCGAAGACTATATTCGCGCTTCCCGGAAGTCCGGCCTCGTGACAGGTTTCCATCGCGCGAACCCATTCTTCCGTGGTCGCTTTTTTGGGAGAGATGATATTGCGCATCCGATCGGTAAGAATCTCCGCTCCCGCTCCTGGCACGGAATCAAGACCGGCTTGTTTCAAAATTTGTAATACTTCTTTGAGAGGAAGTCCGGTGATCTTTTCTAAGTTGATGATTTCCACGGGAGAAAAAGCGCGGATATGCATGTCCGGATATTTCTTTTTTACGGAAGAGATTACATTTAAATAATATTCGAACGGGAGATCCGGATAAACGCCGCCCTGGAGAAACATCTGATCCGCGCCTTCTCCGACCGCGTAGTCCATCTTTTCCAAAATTTCTTCGGCGCTTAAGACGTAACCCTTTCCGCTTCCGATCTCGTCCATGAAGGAACAAAAACTACATTCCACGTTGCAGAAGTTTGTGTAGTTTACGACCCGGAACATCGTATAACTCGCTTGCGTGTGAGGGAGAATTTTTTCTCTTAGGGTTCTTGCGGCGGCCATGATCTTCAGATGATCCGCGTCTTTGTAAAGCGATAAGGCTTCTTCCGGAGAGATTCGAACTCCATCGAGGGCTTTTTCTAAGATGATATCGGTGGGATGGGATGAAAAAATTGAGGCCACGTCTGCTCCTTATCGGCCATTCTAAAAAAGAACGTCCTTCAATCTTTGGACTGATTCCTTATTTTGCATCTTCTTTTTTAGAGGAAGAATTTTCGCTGTCAAGACAGTTTGAATAAAAGAGACCTTGTCTCAATTGAATGCAAGTCCGCTTTGAAAAAAGGTAAGAGTTCCCACACCGAGGTTTCACCGAAGGGTCAAGATCGCGCTTCGGGAAAACGTAAGAGTTCCCACACCGAGGTTTCACCGAAGGGTTCGGATCCTCCGCGTTCCAAAGAAAGTAGGAACTCAAACAGAGGTAGATTCCCTCAAAAAATCATTGAGTTTCAATCTCAAGAACGATCGTTCTACCCAAGGTCGTCGATTTGAAAATTCCTCGACAGGGAGGTTCTGGATTCCTACGGTGTAAATCAATCCACCAATCCAAAAGAAAGGGTAACTCATCAATATGGCTATTTCACAAATCGCCTTTCACGTGATCTTTACGATCCTCTTCGTCATCGCGAACGTAGTTTTTATCCGTGCGATTCTTTATCGTCTTCAACTGATCTTCAACGCAAGAAAAGCGGCCGGGACCGAGAACTTTCTGGAAAACCCGAACTGGGGATTTAGAATCAACAGTTTTATCCAGAACGTGATTCTCCAAAAGAAGAACTTCAAAGAACCTCTTCGCGGAATCATGCACGCATTTATCTTTTACGGCTTCATCACCTATCTCCTTCATACCACAAGCCAGATGATCTCCGGAATGTTCGGATACGGAATGGATGATCCCTACAAATTCTCTCTGATCGGTTTTCTCTTTGGAGAAAGCGCGGGACATTTGTATGAGTCCATCGTTCAAGTCGTCTCCATTCTTGTTTTGATCGGTCTCGGATTCTTTGCCTGGAGAAGATGGGTTCAAAAGGCGAAAGGACTCGACGTCCATTCTCCCGCTTCCGCGATCGTAATTTCCATGATTTCCATTCTTATGATCTCCACACTTTTGGGTGAAGGTGCAAAAGCGGTCGGAGCGGTTTACGACAGCCCGACTGAAAATGCTTCCTTGATCGCTGCGGGAATCGGAGCGGTTTGGAAATCGATCGGTGTGGAATATTCCACCGCGGACTTGGTCGTTCAAATCATGAATGCGAAGACGGAAAGAATGTGAACCC